>JBGAQV010000053.1:0-17659 GCA_044220505.1 Dermatophilaceae bacterium
GCGTGGCTCGGGTGAAGCGCCAACCCTCGCGCGTGGCTCGGCCGGCGCGCCTCGTCTTTCCCGCGTAGGCGGGAATCCAGCCCATGTACATCGTCATCTGGCGCTACAAGGTCGATCCCGCCCAGGAGGCGAAGTTCGCGAAGGCCTACGGCCCGAAGGGCGAGTGGGCGCGGTTCTTCTCCGCCGCGAAGGACTACCTCGGCACGGAGCTGCTGGCCGACGACGAGCGCCCGGGCGAGTACGTCACCATCGACCGCTGGAAGAGCGAGGAGGCCTTCAGCGCCTTCGTCGGCGAGCACGAGGCGGCGTTCCCCGACGAGCGCCCGGGCGATGGCGACCCGCTGCTGCTGGCCACCGGACATCTGGTCGGGGTAGCGGTCGGCGAGTTCGTCCAGGCCCAGCTCGTGCAGCGCTCCGACGGCGGCGCGGCGAGCCTCGCTGACCCGGCGACCGTCGAGTTCGAGGGGCAGGCCGATGTTTTCGGCGGCGGTGAGCGACGGGATGAGGTTGAGGTCCTGGAAGACCACGCCGACCCGGCGTCGACGCAGCGCGGCCAGCTCGTCCGGGCGCAGGGTCGAGGTCGACTGGTTCTCGATGACGACATGGCCGGAGGTCGGCAGGTCCAGCGCCCCGGCGAGGTTGAGCAGGGTCGACTTGCCGCTGCCGCTGGGGCCCATGACAGCGACGAGTTCGCCGGGCATCACCTGCACGCTCACGCCGTCGAGCGCTCGCACGACGGTCTCGCCGTGGCCATGCACCCGGGTGCAATCGACAAGCTGGAGGATGGGCTCGGTCATGACGTCCCCTGTCTGCGACGGATCAGGTGCGGGCCTGGTCAGTGCGTGGTGTCGGATGGTGCTGGACGGGCGAAGTGCGGGCTGGCAGGTGCTGGGGAGGCAGGGCCGGGTGGCGGGGCTACGGCTGGTGCTGGGCCGGCCGATGCTGGAGCAGCGGGCGCCGGTCCAGGCCGATGCGCGAGCAGCCCCTCGACGTGGTCCAGCCAGCGCAATTCCGCTTCGACGGCATACAGGCGGTGTTCGAGAACGACCTCGTCGGACAGGCTCGTCGGCGTCGGAATCGATGCCGGCTTGGGCGGCTGGGGCGGCTGGGAAAGGTGGGGCTGGCCGGGAGCGGCGAGCGCGAGCTTGGCGCGGGTGAGGCCCTGCAAGTGGGACATCGCGGCCGCCCGCTGGCGCTGGATCACCGCCCGGGCATCGACGCGGGGGGTGGCGACGGCGAGCGCGAGCTTCATCACGAGTTCGTCGCGGGCCGGCTCGCTGCGGTCGACCGGACTCTCCCACCAGGTGCTCACCTGCTGCGCGCCGGCGTCGGTCAGGCGGTAGGGAATGCGGCCCTCGTCGTCGGGTCCGCCGTCGGGGACGACCAGGCCGTCGCGTTCGAGTCGGGCGAGCGTCGTGTAGACCTGGCCGACGTTGATCGGGAAGGCGCGACCGGTGTGGGCCTCGAACTCGGCCTTGATCCGGGCGCCATAGGCAGGCCCCTGGGACAGCAGAGCCAGCAGGCTGAGCGGCACCGACACGGCTCGTCCTCCCTGGTCTCTGTTGGCTCTAGGCGGGATTCCTACGCAGGGAATACTCAGTATTCCCACTGGTCAGCGAGGGTATACCGAGTATGTCAGCTTCGCAAGAGACCCGCTGAGAGTCTCGGGTCAACGCTGCCGCTGGGATCTGTGCCGGCGCGGCGGGAGCCCCACCTCGAGAGCGACGACCATCACCATCCCGAGCAGCGCCCCGTCGAGATTGACGAGCATGTCGCTCGCCGCGCACTCCCGGTCGGTGACCAGGGCCTGATAGCTCTCCGTCGCGAAGCTCAGCGCCATCGCGCCCAGCGGCGCCAACCCGCGCCACCGTCGCCAAGCCCAGATGAGCGCGGCGCCCAACGGTACATAGAGCGCGAGGTTGGGCAGGGCGTCGAAGTCGGACCCGAAGGTCGAATACACGTCCCAGCGATATCGCGCCGTGAAGCACTCCACCCAGCGTGCCCCGTCGGGGGTCGACCAGCGCGGGGCACCCTGCACCGGGATCCAGGTCAGCGCGGCGACCGCGACCAGCCCCATCGCGAGCAGGGCGGCAGCGCGCTTCGGCACTCGCCCGGCCCAGCCCGCCACCGCCCACACGCCTAGCCCGAAAGCCACCAGCCCCGCCGCCACCCATGGCGCCCGCGCATCTCCGGCGAACGACACCGTCGCGGGGCGGCGGGTGACCAGGTATGCCGTCGCGCCGGCCACCGGGAGCAGCCCGCCCAGCCACCAGCCCCAGCGCACTCGGGTCCGGGCGCCCAACTCGCGAGCCGCGAGCACGGCATACAGGCAGCAGAGCAGCCCGGCCCCCAAGCCCAGGGTGAGCGTTGTCGGCAAGAGGCCCACTGTCGCAGCGAAACTCAGAGGGTGAGCAGCAGTTTGCCGACGTGCGTGGAGGCCTCCATGACCCGATGCGCCTCGGCGGCCTCGGCCAGCGGCCAGCGCCCGTGGACGATCGGCCGCACCGTGCCGGCCTCCACGAGCGGCCAGACGTGCTCGCGCACCGCGGCGACGATCGCGGCCTTCTCGGCGTCGGAGCGGGAGCGCAACGAGGTGGCGATGACCGCGGCCTTCTTGCGCAGCAACAGTCCGAGGTCGAGTTCGCCCTTGACGCCGCCCTGCAGGCCGATGACGACCAGCCGGCCATAGTCGGCGAGCGCAGATACGTTGCGCGCCAGGTATTTTGCGCCCATGTTGTCGAGGATGACGTCGGCCCCGTGGCCGTCGGTCTGCTCGCGCAGCACCTCGACGAAGTCCTGGTCGCGATAGTTGACGAGGATCTCGGCGCCCAGCTCACGGCATACCTCGAGCTTGTCTGCCGTGCCCGCGGTGACCGCGACCCGCGCCCCGACCGCGCGCGCGAGCTGGATCGCCATGGTGCCGATCCCCGACGAGCCGCCGTGCACGAGCAGGGTCTGGCCCGGCTGCAGCGCGGCCGTGAGGAAGACGTTGGACCACACCGTGCACGCGACCTCGGGCAGCGCCGCCGCATCGACGAGATCGACACCGGCCGGCGCCGGCAGCACCGACCCGGCCGGGACGGCCACCTGCGCGGCATACCCGCCTCCGGCGAGCAGCGCGCAGACCTCGTCGCCGACGCGCCACCCGCTCACGCCGGCCCCGAGCGCGGCGATCCGCCCGCTGCACTCCAAACCCAGGTATGCCGGTGCGCCCGGCGGCGGGGGATAGAACCCCATCCGCTGCAAGATATCGGCGCGGTTGACCCCGGCTGCGACGACGTCGATGAGGACCTCGCCCGGGCCGGCGGTGGGGGCGGGGACGTCGGCGACGACGAGGGAGTCCGGGCCCCCGGGAGCGGGAACGGTGACTGCGCGCATGGATCGAGACTAGCGAGGCGCGGTGGGGATGGGTCGGGGCCTGCTGCGAGTGGGAGGCTGACGCCATGACCCAACCCGTCGGTGCCGTCGAGTCGGTCGGAGCCGTCCAGTCTGTTGCGCTGCCGTATGGGTCGAGCGGGTCGAGCCGGTCGGGTCGCCGGCTGGCGGGAGCGCCGAGGTGAGCAGCGGCTACCGACCCGGCGAGACGGCATACCGGCGGGTCATCGTCGCGCTCTTCGCGGCCGGAGTGGCGACTTTCGCGCTGCTGTATGCCGCGCAACCGCTGCTGCCGGACTTCACCGGGGAGTTCGGGGTGACCCCTGCGGTGGCGGCATTCGCGGTGTCCGGGACGACCTTGGCGCTCGGGCTGGCGCTGCTCGTCGTGGGGCCGAGCACCGAGGTCTTGGGACGGACCCCGATCATCATCACGTCGCTGTTCGTCTCGTCGATCGTCGGGGTGCTCGTCGCCGTGGCTCCGTCGTGGCCGGTGCTGCTGGGACTGCGGGCGGTGCAGGGGTTGGCGCTGGCCGGCATACCGGCCGTGGTCGTCGCCTACCTGCGCGAGGAGATCTCCGACTCGGCGCACGGGGTGGCGACCGGCGTCTATATCGGCGGGACCGCGATCGGCGGCATGGTCGGGCGGCTGGTCGTCGGGGGCGTCACCGACCTCGCGGGCTGGCGCTGGGGACTGGCCGCGGTCGGGCTGCTCGGGCTGGCGTGCGCGGTTTGTGTGCAGCTGCTGCTGCCGCGGTCGCGGTTCTTCCGGCCGGCGGCGGCGTCGCGGCGCGACCTGGTGGCCACGACGCGGCGGCTGCTGTCCGATCCCGGCCTCGTCGCGCTCTATCTCGTCGGGGCGGTGGCGATGGGGTCGTTCGTCGCGACCTTCAACACGATCGGGTACCGGCTGCGCGGGGAGCCCTACCTGCTCGGGGTCGCGGTCTCCGGGCTGATCTACCTGTCCTATGTCTCCGGTTCGGTGTCTTCGGCGTATGCCGGGCGGCTCGCCGATCGGGTGGGCCGGCGCACCGTCTTGCCCGTGTCGTTCGCCATCACGCTGGTTGGGTTGCTGGTGACGCTGGCGGCACCGTTATGGCTGGTCGCCGTGGGGATCACGGTGTTTGCGGCGGGCTTCTTCGCCGTGCATGGGGTGGCCTCGGCGTGGGTCGCGGCGCGGGCCCATGCCGGGGGTGGGGGGACCGGGCAGGCGACGGCGTTCTACTTGTTCTGCTACTACCTCGGGTCGTCGGTGTTCGGCTCGCTGGCGGGCGCGGCCTGGTCGACCGGTGGTTGGCTGCGGGTCGTCGAGATGACCGGGGCCTTGGTGTTGGTGGGGGTGGGCCTCGGGGTGTGGCTGCAGCACATCCCGACGTTGGCTGAGCCCCCCGTGGAGGACGAAGGCGTCACTGCCTACTGACGCAGCCCCTCGGCTCTTGGCGGGACTGCTTGCGAGACAGGCAGTTTCGAATTAGGTCACACTTCTGTGATATAATTGAGATTCACCTAAACGCCAGCGAGAGGACCTCGATGACGCGCCCAGTGGATTCCCGGCTCAACCGCAGCGGCTACGGCCAGCTCAGCGAGCGAGACCAGCTGCCCAACCCTGCCGACCCGGCCCCATTCGAGCGTGATCCGGCGCGCTCGGCCGTGCCTGCGCAGCAGTCGCCCGGCTTCGATCACGACACCCCGGACCGCCCGGACCATGTCCACCCGGCCTTGGCGATGGAGGGGGCCCGATGAGCGAGACGATGTCAACCCTGTCGCCGGATCTGACGGCTGGACCGAGCAATCCCGCCACGACCGAGCCGACCGCCAGTCCATTCAGCGCCGCAGATCTCGCCCTGGCCGGGGGCATTCCCGAGACCGACCGTGGGTTGCTGGAGAGCACGCTGCGCCAGGTGATCGCGCGGCTGGCGCGGATCGACGCGCCCATCGAGGCCGAGGTGAGCATCAAGGATCGTGGGTCCTCGGACATCAAGACGACCCTCGAGGTGTGGATCCACGGTCTGCCTCGCCTGGTCGCGACGTCCAACCTGCAGGATGTGCGCGCGGCCCTCAACGACGTGGGAGCCAAAATGGTCGCGCAGATCAACGAATCCGCCGAAAGGCGGGAACCGATGAACAACCGTCAGCGTCGCGACACGATTCGCAGTTGAGGCCCACGGCCGCGGTGTCCGCCGGTCCACAATGCGCCGGCGGCACCCGGCGGCGATGATGCACCCATCGAGCTGTATGCCGCGCGCCGAGCTGGCTCGCCGGCAGGGCAGCGACATCGGACCAGCATCATCGCAATGGGGAGGCATGACATGAGCACCAGACCGGCTGCGACCGGGCCGAACTCCGACACGCCCGAGGTTTCCGGGACGGACCCGGCCAGGCCGGCACCAAGCAGCGGCAAAGCCGCCGGGACCACGCCGGCCGCCCGCACCGATCCGGCCGCCCGCACCGAGCCGGCCGCCCGCACTGAGCCGGCCGCCCGCACTGAGCCGGCCGCCCGCACCGAGCGCGGCACCGTCGTGGCGGAATACCGCGCCGAAGGGGGGTTCGCAGGCGTGCGGGACACGCTCACCGTCTGGGCTGACGGTGCCACGGCCCTCGAGCTCCGCCCCGGCTCCACTGTCACCGGCAAGGCCACGGCGACGCAGCTGGCCGACCTGAAGCGCCTCATCGCCACGCGGGAATTCGCCTCTGCAGCACGTCAATATGGGCACAACCACGGCGTGGACCGCACCATCTACGCGATCCTCGCCGCGGGTAAGACCATCACGATCGCCGGGGCCGCCACCCTCCCCAAGCCGGTCGCCGAAGCGCAGGTCATCCTCAACGCCCTCATGTCCGCCCTGCGATGACCGCATCTCAGCCCTTGGTGACCGTCGCGACGATCACCATCAAGGCGCAGGACGTCCCTCGATTGGCGCGGTTCTGGCGGGATCTGCTCGGCTATGTCATCGTTCCCAACCATTCCGACTCGGCGCACCTCGCCGATCCCGTCGGCAACGGCCCGTCGATCCTTGTCCAGCCGAGTTTGCGCCCGGCTGGGACGGCCGAGGTGCCGCCTTCCGCCGTGGGCGGCGCAGACGACGCAGACGACGCAGACGACGCAGACGACGCAGACCGATTCCACGCCGACCGCCCCCATCGCGACGGCGGGCACGCTGCCCGCATCCACCTCGACCTGCGGCCGGACGACCAGCACCGCGCGGTGGCGCGCGCCGTCGAACTCGGGGCCACGCTCGCCGACATCGGCCAACTCGGAGACGAGGGTTGGGTGGTCCTCGCCGATCCTGAGGGCAACCACTTCTGCGTTCTCGAGTCGGCGGCGGCTCACGCTGCGCGCCTCGCCCATGACCCGGGCCGGCCTACCCGCATCGACGAGGCCTGACCGCCCTCCAACCCGGCGCCGACCCGGCGTCGACCCGGCGCCGACTCCAGCGCCAAACCCTCCCGGATCGGGGGTCACACCGGCGCGTCGGCCACGTCGGCCACCTGTGCCCCGAGCGCTGCGATCATCTCCTGCGCCGACAGGGTCACCGCAACGCCATGCGCCCCGGAGCCCATCGACACCCGACGCCCGGGCTCGGCGACCAGCGAGGCGTCGACCACGACGGGCCACGCCACTCGCGCGCCGAACGGCGTGATCGTCCCGCGCTCGTAACCTGTCACGGCATACGCGCCGACCGCGTCGGGCATCGACAGCCGGGAGGTGCCCAGCAGTGCGCGCAGCTTCGGCCACGAGAACTCCCGGTCCCCCGGCACCAACACGAAGAGGTAGTCGTCCTCCGCCCGCCGCACCACGAGCGTCTTGACGATGTCACCGGGCTCGACCCCGCGCAGCGCCGCCGCCTCGGCGAGCGAGCCGACCCGACCGTGGCGCGTCACGGCATACGCGACTCCCAGCGCGTCCAGTGCCGCCAGCGCGCGTGCCTCTGCCTCGCTCACCCGGCCAGGGTATGCCGTGCGGCCCCCTTCCCCGCGGGGCGGAACCCCCGAACTGGCCGCCCCGCACCCCGACTCACAGCAGCTGCAAACGATTTCGTCACCCAAAGGTCAAGCCGGGGTGTCAGGATGAGCTCGCTGGTCATCGTCGACTCGAGGGAGTCTTGTGGGGTCGTTCTGGGTCGAACACGCCTGGCTGCCAAGCGGCCTGGCACGTGGCGGCGTCCGCTTCGTCGTGGGTGACGGGCGCTTCGTCAGCATCGAGACCCGCACGCCGTGTCGGCCCGAAGACGAGCGGCTGCCCGGCGTGGCCTATCCCGGCTTCGCCAACGCCCACAGCCACATCTTCCAGCGCAGTTTGCGGGGGCGCACGCATTCCGTCGCGGGACACGGCCCGGCGTGGTGGGCGCGGATGTATGCCGCCGCCGACCGAATGACCCCCGACCTCTACCTCGACCTGGCGCGGGCGACCTTCCTCGAGATGGTCTTGGCCGGGTTCACTCTTGTCGGGGAGTACCACTACCTGCACCACGCCCCTGGTGGCCGGCCCTATGCCGACCCCAATGCCATGGGGCACGCAGTGATCCAGGCCGCGCAGGAGGTCGGCATCCGGCTCACCCTCCTGGACACCTACTACCGCCACGGCGGGCTGACCTCCGATGGGCACGTGCCGCTCAACCAGGTGCAAGAGCGGTTCGTCGACGGGTCGGTCAACGCCTGGTTGCAGCGCATGGAACGCATCGAGCAGAACGAGATGCTCCGCCGGGGCGCTGCCATCCACTCGATCAAGACCGTCCCGCGCGAGGACGCCGCCCTCATTGCCCAGGTGGCGACCGAGCAGCCGCTGCACGTCTATGTCTCCGAGCAGCACGCGGAGAACCTCGCCTGCCAGATGTATTACGGCCGCACACCCACCGAACTCCTTGCCGAAATCGGCGCTCTCGGACCAGAATTGACGGCCGTCCACGCAGCTCACCTGTCCGAAAACGACATTGCGCTGCTCGGCGACACCGAGTGTCAGGTCGTCGTCTGCCCGACATCGGAGCGCGACATGGCCGAGCCCCTCGGCCCGATCCGCAAGCTGCTCGACGCGGGCGTGCCGGTGGGCATCGGGTCGGACAGTCAGACGTCGATCGATCCGTTCGTCGAGTTACGCGAGATCGAATACCACGAGCGGGTCGACTCGGGTGAGCGCGGCCGGCTGACCAACACCGAGTTGGTCAACTGCGGCACGGTGGCGGGATATCAGAGCCTGGGCTGGTACGGCGGCGGCATGATCGCCCCCGGCCGGCTCGCTGACTTCGTCACGATCGACTCGTCATCCGCGCGCACTGTCGGCAGCAAGTCCGGCGAGTTGCTCTACAGCGCCACGGCCAGCGATATCGGCACGGTCGTCGTCGGCGGGCGGGTCATCGTCCGCGACGGCCATCACGCGCTCGGCCATCCCGGCCAGCTCATGCGCCGGGCGCTGCTCGCGTTCCGTGGTCAGCCGCTGCAGTCCTCGGGCCTGCGCACCCCCCACTGAGGATCGGCCACGGACAGCGCCCGGGCGTGACCTCCGGCGGGTGCCGCAGAGACGGTATGCCGTGGCGCAGGGGTGCGCGACGGCATACGAGTCAGTCGGTGACCTTCTGCAGCGCGGCGGGCAGGTGCCCCGCCGACTGGGCGTAGTACTGCGCGGCCTTGCGCTGGGCGGCGACCCGCGCGGCGCTGACGACCAGCCCGGTGATGGCCGCGAAGAGCACGGCCTCCTGCCACGAGGTGTCTTCGGGGTGTGTGGGGTCGTCCGGTGCCGGTTTGCCGGTCGAGATCTCCCACCCCTTGCTCACGAGCTTCTGCGCGACCGCAGCCGCGATCACGGCCGAACCCGTGCCGAGCACCTTCCAGACCATCGAACCCATGCCAACCTCCTCGCGACCCGCCCGCGCACCGGACAGGACGACTCTCGCACACCGGCCCCCGCGCCCGCGAGGTAGAGTCGTGGCGTCACGACAGGGGAGCGCCCCGAGCGCTGAGAGTGCGGTTCGCCGCAGACCCTCGAACCTGCTCCGGTTAGCACCGGCGAAGGAAGTCGAACTCTCGCCCACTGTCGGCCTCGCCGGCGCGACCGGCGTTTCGCCGGCAGCAGGCCCCTCCTCACCCATAGGAGGACGCGCATGTCCCGCACCATCCACAGCATCCACACCAGCCGAGCCAGTCGAGCCAGCCGAATCCGCACCAGCCGCACCACCCGGCCCAACCGCGTCGGCCGCACCGTGCTGACTGTCGCGGCGCTGACCGTCGCGCTCGCCGGCTGCTCGGTGACCTCGACCCAGACCAGTTCCTCCAGCCGGGCAAGCGGCAGCGCGCCCGCACCGGCCTCGAGTGCGGCACCCGACCCCACGGCATACCGGTGCACGGCCAACACCGCGGTCACCCTGCTTTCCCACGACTCGTTCTCGCTCAGCGACGAGCTGCTGGCGGCGTTCACCGCGGCGACCGGGTGCACGGTCACCCTGGTCAAGAGTGGCGACGCTGGCGAGCTGACCAACAAACTCGTCCTGACCAAGAACTCCCCGCTCGGTGACGTCGTCTTCGGCATCGACAACGCCTTCGCCGGGCGGGCGGTCAGCGCCGGCATCCTCGCCCCCTACCGGCCGGTGCTGCCCAAGGGCGCCGACGGTTACGCGCTGCCCAGTGCCGCTGCCGACCTGTTGACCCCGGTCGACTTCGGCGATGTATGCGTCAATGTCGACACGGCGTGGTTCACCAGTCACCAGGTCACCCCGCCGGCCACCCTCGACGACCTGCTCACACCGGCATACCGGGGCTTGTTCGTCACGCCGGGCGCGAGCACGTCGAGCCCTGGATTCGCCTTCCTGCTGGCCACGATCGGCGCCAAGGGCGACGGGTGGAAGGACTACTGGAAGGCGCTCATGGCCAATGGCGCCAAGATCACCTCGGGCTGGACCGACGCCTACGAGGTCGACTTCACGGCCGGCGGCAAGGGCTCGCGCCCGATCGTGCTGTCCTATGCGTCCTCGCCGCCGTTCACCATTCCCAAGGGCGGCTCGGCGCCCACCACCGCGGCGCTGCTGGACACCTGCTTCCGGCAAGTCGAGTATGCCGGTGTGCTGGCAGGTGCCAAGAACCCGGAGGGTGCCAAGGCCCTGGTCTCCTATCTGCTCACCAAGCCGGTGCAGGAGTCGATCCCGGACGCGATGTACATGTTCCCGGTCTCCGGTGAAGCGGCGCTGCCGGCGCTGTGGGCGCAGTGGGCCAAGGTCGCGCCCAAGCCGTTCGCCGTGGCTCCCGAGCAGATCGACGCCAATCGCGACTCCTGGCTGCGCGACTGGACCGACCTGGCCGCTCGCTGAGCCGAGCTGACCTCGATCTGAGATGACCTCGATCTGACATGACGTCGATGCGGCGGCGGGTGGCCGGGGGCAGCAGCCCCTGGGTGCTCGCTGCCGCGGCGGCCCTGCCGCTGGCCTTTCTCGCGGTCTTCTTCGTGTTGCCGGTCGGGGGAATGCTCGCCCGCGGCTTCGTGCCCGAAAGCGGCGGCGTCGATCTCGGGGGGTTCGCCGACGTCTTCGGGCGGGCGCGCACCGGCCGGGTGCTGTGGTTCACCCTGTGGACCTCGGCGGCGGCGACCGTGGTCACGACTGCGGTCGGCCTACCGGTGGCCTACGTCCTCTACCGGCTGGCGCTGCCCGGTCGCCGCGTGCTGCGGGCGGTCGTGGCGATCCCCTTCGTCATGCCGACGGTCGTCGTCGGGGTGATGTTCCGGTCCCTGCTCGCCTCGGGCGGACCGCTCGGGTGGTTGGGCTTGGACGGGCATTGGGCCGCGATCCTCGCCGCCTTCGTCTTCTTCAACCTTGCTGTCGTCACCCGCACCGTCGGCGCCACCTGGGAGCACCTCGATCGTCGCGCGGAGGACGCCGCGGCCACCCTCGGAGCGTCGCCCTGGATGGTTTGGCGCACCGTGACCTGGCCGGCCCTGGCTCCCACGGTGCTGTCGGCCGCAAGCGTGGTCTTCCTGTTCTGTTCGACGGCGTTCGGGGTGGTCCTCACCCTCGGTGGACTGCGCTACGGCACGGTCGAGACCGAGATCTACCTGCTCACGACGACCCTGCTCGACCTGCGCGCGGCTGCCGTCCTGTCGGTGGTCCAGTTCGGGGCGGTCGCCGCGATGCTGGCGGTCACGGCATACCTGCGACAGCGCGCGGAGGCGACCCAATCGCGGTCCGGCGCAACGGCCTCGCCGCAACCGCGGAAGGTGACCCGCGCTGCTGCGGCGCCCTTGGTCTTGGCTGCTCTTGCTGTCGCCTTTCTGCTCGGGCCGATCGTCTCGCTTGTCGTGGGTTCGCTGCGCCGCGACGGCGAGTGGACGCTGGCCAACTACACGGCCCTGGGCGAGGTGACCCGAGCGAATGCGCTGACGACGACGGTCTGGGACGCGCTGGCGGTGTCGGCGCGAGTCGCGATCCTCGCCGCGCTGCTGGCCGTGGCCTTGGGCCTGCTCGTGTCCGTCGTCGTGTCGCGGCGCCCTGCCTCTGCGCGCGGGCGGGCCACGCTCAGCGTGCTCGATGCGGTCTTCATGCTGCCGTTGGGCATCTCGGCGGTCACCGTGGGTTTCGGTTTCCTCATCACGCTCGACCGGCCGCCGCTGGACCTGCGATCTTCGGTGGCCCTCGTGCCCATTGCGCAGGCCATGGTCGCGTTGCCGCTGGTCGTGCGCACCATCGCTCCGGTTCTGCGGGCGATCGACGACCGGCAACGCCAGGCCGCGGCCACGCTCGGGGCGACTCCCTGGCAGGCGCTGCGGGTGGTGGATCTCGCGGTGGTGCGCCGTCCGTTGCTCGCGGCGATCGGCTTCGCGTTGGCCGTGTCATTGGGCGAGTTCGGGGCGACGAGCTTCCTCAGTCGGCCCGACCGACCTACGCTGCCCGTCGTGATCTACCAGCTCGTCGGGCGCCCGGGCGCTGAGAACTTCGGCATGGCGCTCGCGGCCTCCGTCGTCCTCAGCGTGCTCACCGGAGCCGTCATGGCAGGGGTGGAGCGGCTGCGGGTCGACTCGGTCGGGGCCTTCTGAAATGGCCGTTACCTCGGGGCAGGCAGGTCGTCGATCGGGTCTGGACGTGCGCTCGGTGACCGTGAGCTTCGGCTCGACGACTGCCGTCGATGACGTCTCGGTGACCCTGCAGCCCGGTCGAGTGCTCGCCGTGCTCGGGCCGTCGGGCTGCGGCAAGTCCACGCTGCTGCGAGCCGTCGCCGGCCTGGAGGAACTCGGGGGTGGCTCGATCCACTTCGACGGCGAGGATCTCGCCGGGGTCCCGACCCATCGACGTGGGTTCGCCATGATGTTCCAGGACGGTCAGCTGTTCCCGCACCTCGACGTGGCGGGGAATATCGCTTACCCGTTGTCGCTCAAGGGGATTCGCGGCTCCGCGCGAGATGAGGAGGTCGCCCGGCTGCTCGCCCTGGTCGACCTGCAGGGGTATGCCGTGCGCCGTCCCGGCACGCTCTCGGGCGGGGAACAGCAACGGGTCGCGCTGGCCCGGGCGCTGGCCGCGCAGCCGAGGTTGTTGCTGCTCGACGAGCCCCTGTCCGCCCTCGACCGGTCGCTGCGGGAGCGTCTGGCGGCCGACGTGCGCACCGCTCTGACGGTGACCCATGCGACGGCGATCCTCGTCACTCATGACCACGACGAAGCCTTCGCCGTCGCCGACGACCTGGCCATCATGCGAGCGGGGCGTCTCATCCAGCACGGGACCGTCCCGGACGTCTTCCGACACCCCGCCGACGCCCAGACCGCCCAATTCCTTGGGTACTCAACGGTGCTCGCGCCGCCGGAAGCGGAGCGGCTCACGGCAGACCTGCCGGAGGTCGTGCGGGGGCACTCCGTGGCGCTGCGACGTGCGGCACTGCAGGCTGCGCCGATCGCCGAGCCGGACTATCGTCAAGGACTGGAGGGTACGGTCGACCGGGTCAGCGCAGCGCGTGACGGGTGGCATCTGGAGGTCCTGATCGAAGGAATCGGCAGGATGCCGGCGATCGCCGCCGCCGATGTCGTCACTCGGGTGGGAGATCGCGTCACGCTCGAGGTGAAGCGCTCGGATGTCGTGATCCTGGGGGAAGGAGGTCAGCGTGAGCGGTAAGTCCGGTGCAGCGCCACGCCGCGTCGCCGTCGAAGGGGCCACCTGGTGGCCGCGTACCCGAGTCACCCCGGTGTTCGCCGACCTCTCCCTGCACGTCGAACCGGGGCAGCGGGTGCTGCTCACGGGACCCAACGGTTGCGGAAAGACGGTGCTGCTCAACGCGATTCAGGGGGCAGTCCCCGATCCCACGGCGGGTGAGTGGCTCGGCACCGTGACCGTCGCCGACCCCACTGCGAGCGACGTCACCGCGAGCGACCTCACCGCCAGCGACCCCACCGCCAGCGACCCCACCGCCAGTGTCCCGGACGCGACCCCGGCCCTCGGGGGCGCGGAGCCGGTCAAGGTCACCAAGAAGGCCCTCAAAGCTGCCTTCGCCGCAGTCGGGCTGCGTGGCTTGGATCCAACGGTCGTCGACGACCGGGTTTCGGGCGGGCAAGGCCAGCTCGTGCGGATCGCACGCCAATTGGCAGCTTCCCCACCACTGTTGGTCTTCGACGAGCCGGTGTCGATGCTTGATCCCGGAGCCGTTGCGACGGCCACGTCCGCGATTGGCGCGGCGACGGCCCGCAGCGGCGCCACCCTCGTCGTCGCGGCCCACCGGCTCACACCGTGGTTGTCCCACGTCGACCGGGTCGTCGTCATGGACGGGACCGGCCGGATCATCGCCGACGGCCCGACCGCGCAGGTGCTCGAACGGCATACCCAAGCCTTGCTCGCGGCGGGCATCTGGGTGCCGGGGCGGGCTGACCCCACGCCCGACGCGATCGGTATCGCCTGGGATGCACCCGCGGTGCAGCGCCGCGCGGTCATCGCGCGAGCCGAGTCGGTGACCGTGCGACACAACGATGCCGACCTTGTCGCTGAGGGATTGCCCGGCCTGCGGCGCGAGGTCACCGCGATTCGCGACGGCGACCTCGACCTGCTCTCGGGACAGTGCGTCGCGCTGGTCGGGCCGACCGGCGCGGGGGGCTCGTCCTGGCTCTCCGCGCTCGCCGGGGTGGTGGCCGCTGAGGACGGCACGATCTCGTGGTCAGGCGCGGCCATGCACGTCGACAACGCCGAGCGCGGCGGGCGGCTGCCAGAAACCAGCGCGGTCGGAGCCACCCTCACCGACCCGGACGACGACGCAGCTGCCGGTATGCCGTCGGTCCAGCCGGTCGCTCCCCACCAGCTCACCTCGCGCGACATCGTCCGCGCCCTGGGGTGGATGCCGCAGGACCCGTCGAGCACGGTGCTCGGCGCGACGGTGCGCGACGACCTGCTGACGACCGCCCTCGCGGCCGGCTTGGCGCCCGACCTCGCCTCGCGCCGCGCCGACGTGCTGCTCGACGCGCTCGGCCTGACCCGCCTGGCGGTCGCCGACCCCCGCACCCTGTCCAGCGGCGAGTCGCGGCGGCTCTCGCTCGCGGGCGCCGTGATCCATCAGCCCGCGCTGCTGTTGGCCGACCAGCCCACTGTCGAGCAGGACCGGCACGGCTGGGCTGCCGTCACCGGCATCCTCGAATCGCTGCGTGCTGCGGGCTCCGCGGTGCTCGTCACCACGCACGACGGCGGTCTGACCCCGTATGCCGACCGGATCGTCGGCGTGCGACCGCCCCGGGTGTCGGCGGGGAAGAGCACGCACGCGCGGACGGACGCCGAAGCGGCTGCCGACGCCGATCTGGTCGTGGTCACGCCCGTCAGCGAGGCTCCCGAAGAGGCGCCGGGACTCGCTCAGCTGGGCGTCCCTGAGGCACCCTCGGCATCCCCGTCAGCCCTGTCGACTTCGGCGTCCTCATCCGCGTCCTCATCGGCGTCGACGGCACCAGCGGCAGCGTCATCGACAGCCGGGTCGGCACCGTCGGACGCCGCCCGCACGCCGGCCGGCCGGGCCGCAGACGGGGAGGGCGAGGGTCCCGGCGGCAGTGTGGCCGGCCAATCCGAGACCTCGGTCGCCGGCGTCCCGGCATCCTCCCGGGCGCCGTCGCTGCCCGGCACTCGCGACCGTCGCAGCGGGACGGCCGGTGAGGGCATGGGACTCTGGTGGGTCGCCTTCATCCTGGTCTGCGGCGTGTTCGGCTTTGCGGGGTTCGTGCACTTCTTCGGTGGAGCAGGTCTGCAGGACACCGCAGCCACGGCCCTCTGGTGGGCCGGCCTGGCGATGGCGGCGCTGCTCGGCGGGCGCGCGTTCCGGTCCTGGCGGGCAGCGCGGACTCGGTCGAGCGCAGCCCAGGACGCCGCAGGCTCGTCGGGTGTTGCCACATCGATGGGTGGTGCCGGATCGACGAGTGCTGGCGGATCGATGGGTGGTGCCGGATCGACGAGTACTGCCGGATCGATGGGTGGTGCCGGTTCGACGGGTGCCGCGGGACCGGGCGACCCTGCTGGCCAGACCGATCAGTGTGCGGGGCAGGCTGATTCATTCGGGGCGGTCGAGGGCGTGGGCGCGCGCGGCGACGGTGAGCCGGACGGCATACCGACTGAGGCTCTGCGCGAGGACAGCAGCGGTGGACGTCCCCTCGGGACCCCACCGGACGAGCGGGCGAGGAGGTTGCGTGGGGTCGGCGACGGGCCGCCAAGCCTCGAGTCGTGACCTCGACGCAGACCCACGGCGCACGCCCATACTCGGCGACGGTCGGGTCTGGGCCCAGCGAGGTGTGGGCGACCGACTGGTCGGCCTCGGCCTCGCGCTGCGCACGATGGGCAGCGAAGTCCGGCGGCCAGTCGGGGTGGGGCGTGGATGGCATACGGCAAGGGTGGGCACCCAGGCTCACCTCGACGTCGCCGTCGCCAGGTGCCTGGGCCGGCAATGTGCGACGACCATTTGACACGGCATACTGAGACGGCTAACTATTAGTCATCTAAGTGTCGCCCGTGAGGGGTGACCACCCACATCTGGAGGATCACATGTCCACCCTCGACACCGCCCTCGCTCTTTCCCTCGCGATCCAGAACGGCGAACTCCTCGCCCGCGCCGACGAGTTGCTCGCCGACGACTTCCACTACAGCGGCGCCGCCGGGATGCAGCTCGACAAGGCCGGTTACGTCGGCTTTATGCACGCTCTGAGCCAGTCCTTCTCCGACCAGCAGATGACCTTCCACGCCACGGTGGCCGAGGGCGACAAGGCCGCCGTTGCCTGGACCAACGACATGACGCACACGGCCGAATACCAGGGCGTCCCGGCCACCGGCAAGCGGATCACCGCGCAGGGCAACTGGGTCCGGCTGATCGTCGAGGGCAAGGTCGCCCGCGAGTGGGACACCACCGACATCTTCGGGCTCATGCAGCAGCTCGGCGCCTTCGGGCAGCACTGAGCCCGGCGTGGCTCGGCCGCAGCAGCCAGCCCCCGGGGCACCAGTCGGTGAGGATGGCGCCATGGACTTCCCGCTGCTCATGGCTTCGCGCACGGCCGGGCATCGCACCCGCAAACTCGCCATGCGATCACTCGGCGAGATCGGGCTCTTCCCCGGGCAGGAGGTCGTCCTCATCGAACTCCTGACCCGGGGTGAGCTCAACCAGACCGAGCTCGCCTCCGCCCTCGAGGTCGAGCCGCCGACTTGCACGAGCATCGTCGGCAAACTCGAGAAGGCCGGGCACGTCACCCGCACGACCCGCGGCCGCGAGAAGCGCGTCGCGCTCACCTCGGCCGGACGCGTCACCGCCGAGCAGGCGGTGCAGGTGTATGCCGCGATGGAGCGTTCACTCTCGAGCGGCCTCACCCCGCAGGAGATCGACCACGTCCTGACCAGCCTGCATGCCGTGGCCCACGCCGCCGACCAAGCGCTTGCCCCAAACCCTGATCCCACGTCTGATGAACCGATGACTGAGCAGTAGCCCCCGGGGAGGAACCCATGACCGACGCCGAGTTCTGCGACGAGCTACTCGCCTTCACGCCCTCACTCGGGCGGGCGATCGGGGGTCGAGCGGGAGATCGGGCTGGTCGCCCTTAGGAAAGCCCGATGATCTGGCCGTCGGCGTCGAGGTCGATGCGTTCCGCGGCTGGATGGCGCGAGAGACCCGGCATGGTGCGCATCTCGCCGCACACGGCATACACATAGCCGGCGCCGGCGGCCAGGCGGGCCTCGCGCACCGGCAGTCGCCAGCCGGTCGGGGCGCCGCGCAGGGCCGGGTCGGACGAGATCGACAGGTGGGTCTTGGCGATGCACACCGGGAGGTTGCCGAACCCGTTGCGTTGGTGGGCGGCGAGCTGGCGGCGGGCGGCCGGGGT
>JBGAQV010000054.1:0-17649 GCA_044220505.1 Dermatophilaceae bacterium
AGCATGATCGCGTTGACCACGAGGGTGAACAGACCGAGGGTCAGCCAGATCAGCGGGGTCGCGAGCAGCGTGAGGATCGGCTTGAGGACCGCGTTGACCATCCCGAAGACCAGCGCCACGAGCAGCACGGTGACGACGGTGCGGGTGGTCTCGCTCTGGGCGCCGAGGCTGGCGTTGACCGTCGGCCCGAACCGGACGCCGGCGACCAGCAGGCTCGCCACCCAGAGGGCGACACCGTTGACGACGGTCCGCAGGGCGATGTCCAGGATGGTGCGCATGCCTCCATGGTCACATGCCGACCTGGGGCGGGGGTGTCAGGAACCGACCGAACGCACCCGACCCTGACGGGACCGGGTGCCTGCCGTCTACATTGGGGCCATGTCTGCTGAGTCCTCGCTCGCGCCTCGCCTGCGCGCCGCCTTGAATGCCGTGCCGGCCTATGTCCCCGGGAAGCCGGCCGTCGCGCCGCCTGGCATCACGGCATACAAGCTCTCGAGCAACGAAAACCCTTACCCGCCACTCGACTCGGTGCGCGTCGTGCTCGACAAGGCGCTCGACACGATCAACCGCTATCCGGACATGGCCAACGTCGACCTCATCGCGGCGATCGCGGCGTTCGTCGGGGTGGCGCCGGCCAATGTCGCGGTCGGCACCGGATCGGTCGGCATCCTCGGGCAGATCGTCCAGGCGACGTGTGACGCCGGCGACGAGGTGGTCTTCGCGTGGCGGTCCTTCGAGGCCTACCCGATCGTCGCCGCGCTCGCGGGGGCCGTGTCGGTGCCGGTGCCGGTCGACGCGGGGCAGCGCCACCAGCTGGCGGCGATGGCGGCCGCCGTCACCGAGCGGACCCGGGTGGTGATCGTGTGCTCGCCCAACAACCCGACCGGCACCGTCGTGCACCGGGACGAGCTCGATGCCTTCCTCGCCGCGGTGCCGCGCGATGTGCTCGTGGTGCTCGACGAGGCGTATCTGGAGTTCGTGAGAGACAGCGCGGCACCCGATGCCATCGAGGTGTGGCGCGCCAACCCCAACGTCATGGTGCTGCGCACCTTCTCCAAGGCCTACGGGCTCGCGGGGCTGCGGGTCGGGTATGCCGTCGCACACGAGGCCGTCGCTGCGGCGCTGCGCAAGTGCGCGGTGCCCTTCGGGGTCAACTCGCTGGCGCAGGCTGCGGCGATCGCCTCGCTGGAGGCGCGCGAGCAGTTGCTGGCGCGATGTGATGCGCTGGTGTCCGAGCGCGAACGGGTGGTTGCCGGACTGCTCGATCAGGGGTGGACCTTGTGCGACAGCCAGGCCAACTTCGTGTGGTTCCCGCTCGGTGCGGACTCGTCGGCCTTCTCGGCTGCGTGCCAGGACGCCGGGTTCATGGTGCGGCAATACGGCACCGACGGGGTGCGCGTGACCATCGGCGAGGTCGAGGCCAACACCCGCTTCCTCGAGGTGGCCGCAGCCTTCGGCCCGCGCTGACCGTCACTGCCTGACCCTCGCTGCCTGACCTCAGTGCCTGACGCTCACTGCCTGACCTCAGT
This sequence comes from Dermatophilaceae bacterium, assembly GCA_044220505.1. Classification (GTDB taxonomy): domain Bacteria; phylum Actinomycetota; class Actinomycetes; order Actinomycetales; family Dermatophilaceae; genus Phosphoribacter. The sequence goes on from JBGAQV010000054.1 coordinate 1,530, forward strand.
GCCTGACCTCACTGCCTGACCCTGGAGAGGGCCTCACCCCGAGATCGGGCCGCTTCGGTGAGGTTGCCCGCACTTCGGTGAGGGTCCAGCCTCAGCGAAGCGCGGCTTCCCTGGCCGAAGCCAGGTCGAGTGCCCGCAGCCAGGCCTTCGGCGCCGGCCGACCGCGGGTGCGCTCGATTGCGGAGCCGGTCCGTCGAGCGAGCGCAAGCACATCGTCGAAGTCAGTCCACACCGTACGCACGAACTCGAAGCCCAACCCCCTGAGCCAGTCCTCGCGCCCCTTCTCGGCAACGATCTCGTCATACCCCGCGGGAAACCCATCCGCTGGCTTCTTCCGTCGGTACTTCACAAGTCCGTCGAACTCACCGATCACCGGGTGATCGGTGAGCATGAAATCCACGGTGGCTGATCTGCGCCCATCAGTGATGACGACTTGTGAGAGGACCGGCAGGCGCATCAAGTGGAAGGCGTGCCGCAGCCGCGTTTCGCCGGGGGACTGGCAACGGGCATCGGCCAGGCCCAAGAATCCACTCAGCAGGGCGGTGCGGGGGTGACCCTTGACCAGGTCAGCGGCGGCCAGCAACTCCGCTCGAGACACGAGGTTGCGCTGAAGGGCGGCGTCGGCGGCGATGAGGGCGGCCATGGGGCCGCACGTGGTGGCAGTCTGCGCGATGACGAAGCTGACCGTGAGCTGACCATCGCGCCAAGCCCCGAGGGGTGGGCGCCGATGGATGACCAGCCCTGGCCGACGGCGAGAGTGCAGGGACTCGGTCCGGGTGAGGTGGACGGTGGCCAGGTCCGCCCGGAAGGTGGGCAGTCCACGGTCGACCAGGGCGCTGTAGTGGCTGAGAACTGCGCGACCGGCATACACCTGCTCAGCTGCGTGAGCCGCCAGACGGTGAGCGGACTGCGGCGTGGGGTCTGCGTCCACGGCATACCAACCCCGGCTGAGCCGCAGCAGGAGACCGTCGCGGACGAGCGAGGCGACTCGGCGGTCGTCCAGGCCGGCCCTGCGCAGCGCAGGTGTGTCGACGACCGACCCAGGGGAGAGCGTGAGAAGGAAGTCCATGGCGGCACTCTGCCCAGTCACGCGTGAATGCCGCGGAAGTTTTCCACAGGCCTGGGTGTCGGTCGGGGTCTCAGGCCCGCCCTCGCGGAGCTTCGCTAAGGGAAGCCGCGCTTCGGTGAGGGTCCAACCTCAGCGAAGCGCGGCGACCCTCACCGAACGTCACCCACGCTGGCGCGGGGGCTCTCACTGCGCCGGGCTTGGGTCAGCGCCGCGATCTGGACCACGGCGAAGGGTGACCAAATCGCGCGCTCGATGGTGGCGGCGAGGCGAGGGGTGCGTCCGTCGGCCCAGGGCGCCAGCTGCGGTGACGTTAGCCGCGCTTCGGTGAGGGTCCAACCTCAGCGAAGTGCGGCGAGACTCACCGAAGCCGACGGGCGTCGGCCGAAAGCGCCCTGAGGACGCACTGAGGCCCCCCTGAGGTCCCCTGAGGGCGCCAGGCGTGAGCAGGACCATCCGACAGGTGAGATTCGGCGTCACTATGGCTAGGGTGAAAGCCAACGCAGTGTGAAACGGGCCACACCAGCATGCTGCGGCGATGAGCTTGGCAAGGTTGGCAATGACGCCACGGTCGGCCCCGGCGATCCCGGAACCCGACCAACGGCCTGGCCCACCCGGCATACCTGCCCGGGTCGGAGAAGGAGTGCCTCGTGAGTGATGCTCGACCGTGGGCCGACGGTGGCCCCGACATGATCCAACTCCTCACCCCTGAGGGGGAGTTCGTCGAGACCGCGCCGCAGGAATACCGCGACATCGCGGCCCGGCTCAGCGATGACGACCTGCGCGGGTTCTATCGCGATCTGGTCTTCATCCGCCGCTTCGATGCCGAGGCGACCGCGCTGCAGCGCCAGGGTGAACTCGGCCTGTGGGCCAGCCTGCTCGGTCAGGAGGCGGCTCAGGTCGGCTCAGGTCGCGCCCTGCGCCGCCAGGACTACGCCTTCCCCACCTATCGCGAGCACGGCGTCGCGTGGTGCCGCGGGGTCGACCCGGTCAACCTCATGGGGATGTTCCGTGGGGTCAACCACGGCGGGTGGGACCCCAACGACAAGAACTTCCACCTCTACACGATCATCATCGGCGCCCAGACCCTGCACGCGACCGGTTACGCCATGGGCGTGCAGCGCGATGGCGCGGTCGGCACCGGCGACCCCGATCGCGACACGGCGGTCATCGCCTATTTCGGCGACGGTGCGACATCGCAGGGTGACGTCAGTGAGTCCCTGGTCTTCGCCGGCGTCAACAACAGTCCGGTCGTGTTCTTCTGCCAGAACAACCAGTGGGCCATCTCCGAACCCAACGAGAAGCAGACCCGCGCGCCGCTCTACCACCGCGCGCGCGGCTTCGGCTTCCCGGGGTTGCGGGTCGACGGCAACGACGTGCTCGCGGTGTATGCCGTGACGACCGCCGCGCTCGATGCCGCCCGCTCCGGCGCGGGGCCGAGTTTCATCGAGGCGTTCACTTATCGGATGGGGGCGCACACCACCTCCGACGACCCGACGAAATACCGCCTGTCGGCCGAGGTCGAGCGCTGGAAACTGCGTGACCCCATCGAGCGGCTCAAGGCCTGGCTCGCCCACATGGGCAAGGCCGACCGGACGTTCTTCGACCAGGTGGCCCGCGAGGCCGACGAACTCGGCGCCGACGTGCGGGCGCGCTGTCTGGCGCTGCCGGACCCGGCGGGCACCGACATGTTCGAGTACGTCTACGGCGAGCCCCACCCGGTCATGGCCGCCGAACGCGAGGAGTTCACGGCATACCAGGGCAGTTTCGAGGGTGCCCATGGCGACGCCGAGGCGAGCCTGGAAGGGAGCCACGCATGAGCGCCGCTGCCGCAGCGAATCTGCCCAAGGGCGACGGCCCCACGGCATACCCGCGCACGTCGACGCTGGCCAAGGGGATCACCAGTGGCTTGCGAGCCGCGATGGAGCACGACCCCAAGGTCGTCCTCATGGGTGAGGACATCGGCAAACTCGGCGGCGTCTTCCGGGTGACCGAGGGCCTGCAGAAGGACTTCGGCGAGGAGCGGGTCGTCGACACCCCGTTGGCCGAGGCGGGCATCATGGGCACCGCCATCGGGCTGGCCCTGCGCGGCTATCGGCCGGTCGTCGAGATCCAGTTCGACGGCTTCGTCTACCCCGCGTTCGACCACATCGTCAGCTCGATCGCCAAGATGCGCTCGCGTTCGCTCGGGCACGTCGAGTTGCCGATGGTCGTGCGGATCCCCTTCGGCGGGGGCATCGGCGCGGTCGAGCACCACAGCGAGAGCAACGAGGCCTACTTCGCCCACACCGCGGGCTTGCGGGTCGTCTGCTGCTCCAACCCACACGACGCCCACTGGATGATCCAGCAGGCCATCGAATGCCGCGACCCGGTCATCTTCTACGAGCCCAAGCGCCGCTATTGGGACAAGGGCGAGATCGCCGGGGAGCCCAGCCGGGGGCTGTTCGAGGCCGCGGTCGTGCGTCCCGGCACCGACGTCACCGTGCTGTGTTACGGCCCGATGGTGCGCACCTGCTTGCAGGCCGCCCAAGCCGCCGAGGAAGAGGACATCAGCCTCGAGGTCATCGACTTGCGCTCGCTCTCGCCGCTGGACACCGGCACGATCGTCGACTCGGTGCGCCGCACCGGGCGCTGCGTCGTCGTGCACGAGGCCTCGACCTTCCTCGGGCTCGGTGCCGAGATCGCCGCGCTGGTTCAGCAGGAGTGCTTCTTCTCGCTGGAGGCCCCGGTCGCGCGGGTCGGCGGCTACAACGTGCCCTACCCGCCCAGCCGGCTCGAGGAGGACTTCCTCCCCGACCTCGACCGCGTGCTGGACACCGTCGACCGCCTCATGGCGTACTGAGAGGGACCCGTCATGGCCGCCCGTGAATTCCTCCTGCCCGATCCCGGCGAGGGCCTGACCGAGGCCGAGATTGTCACCTGGCGGGTCGCCGTCGGCGACACCGTCAAGGTCAACGACATCGTCGTCGAAATCGAGACCGCCAAGTCGCTGGTCGAGCTGCCGATCCCGTGGGCGGGCACCGTGTCCGCGCTGCTCGCGCCCGAGGGCGCGACTGTCGAGGTCGGCTCCCCGATCATCGCCATCGACGATCCCACGTATGCCGGTGGGTCGCCTGCCGCTCCCGTCTCGGGTGTGGCTGCGGGCGGGTCCACGGCGAAAACCGCTGTGCCGCAGGGTGGTTCGTCTGTGGCAAGCCCTCCGGCCGCCAAGGCTGCGGCTCCGGTCGCCAAGGCGGCGGCGCCAGCCGCACGGGCCGCTGCCGGCGTCTTCGACGGTGGTCCGGCCCCCGACAGTGCGGGTGACGAGCCCGTCGCCGAAGGCCTCATCGGAGGTACGACCTCGACCGGTCGCACCGCCGTGCTCGTCGGTTACGGCATCAAGCAGACCGAGGCCAAGCGACGCCCGCGGCGCAAGGAAGCGATCGTCCGCGAAATCGCCGCTCCCCCAGGCGAACACATCGACCAGCCTCCGACAGCCCGGATGGGCGGGCTCGTCGCGGCCCACGCCCCAGAGGTGCGCCGCGACAACCGGCCGATCGCCGAACTCGCCCAGCCGCACAAGGCGCCGCGGGTCCACGCCCAGGTGCTGGCCAAACCTCCGGTCCGCAAGTACGCCAAGGACGTCGGCGTCGACCTGGCCCAGGTACCTGCCGCCGGTGAGACCATCACCCGCGCCGACGTCGACGCCTTCCTCGCGGCTCGCACGGGCGCGGTCGGGACCACGACGGCCGGTATGCCGGGTGCGGGCGGTGCCGGGACGGCATACCTCGCGGGTGGTGGGGGTGCTGTGGGAGGCGCCGGTGCCGCGGGCCGCGGCGAGACGCGGGTGCCGATCAAGGGCGTGCGCAAGATGACCGCCCAGGCCATGGTCGGCTCGGCGTTCACTGCGCCGCACGTCACCGAGTGGATCACCGTCGACGTCACACCGACCATCGAGCTGGTCGAGCGGCTCAAGGCCGACCGGGAGTTCGACGGGGTCAAGGTCACCCCGTTGCTCGTGCTCGCCAAGGCGATGTGCGTGGCGATCAAGCGGCACCCCGAGATCAACGCGTCCTGGGACGAGGCCGCCCAGGAGATCGTGCTCAAGGGTTATGTCAACCTCGGCATTGCGGCGGCGACGCCCCGCGGGCTCATCGTGCCCAATATCAAGGACGCCGACCTGCTGACCATGCGCCAGCTCGCCGACGCGATGGCGGGGTTGGTCGCGACGGCCCGGGAGGGGCGCACCCAGCCGGCCGACATGTCCGGCGGCACGATCACGATCACCAATGTCGGGGTCTTCGGTGTCGACACCGGCACGCCGATCCTCAACCCGGGCGAGTCGGCGATCATGGCGTTCGGCGCGATCCGCAAGCAGCCCTGGGTCGTCACCGCCGCCGACGGCACCGACGAACTGGCGATCCGGCACGTGACGACGCTCGGGTTGTCCTTCGACCACCGTCTGGTCGACGGCGAACTCGGGTCGCGCTATCTCGCCGATGTCGCCGCGATCCTCGCCGACCCGGCCCGCGGGCTGGTCTGGGGTTAGGACGGGGGTAGGTCCAGCGGCGCGCCGGTCTGGGACGGTGGGCACACGGCATACCCTGGCCTGATGCTCGCCGCCTACCGCCCGCTGCTGCGCGTCCCGGGAGCGCCGGCCTTCATCGCGGGTGGGGCGCTCGCGCGCGTGGGCGGCGCGATGTTCGGGGTGTCCATCATCGTCATGGTGTCGGCGCGGCGGGATTCGTTCAGCCTGGCCGGGGCGATCACGGCGGTCGGCGTGCTCGTCCTCGCGGCGGCCGGGCCGATCCTCGGGCGGCTGGTCGACCGGCACGGGCAGCGGCGGATCGTCCTGCCGTTCGCGATCTGGTCGACGGTGTGCGGGGTGGCGACCGTCGTGCTCTCGTGGATCGGGGCGCCGTCGTGGACCCTCTTCCTTACCTATGGCCTCTCGGCGATCCTGCCCGAGATGGGTCCGCTGTCCCGGGCTCGTTGGGCCCACGTCTTCGGCGCCGAGCCCGACATCCTGCACACGGCGATGTCCTTCGAGCAGGTCATGGACGAGGCGTCCTTCGTGCTCGGGCCGGTGCTGGGCATCGTGCTGTCGACGGTGTGGTTCCCTGAGGCCGGGCTGCTCGTCGCCTATGTCCTCTACCTCGTCGGCATGGTCGCCTTCGTGGGCGCGCGCGCGACCGAACCTCCCGTCGTCCCGCACCACGACCGACCCGACGGGTATGCCGTCGCTCGCCCCGGGATGTTCGTCGTCGCTGCCGTGCTCACCATGGTCGGGGTGATCTTCGGCTCCAACGAGGTGGTGGCCGTTGCCGTGTCGAAGGAGGCCGGGCAGCAGAGCTTCTCCTCGGTGATCCTCGCGCTCTTCGCCCTCGGGTCGACGATCGCGGGAATCGCCTTCGGCGCCAAGGTTTTTCGGATCTCGCTCAGCCATCGCTTGCGGTATGCCGCGCTGGGCATGTTCCTCTTGGAGGCGCCGGCCCTCTTCGTCACCGACCTGCGCGGGCTCGCCGTCGTCATGTTGGTGGCCGGATGTGCGACCGCGCCGATGCTCATCACCGCCATGTCGTTGAGTCAGCAGTTGGTGCCCCAGGCACTGGTCACCGAGGGCATGGCTGTTGCGGTCACCGGCATTCTCGTCGGCATCTCCACCGGGGCGGCCGCAGGCGGCTGGGCCGTCGAGCACCTCGGCCCACACGCGGGGTATGCCGTGCCCGTCGCCGCCGGGTTGATCGCCGTCGTGCTCTCGTCGGCGTTCTTCGGGCGGATCCTCCGCGCTGAACGTGCCGCCTCGGCGGCCGACTCGGAGCCCGCGGTTCCCGCGAGTTGACACAATGTCGGGTTTCCCTGCCGGGATAGGGCGAGGAAACTCGACAGGGTGTCGACTCGCGGACCTGGACCGAGGGAAGCCGAGGGAGCCGTGCCGAGGTTGACCGGCGGTTTGGGGAATGCCGACCCACCGGCATACAGTTGCGTGCTGCAAACAACCATCTCCCCGCGCCCCCGCGAAAGAAGCCCTGCTCCGATGCCGTCCCACGCGCAACCGCTCGACCCGACCGAGGCCACGGCCCGGCTCGCGGCCGAGTTCATCCGCGTCGGCAAGCTCTTCGCGGCGCTCAAACAGCACGCGCCGGCGCCCATGCCGGGAGTCGACGCCACCCATTTCGCGGTGCTCAACAACCTCGCCGACGGCAGCAAGAGGGTCTCCGACCTGGCCGGCTGCATCCACGTGGAGGTTTCGACGGTCAGCCGTCAGGTGAGCCACCTCACCGCACTCGGCGTCATCGCCAAGGAGGCCGACCCGCACGACGGCCGAGTCGCCGTGCTCAGCCTCACCGACACCGGCCGTGCGGTTGTCGACCGGATGACCGCGACTCGGGGGGCATGGCTGGGTCGCGTCCTGGCCGGCTGGACGCCGGAGGAACTGGCCCGCTTCGCCGGCGATGTCACCCGCTTCGCCGATGACCTGGAAGCCACCCGGGCCCGCACCGACGCCCCTGCCGACGTCGAGCCCCGCCCGCACTGAGCAGCACCGCACCCGCCGGTCCGCCCCATCGAGGGGGCCGATCGGTGGGGTCCGCAGCAGTACCAGCCGTTCCCACCACCTGCACCTGCCAGACCGTATGCCGTTCGAGGAGAGTCATGTCCGCCACCGCAGTGCCCGTGTCACGGGATGAACCGCTGACCCACAAACAGATCGTCACCATCCTCATCGGGCTGATGATGGGGATGTTCCTCGCGGCCCTCGACCAGACCATCGTCGCCTCCGCGATGCGGGTCATCGCCGACCACCTGCAGGGGTTGTCCGCGCAGGCGTGGGTCACGACGGCATACCTCATCACCTCGACGATCGCGACCCCGCTCTACGGGAAGCTGTCCGACATCTACGGGCGCAAGCAGTTCTTCATCGCCGCCATCACGATTTTCACCATCGGGTCGATGCTGTGCACCCTGGCCTGGTCGATCCCGTCGCTGGCCGCCTTCCGTGCGGTGCAGGGCATCGGCGCCGGCGGGCTCTTCTCGCTCGCGCTGGCGATCATCGGTGACATCGTGCCGCCGCGCGAGCGGGCCAAGTATCAGGGCTACTTCCTGGCCGTCTTCGGCTCCTCGAGCGTCCTCGGGCCGGTCATCGGTGGGTTCTTCGCCGGCGCCGACACGATTCTCGGCATCGACGGGTGGCGGTGGGTGTTCCTCGTCAACGTCCCGATCGCCGTGGCCGCGCTCTTCGTCGTCACCCGCACCCTGCACCTGCACCACCACCGGCTCGACCACCGGATCGACTGGTGGGGCGCGGTCGCGCTGACGGTCGCCGTCGTGCCGCTGCTCATCGTCGCCGAGCAGGGTCGCGAGTGGGGCTGGACCTCGTCCACGGCGCTCATCTGCTACGCCATCGGGCTGGTCGGGTTCGTCGCCGGGTGGTTCATCGAGCGGTCGATGGGGGAAGAGGCGCTCATCCCGCTGCGGCTGTTCACCAACCGCACCGTCGCGTGGGCCTCGATCGGGTCGATCTTCATCGGCATGGGGATGTTCGGCGGCCTGGCTGCGCTGCCGCTCTACCTGCAGATCGTCAAGGGCGCCACCGCCACCCAGGCCGGCCTGCAGCTGCTGCCGATGACCCTGGGCATCATGTTCGGCTCGATCCTGTCCGGTCAGCTCATCTCGCGCACCGGTCGCTACCGCCGTTACCCGATCATGGGTGCCGCCCTGCTCGTGGTGTCGCTGTTCGTCTTCCACTTCGTCACCGCCGACACCCCGCTGTGGCAGTCGATGATTGTCATGGTGTTCTTCGGGATGGGTCTGGGCTTCAACTTCCAGCCGCTGACCCTGGCGATCCAGAATGCCGTCCCGCTGCGCGACATCGGCGTGGCCACCTCGTCGGCGACCTTCACCCGACAGATCGGCGGCACCCTGGGCACGGCGATCTTCCTGTCGCTGCTGTTCTCCAGCGCCAAGGACAAGATCGGTGAGTCGTTCCGGGTGCTCGCGCCCCAGGCCGATTTCCAGGCCGCGCTGCGCTCACCGGTCGGCGACGCGGCAGCCAACCAGGCGTTCATCTCGCAGATGAAGGCGGGGGCAGCCACGGGTGACGCTGCCAGTGGTTTCGGCAATGCGCTCAACGACTCGTCGTTCCTCAACCTCATCGACCCGCGACTGGCCCGCCCCTTCCTCGTGGGCTTCTCCGACGCGATGTCGACGGTCTTCCTCGTGGCCTCGGTCCTGCTCGTCTTCGCGTTCATCGCCTCGCTGTTCCTGCCGCACGTCGAACTGCGCTCGGCTGCCTCTTTCCAGAAGGCTCGTGCCGGAGGTCCGGACCACCGCGACGAAAGCGCCCCCACCGGTGCAGCCGGCGAGGAGGCCGACGACTTCGCCCCACCCGCAATGGGCCACTGAGGCGAGGCCTTCAGGCCACCCGCGAAGATCGCGATCCGTGCACCTGGGGCGCGTTGCGCCGGCACCCACGTGCATGGATCGCGATCCTTCTGTGGCGGAGTCCGGTCAGGGGGTGATGACGAGGGCTTCGACGACAGCGTGCGCGATCGCGGGGTCGCCGGACACGGCATACCGGGTTGCCTCGACCGAACGGCGACCCGCGCCGCGGCGGGTGAGTGACTCGGTGTCCATCGAGATCCACGTGACCCCGGCCGGCTGAGCCGGCTGAGCCGACTGAGCCGCCTCGCCCGCACCATCGGCGGACCCAGCGGATGGCCGCAGTGCGTCGATCTCCGCCTCGGACAACGCCACACCCAACGGCTTGCCGTCGTCGCGCACCCCGATCCGGGTGCCCGCGACGCCCACCACCGGCCCGGTCGACTCCAGCACGACCACTTCGCTGGCCGGCACCTTCGCCACCCGCGAGGCCAGCAGACCCAGCGACCGGAACATCGTCTGGGTGAAGATCGCCGCACCGACCGTGTCGAGCCCGCCGGGCCGCCCGAGGGCGACCCGCAGGTCCTGCTCGTGCGCCCAGACGTCGCGCGTGCGCAGGACCATGAGTTCGCCCAGGGTGCTCGCGGGCAAGGAGATCGACAGCGGCAGGGTGACCGGGGTGTCAGCGGTGAGGCCGGGCGCCCGCAGCGCAGCCATTCGGCGGTCGATGGCGTCGGCCAGCTCGTCGACGACCCCATGCCCCGACCACCAGCGCCGCTCGGCGACCCCGCGCTCCATGTAGCGGCCGAAATGGTTGAGCACGTGCGGCAGATCCGGCACCTCGGGAGGCTCGGACCCGCCCGCGATGGCCACCTCGATCGAGCTCACGTGGGCCAGCTGATCTTGCACCGTCCAGCCCGGGCACTCCGTCGCAACCCCGAAATCGTCGGCGCGGCAGCCCTGTCCGAGCGAGAGCACCGCCCGCAAGGTCTGCTCGAAGGCGTTGACGAGGGCCGGGAGATCGGTGGGAACGGGCGGCGAGAGCGGCATACGTCAATCTAGCGCCGCACGACCCGCGCCCTGCGGCCCGCCCCGGAGTCCCTAAGGTTGACCTATGGCCACTTCCGTCCCGGCCGCGCGCTCTGCCCACGGTTCCCCAGTCCTCCCGCTCGCCCTCGCCACGCTGGCCGCCGTCGTCGCGGTCATCGGCTCCGCGATGGTCGGCGGGGCCGCCACACCCGCCGTCGCCGGCCTCGACGATCCCGGCAGTGTGGTCCGGTGGGGACTGCCCCTGGTTCGAGCCGTCCACGACCTGGCCGCAGCGGCCTGCATCGGCCTGTTCGTCATGACCGCCTGCACGGTGCCCGACCGCGCGTCCGATGCCCTGGCCAAGGGCAGCCGGCTCGGCATCGTCGCCGGCATCGTGTGGATCGTCGCGGGTCTGGTCGGCGTCGTGCTCGGCTTCGCAGACATTGCCGGTATGCCGGTGGGCAGCCAGGGCTTCTTCGTGCAGTTCCGCGCGTTCGTCTGGTCCATCGAGCCGTTACGTGAAGGGCTCATCAGTGCGCTGCTGGTGGCCATCGCGGTCACCATCGCGGCCAGCTCCAGCACCCGACTAGCCAGCCTGTGGTCCGGAATCGTCTCTCTCACAGCGCTTTTCCCGTTGGCCCTGGCCGGCCATGCCGCCAGCACGCTGGAGCACGAGACCGCCGTCAATGCGTTGCTGTTCCACCTGGTCGGCACGGTCGCCTGGGTCGGCGGCCTGGCCGCTGTCACCATCCTGCGGCCCACCCTCGGCAAATGGCTGCCCGTCGTCGTCGAGCGCTACTCCGTCATCGCCGGCTGGGCGTTGCTCACTGTCGGCCTGTCCGGAGTGGTGAGTGCCGCCGTGCGGATGCAGGGGCTGGGAGACCTCGGCACGGCATACGGGGCACTCATCCTGGCCAAGGTGGCCGCCCTGGTGATCCTCGGTGCGATCGGTTGGCAGCAGCGTCGTGCGGTCGTGGCCAAGCTGCGGGCCGAGCCCGGGCGGGTGTCGACCTTCGTGCGGCTCGTGCTCGTCGAGCTGCTCGTCATGGGCGCGACGGTCGGCGTCGCGACGGCCCTGGCCCGCACCGGCAACCCCAACAAGGTGCGTCCGCAACCGGAAACGCTGGCCGAAGCCCTGACCAACTACCCCATGCCGCCGGCGCCGACGGCCACCTCGTGGCTCACCATGTGGCGCTGGGACTACCTCTGGGGCACGGTCGCAGTCGTGGCGATCGCCCTGTATGTCGGGGCTGTGGTGCGCTTACACCGGCGCGGTGACCGGTGGTCGATCGGCCGCACCATCATGTGGGTGCTCGGCTGGGGCACCTTCATCTGGACCACCTGCGGCGCCCCCGGTGTCTATGGCCGCTTCTCGTTCTCGTGGCACATGATCCTGCACATGTCGGTGGCGATGCTCGTGCCGGTCTTCCTCGTGCTGGCCGCCCCGATCACCCTCGTCGTGCGGGTGGCGCCGCACCGCAAAGACGGCACCTATGGTCCGCGCGAGATCATCCTCGGCCTGGTGCACTCGAAATACCTTGCGGCGTGGGCCAATCCGGTGGTCGCGTCGATCAACTTCGCGTTCAGCCTGGTGATCTTCTATTACACGCCGCTCTTCGAGCTCGCGTTGACGACCCACACCGGGCACGTCTTCATGATCATCCACTTCCTGCTCGCCGGGTATCTCTTCGCGATGGTCCTCGTCGGCGTCGACCCCGGCCCGCGCAAGTGGGCGCCGTCGCTGCGGCTGGTCATCCTCTTCGTGACGATCTCGTTCCACGCCTTCTTCGGAGTGGCGATGCAGTCGACCAACGCCTTGCTGGCCGGCGGCTTCTTCGAACGGATCGCCGTTCCGTGGGTGCCTGATGTCCTCACCGATCAGTCGATGGGTGGCACGATTGCCTGGGGCATTGGTGACTTCCCGTCCCTCTTCCTCGCCCTGCTCGTCGTCCTCGCGTGGGTCAAGTCCGACGACGCGGAGGCGCGTCGGCACGACCGGCAGGCCGACCGTGACGGCGACGCCGACCTGGTGGCCTACAACGAGCAACTCGCGTTGTTGGCCCAGCAGGATGCTCGGCAAGAGGCCGCGGAGCGCCGCGCCCTCGACCGCCACGAAAGGAACCCGCAGTGACGTCGCAGCCGCCCACCTTCGTCGCGCCACCCGGATGGCCCCCGGCTCCCGAGGGGTTCCGTCCCGCGGCAGGGTGGTCGCCCGATCCCGCCTGGCCGCCGGCTCCCGAGGGCTGGCAGTTCTGGGTCGGCCCGGACGGTGAACCGGCCACCGCACCCGAGGGCAGCTGGACCGGGCCGATGGGGCACGCGCCGACGATGCCGCTCCCGACGACACCCACGGCGGCGTTGCCCACCACCGTTGCGCCCCCTACCCCTGCGCAGAGCGCTCCGCCGTGGTCTCCGCCGCCCGCTCCTGGCCAGCCCATGTCGCCGGTGCCGCCGATTCCGCAGGCCGGTAGCCCGTGGGGCGCGTCTGCCGGTGCCGGCCCGACAAGCGCAACACCAGCCGGTATGCCGTCGGCCCCCTTCCCGTCCCCGCCTCCTTCCGCGCCAGGCACCTACCCCGGCGGACCGGCATACCAGGGTGGAACGGCATACCCGGGTGGGGGGCATCCGACGGACACCCCGCGCAAGAGCAAGACCCCGCTGATCCTGGGGATCGTCGGTGTAGTGCTGGCCCTGCTCGTCGGCGGGTTCATCGTCGTGCGCGGGCTGGTGGCCGACGTGGTCGCCGGCGCCAAGCCGACAGCTTCCTCCGCGCCCGTGCCGACCAAGTCCATCACCGCCCCGAGCCCCCGCCCCACCCAGACCTCCGCCGCCGCAACGGCACCGACCGCGGGTCCGGCACCCAGCAACAGCCTCATCCTCACCGGTCCGACCCTGACCAAGGCTCAGTTCCGCAAGATCGTCCAGGCTGGAAAGCTCGGCACGCTCAGCGGCACCTTCACCGATTCGGTCAACGTGAGCTACCAACCGAGCGAAATCAAGGGCATCCCCGAGTGCGATGCCTTGGCCAAGGCGCGCAAGGGCTACATCACCTCCACGGCCATGCAGACTGTGGACCTCGACCCGGCCTATGCGTTGCTCTTCGACAGCCCCGCGAGCAACCTCAAGGACCGCACCGATGAGGATGGTTGCTTCGCCAAGGCCCGAGCGAAGGGACTGACCGGCTACGACGAGCTCGACATCGAGGTGATCGAGGGGGTCGAAACCCGCAGCTGGATCGACGACGAGGACACCGAGTGGCTCGAGGTGAAATACGGCAACGTCGACGTCACCGCGCCGCTGTCGCTGTCGGCCACGGATGCCGAACGGCTCGCTTTCGCCACCGCGGTGAAAGCCCAGGTCGACGCCGCTGCCCAATCCTGAGACGGCCTCGGTGGGGGACACTCGGGTATGAGCATCGTGCGGATCTCTCTCATCCAGCTGGGGTACACCGACGACGAGTCGGTCGCCGACCGGGTCCAGCGGGCCGCGCGGTTGGTGCGCGAGCAGGCGGGACGGGATCTGGTCGTGCTGCCCGAGCTCTGGGCGCCGAGCGGGTTCGGTTACCGGAGCTGGGCCGAGCGCGCCGAGCCGACCGACGGCGAGGTCGCCATGGCGATGGCCGCGGCGGCCCGCGAGGCTGGGGTGGTGCTGCACGCCGGGTCGATCATCGAGCGCAGCGTCGAGACCGGCCCGGAAGGCAAGCGGTTGTGGAACACCTCGCTGGTCTTTGATCGCGCGGGGCAGTTGGCGTCGGTCTATCGCAAGATCCACCGGTTCGGCTTCGCCGAGGGCGAGCCCTCCCTCCTGGAGGCCGGGTCCGAGGTGGCGGTCGTCGACCTGCCGCTCAGCGGGTCCGGCGCGGCCGGTGAGCCTGTCGGGTTGTCCACCTGCGGGTTGTCCACGTGCTACGACCTGCGCTTCCCCGAGCTGTATCGGCGCCAACTCGACGCCGGGGCAGAGGTGTTCGTCGTGCCGGCCGCCTGGCCTGCCGCTCGGGTGGTCCACTGGTCGCTGCTCGCGCGAGCCCGGGCCGTCGAGAATCAGTGCCTCATGATCGCCTGCAACACCGCCGGCACCCACGCGGGCGTCCGGATGGGCGGCCGGTCGGTCGTCGTATTGCCCACCGGTGAGGTCGCGGCGGAGGCGGGGGAGGACGAGGAGATCCTCGCGGTCGAGGTCGACCTCAATGTCATCGCGCAGACTCGCGCCGCCTTTCCGGTGTTGCGCGACCGCCGCCTGTAACGGCATACCGGCGCCTGCACGGCGGCAGACCGTGGCCTGCCACGGCATACCGGCCCCTTGTTCTCGGGGTGTCGGTGCGCTGTGCGACAGTAGGCGCCGTGACCAGGGGAAACCACGCAACCACGAGCGTCGGGGACATCGTCGCCGCGACGCCGCCAGACCGCGACCGCTGGGCCGATGCGATCCGCGCCGGCTCGCTGCTGGTCGTCATGCTCGGGCATTGGTTCATGGTCACCGTCGGTTCCGACGGCACGATCGGCAATGTCCTCGCGCTGGTGCCCGCGCTGCAACCCATCACCTGGGTGCTGCAGGTCATGCCGCTGTTCTTCCTGGTCGGTGGCGTCGCGCACGGGCACACGCTGGCGGGGATGGCTCGTCGCGGTGGGTCGGAGCGAGGCCGGTATGCCGTGTTCGTCCGGTCCCGCGCGCGCCGGCTGCTGCGGCCCACACTGGTCTTCCTCGGCGTGTGGGTCGGCCTGGGCCTGATCGCCCACCTCAGCGGCGCTACCCGAGGTGCCGCCGGCCAGGCTCCGCTGCTGGTCAATGCGTTGGTCATGGTGCCGCAGCTGCTGTGGTTCGTCGGCATCTACCTGGGCATCGGGGCCTTCGCACCGGCGACGTATCGCTGGCACCAACGGTCCGGGTGGACCGCCCTTGTCGTCCTCGTCGTGGCCGCGGTCTTGGTCGATGTCGTGCGGTTCGCGCTCGGGGTCGGCATCCTCGGCAACCTCAACTTCGCCCTGGTCTGGCTCGCCGTGCACCAGGCCGGCTTCCTGTGGCGTGACGGTCGGCTGGGTGCTCGCACCGGGCCGCTGCTCGCCGGGGCCGCTGCGGTGGGCTTCGCGGTCGCGCTGTGGATCGGCCCCTATCCGCTCTCGATGGTGGGCCTGCCCGGGGCCGAGGTCTCCAACATGGCTCCGCCGACCGCTGCCCTGCTCGCTCAGGGCCTGGTCCTCATCGGGCTGGCCGCCTGGGTGCGGCGCCCGATGAACGCCTGGCTGTCCCGCCCTGGCGTGTGGCGCTGGGTGGTCCGGGCCGGGGGCCTGGCGATGACGGCCTTCCTCTGGCATCTCACGGCTCTGCTCGCCACGCTCGTGGTGGCCCGTGTCCTCGGGGTCGCGCTGCCCGAGCCGGCAAGCGCGGTGTGGTGGTGGACCCGGCCGCTGTGGGTGCTCGTGCTGCTGGCGCCCACCGCTGCCCTGATCGCGATCTTCCTGCGCTTCGACCGACCGGGGGCTGGGCGGGGAGCGGACGGCATACGGGCCGAAACCCGCGCCTGGCCCGACGCCGTCGCGGTGCTGGCCGTCCTCTACTTCCTGTTCGGCAGGAAGAAGGCCGACGACGCGCTGCCCGAGGTCGAGCGGTCCGACAAGTCGCTGCCCGACGCGGGGCGCTCGAAGCCCCTCGCCGAGGCCAAGCCGAAGG
>JBGAQV010000055.1:0-17511 GCA_044220505.1 Dermatophilaceae bacterium
CGGGAAGTGGCGCGCCAGCAGGTCCCCGGTGCCGTCGTCCGAGGCATTGTCGACGACAAGAATCTCGTCGGGAGCTCGCGTTTGAGACTGCAGCGCCCGCAACGACTCCGCGAGCAGGTCTCGGCGGTTCCACGTCACCACGAGTGCGACGACGTGCTCGGATGACATGGCCTCGATCCTACGTCCCGGCCCAGCGGAAGGTCGTCCGCCGGGCCGGGCTCACGCAACAGATCAGGCCAACACCTGTCGGGCCATGACGATGCGCTGCACCTGGTTGGTGCCTTCGTAGATCTGGGTGATCTTGGCATCGCGCATGAACCGCTCAACCGGGAAGTCACGCACGTAACCGGAGCCACCGAGCAACTGAACCGCGTCGACGGTGACCTTCATCGCGACATCCGAGGCATAGCACTTGGCGGCAGCCCCGAAGAACGGCAGGTCACGGTCGCCGCGCTCGGACTTCGCGGCGGCGACGTAGGTGAGCTGGCGAGCCGCCTCGAGCTCCATCGCCATGTCGGCGAGCATGAACTGGATGCCCTGGAAGTCTGCGATCCGCTTGCCGAACTGCTGACGCTCCTTGACATAGGCCACGGCCGCGTCGAGGGCACCCTGCGCGATGCCGACGGCCTGAGCGCCGATGGTGACGCGCGTGTGGTCCAAGGTGCGCAGCGCGATCTTCAACCCGTCGCCGACCTCGCCGACGATGCGGTCACCGGGGATCCGGCAGTTCTCGAAGTAGAGCTCGCGGGTCGGGCTGCCTTTGATGCCGAGCTTGCGCTCCTTGGGTCCGACCGAGAAACCCTCGTCGGTGTCCTCGACGACGAACGCCGTGACGTTGGCGCCGCGGCGGCCGTCAGGGTCGTTGACCGCAAGCACCGTGTAGTACTTGGACACCCCGGCGTTGGTGATCCACGCCTTGTGACCGTTGAGGATCCACGACCCGTCCGGCTGCTCGGCTGCCGTCGTCACCATGGCCGCCGTGTCTGAGCCGGCCTCCCGCTCGGACAGACCATAGGAGAAGGTGGCCTCCCCGGACGCCACCGGCGGGAGGTACTTCTGCTTGACCTCTTCGCTCGCGGCGAGCAGCAGCGGCATGGTGCCGAGCTTGTTGACTGCGGGGATGAGTGAGGCCGAGGCACAGGCCCGGGCGACCTCCTCGATGACGATGCACGTCGCGAGCGCGTCCGCACCCGCGCCGCCGTACTCCTCCGGGATGTGCGGGGCGAAGAAGTCGGAGGCGACGAGGGCCTCGTGGGCCTCCTGCGGATAGCGCGCCTGCTCGTCGACATCGGCGGCATGAGGGGCGATCTCGGCATCGGCGAGTTCGCGGACGGCGGCCCGAAGCTGGCGGTGGCTGTCGGGCAGCTGGTACGTGTCGAAATCCGGGTTGGCGCTCATGCACCCCACGCTACTGCCGCGTATGCCGTGCGCGCTCGGTCACGGGGTGAGGCATTCCTCTCGACGCATCCTCAGCGGCGCTATGCACCCGCTTGATCAGGAACTCGGAAGCCCCGACGTGGCGCCGGTGAGGCCTTCACACAGGGCCCACAAGGTGCGTTGCGCATCGCGGTCGTGCGAGGCCGGCGAGGAGGCCACGATGGTCGGCGGTCCGGCCCATTCGCCACGGCCGGAGGGCCCGACGTAGCTGCCACCGGGCAGCGACGGATCGGTGGCCGCCATGAGCAGCGGCCAGGCGCCCGCGGCGGCCGGCTGGGCGATCCGCAGTGTCGTCTGCAGCGTGCCCAACCCCGGGAGGGACGAAATCCGTTGGTGGCGAGTGAGTTCCGTGAGCGAGTAGCCCGGGTGCGCGGCATACGATCGCACTGTCGAACCCGCGAGAGTGAGCCGGCGCTGCATTTCGTAGGCAAGCAGGAGGTCGGCGAGTTTGCTGGCCCCGTAGGCCCGCCAGGCGTTGTAGCGGCGGTGCCGGAAGCTCGGGTCGTCGAGCTGCAGACCGCCGAGCCGATGCGCATTGGAGGACACCCACACGACCCGGTCGGCGATCTGCGGCAGCAGACCGATGGTGAGGGCGAACGGCCCGAGGACATTGGTCGCGAACTGCACCTCGTGTCCGTCGGCGGAGACCGCCTGCGGGGTCGCCATGATGCCCGCGTTGTTGACCAGGACGTCGATCCGCTCACCGGCCAGTCCGGCGACGAAGGCGCGCGCGGAGGCCAGCGACGCGACGTCGACCTCGCGCAGGTCCAGACCGGCCGGGTCCAGCGACCGGTCGTCGAGCAGCCGCTCGCGTGCCGCCGCGCCTTTGGCCAGATTGCGGCACGCCATGATCACCCGAGCGCCCCGCCGGACCAGCCCGGAGGTGACCTCCAGGCCGAGCCCGGTGTTGGCTCCGGTGACGACGAACGTCCGGCCGGTCTGATCGGGGACGGCGGCGACGGTCCAGGCCATGTCAGCCCTGCAACTCCCGCATCACGGTGCGCTCGAAGAGGTCGACGCCGCTGGTGTCATAGGCGACTTCGGGGAAGTAGGTGATGGCATACCCCAGGCCGACCTTGCCGTAGGACGCCAGGGCCTCGGCGACCTGGTCGGGCGTGCCGCACGTGCCCGCCGCGCGCAGGCCGTCGACTTCTTTGCGCGAGGCCTCCTCCGGGATGCCCGCGCGCGAGCGCAACGCGATGTATTCGCGCACCCGCTCCTCGACCTCGACCTGGGTCTCGCCGATGAGGATGTTGACGTTGGCCGACCGGGTGATTTCGTCGTAGTCCCGACCTACGGTCTGGCAGTGCCCACGCAGGATCTCGCTCTTGCGGGCGAACTCGGTGGGGTCGCCGAAGAAGTTCGTGTAGTCGCCGTACTGCGCGGCGATCTTCAAGGTCACCTTCTCGCCGCCACCAGCTACCCACATCGGTATACCGTTCGACGGCGACCCGTCGACGACGGTGCCTTGCAGGGGCCGCGGCGCACAGATCGCGCCGTCGACGGAGTAGTACTTCCCGGCATACGTGGCCTTTCCTTGGGTCCACATCTGCCGGAAGATCTCGACCCCGTCGCGGAGTGCGCCGAGCCGGTCGCGCGCCTCCGGGAAGCCGTATCCGTATGCGCGCCACTCGTTTTCGTACCAGCCGGCACCGATGCCCATCTCGACCCGCCCGCCGGAGATGATGTCGACGGTGGCCGCGACCTTGGCGAGGTAGGCGGGGTTGCGGTAGGCCATGCAGGTGCACATCTGACCCAGGCGGATGCGGGTCGTCGACGCAGCGAAGGCGGCCATGAGCGACCACGCCTCGTGGGTCGCCTCGTCGGACGGCTTGGGCACGGTGTGGAAGTGGTCGTAGACCCACAGCGACTCCCATCCCTCGACCTGGTCGAACCGCCGGGCGAGCCCGTCCATGACCCCCCAGTGCAGGCTCGGGTCGATGCCGACCAGGTCCATCCGCCACCCCTGGGGGACGAAGACACCGAACCTCATGAGTTCCTCCTTGCACCGGACTGTCGGGATCTGGCCCATCATTGCACCGGCCCGCCGTGGCGGCGTGTGAGACTGGCCCATGGCCCGCGACTCCCGCCCTTCCGCACACCGCAACGACCCCGCCGTGATCCGCGAAGCACTGACGACGCCCGCGACCTGGGCTGTGGTCGGGCTGTCCGAGAATCGGGCCCGCACGGCTTACCGCATTGCGGATTTCCTTGTCTCGCAACTGAGCATGCGCGTGATCCCGGTGCACCCCGATGCGCCGACGGTCTTCGGTCAGGACGGGTATGCCGTCCTCGCGGACATCCCGGACGGCACGACGGTCGAGGTCGTCGACTTCTTCGTGCGCTCGGCGCTGGTCGGCGCCGTCGTCGACGAGGCGATTGCCCAGCGCGAGAGGCTCGGCATCCGCACCCTCTGGTTGCAACTCGGGGTCGTGGACACAGCTGCCGCGGCGCGCGCCGAGGCGGCGGGGCTGCAGGTCGTCATGGACACCTGCCCGAAGATGGAGTGGCCGCTGCCCTAGCCGTAGCTGGCCCGGCATACCAACCGGTGGGCATCACCCGCGCGATGCGCGCAGCGCTTCGCCTTTGGCCTTGGCCTGATCGCACAACCGGCCCTGGAAACGCACCATCTCGTCCCGCACCCGGGCGGCTTCCGGGCCGGATCCCGAGCCGATGATCCGCGCGGCGAGCAATCCGGCATTACGCGCACCGGCGATCGACACGGTCGCGACCGGCACGCCGGCGGGCATCTGGACGATCGACAGCAGCGAGTCCATCCCCTCGAGGTGCGCCAGCGGCACCGGCACACCGATGACCGGCAGCGGCGTGACCGAGGCGAGCATCCCGGGCAGGTGGGCGGCGCCCCCCGCCCCGGCGATGACCACCTGCAGCCCGCGCTCGGCGGCAGCGCGGCCGTAGTCGATCATCTCGGTCGGCATCCGGTGGGCCGACACGACGTCGACCTCGTAGCCGATCCCGAACTCGTCGAGCGCCTCGGCCGCGGCGCTCATGACCGGCCAGTCGCTGTCGCTGCCCATGACGATCCCGACGACGATCTCGTCCTGGTTCAGATCCACGGCATACCTCTTCTGGATGGAGTCGTCGACGCGATTGTCGACCGGGGGCTCGGCCCGGCGGTCATTCGGTGATGACCCCCTGCAGGTAGTCGGCAGCATGGCGCGCACGTTCCCGGACATCGGTGAGGTCCGCCCCCGACACCGTGACGTGCCCGATCTTGCGGCCCGGGCGCACGCCCTTGCCGTACATATGCACCTTCGCCCCGGGGTCGCGGGCCATGACATGGCGATAGGCGGGGTAGACCTGCGGATAGTCGCCGCCGAGCACGTTGGCCATGACGGTCCACGGCGCGACCGGCCGCGGGTCACCGAGCGGCAGGTCGAGCACGGCCCGCAGGTGCTGCTCGAACTGGCTCGTCACCGCTCCGTCGATGCTCCAGTGGCCGCTGTTGTGCGGCCGCATCGCAAGTTCATTGACGAGGAAACCGCTGGGGTATGCCGGGTGGTCGCCGACCCGGAACATCTCCACCGCGAGCACCCCGGTCACACCCAGCTCTCCGGCGATCCGCAGCGCCGCGTGGGTCGCCGCGGCGGCCAGCTCGGGGCTGAGATCGGGTGCGGGGGCGATGACGTCGGTGCAGATGCCGTCGGTCTGGACCGTCTCGACGACCGGCCAGGCCGCAGCCTGTCCGGACGGGCTGCGCGCGACGAGGACGGCGAGTTCGTGGTCGAACGGCACGAGTTCTTCGAGCAGAATGCCGTCGCGCAACGGACCACCACCGGTATGCCGGTCGCGCTCGGCCGCGACCAGCCAGTCGCTCAGGTCCTCGCTCCGCCGGACGACCCGCACCCCCTTGCCGTCGTAGCCGCCGCGCGGGGTCTTGGCGATCAACGGAAACCCCACCAGCGCAGCGAAATTGTCGATATCACTCAGGGTGTGGGCCGCAGCCCACCGGGGGCCGGGGATCTCCATCTCGGTCAGCCGTCGGCGCATGGCCAGCTTGTCCTGGGCCAACACCAGAGCAGCCGGCGAGGGGTGCATGTCGACCCCGGCGAGCTGCAAGGCGTCGAGCACGTCGGCAGGGACATGTTCGTGGTCGAAGGTGATGACATCGCAGGCTTGGGCGAACCGGCATACGGCCTCGGTGTCAGTGTGATCCCCTACCGGAGCGGAGGGGATCACCAGGGCAGCAGAGGCATCCGGGGATTCGGCGAGCACGGACAGTTGCACGCCCAAAGCGACGGCCGGGGCTTGCAGCATGCGAGCCAGCTGGCCACCACCGATCACTCCCACCACCGGGAATCCTCCCGGTGCCCGTCGCGGTGCCGTCACCCGCTCAGCCTAACGGCGCCAGAAGGCTCCCCGCGGACCGAGCATGGGCGACTGCAGCCCCCGGCGAGGTGGCCTAGAGTCGACCCGTGACGTCTCTGGTCGACCGGATCTCCACCTTCCTGCGGGCCAGCGTCGATCGGGTATGGCGGGAGGCGGCCAAGTTCGGCGTCGTCGGAGCGATCGCGTTCATCATCGATGTGGGCGGATTCAACCTGCTCTTCCACGGGCCGCTCTCCGGACGCCTGACCAGCTCGCGGATCATCTCGGGGGTACTCGCCACCCTGGTGGCCTGGCTGGGCAACCGGTTCTGGACCTTCCGGCACCGGGTCAACCGCAAGGTCCACCACGAAGCCCTGCTGTTCTTCTTGGTCAACGGCGTCGGCCTGCTCATCGGGATCGGGTGGCTCAACCTCACCTTCAACACCCTGGGCCTGACCTCGGCGTGGTGGGTCAACCTCAACAACGTCTTCGGCATCGGGCTGGCGACCTTGTTCCGTTTCTGGGCCTACCGCCGCTTCGTCTTCGCGGGCGAGCTCGACCCCGACACACCCGATCCGAGCCCCTGCGTCGAGCCAGACCCGGCTGAGCTCAAGCGCCCTACCGGCCCTTGATCCGGGCCGGGAACCGGCTGCTGGCTTCGGAGAGGAAGACCGCGAACGTCGCGGGTGTGCGGGTGATGAGTTCCAGCCGCCCACCAAAGGATTCGGCCAGGTCGCGGGCCAACGTCAGACCCAGCCCGGTGCCGCCAGCCCCACTACTCACCGAGCGCTCGAAAATGTGGGGTGCCATCGTCGCCGACACCCCGTCGCCCTCGTCACAAACCTCGACAACGACCGACGGCCCACTGCGGCGCACGTGGATGTCGACGGTGCCCCGGCCATGCACGAGCGAGTTCTCCAGCAACGTCGAGAACACCTGAGCCAGAGCAATCGGAGTGGCTCGCACCGACAGACCGCGTTCGCCGTGAACGCGGACGCTGCGCCGGGCCGTCTCGAACGCAGGCTGCCATTCCCGTTGCAGCGAGGCCAACACCGAGTCGAGGACCACCTCGGGGCGCGAGGTCTCCGGATCCGAGCGCCGCCGCTGCAACAACTCGTCGACGACCCTGCTGAGCCGCTCGACCTGGGAGATCGCGACCGCCGCCTCCTCCCGGGCAACCTCGATGTCGTCGGTCGCCGCGATCTCCTCCAGGCGCATGAGCAGAGCTGTCAACGGCGTGCGCAATTGGTGTGAAGCATCGGAGGCGAAGGACCGCTCGGAGGTGATGGACCGCGCCAGCTGTTGCGCCGATTGCACGAGGACCCTGGAAATCCGGTCCACTTCGTCGATGCCGGATTCGGTGGCGACGAGGTGGCCCTCCCCTTCCCCGAGCCGTTCGGCATTGGTCATCAACGCTTCCAAGGGTTGGGCGACCGTGCGCGTGGCAGTCCCCGCAACGGCGAGCGCAACCGCGGTGCCGACGACGACGATGGCCAGGGATACGGCCAGCACATCCAGGACCCGCACCGGT
Organism: Dermatophilaceae bacterium; assembly: GCA_044220505.1. Taxonomy (GTDB): domain Bacteria; phylum Actinomycetota; class Actinomycetes; order Actinomycetales; family Dermatophilaceae; genus Phosphoribacter. The sequence continues at coordinate 7,298 of JBGAQV010000055.1, forward strand.
GTCGACCGGTTGAGCCAGGCACCGACGAGGTCGGCCCGCTGCGTCGAGATCCACGCCACGACAACGGCGACCGGCACGACGGTGAGCAAGGTCGAGGAGAGGATGGCCAGGATGGTCGCTCGCCGGATCAGCCGCCGCATCGTGGTGGACCCTGGCCGCCGCTAGCCGGCCGCAGGACGCTCGAAGCGGAATCCCATGCCACGTACCGTCGAGATGAACCGCGGCTGGGCGACATCGTCGCCGAGCTTCTTGCGCAGCACCGAGATGTGCATGTCCAGGGTCTTTGTCGATCCGAACCACTCGGTGTCCCAGATCTCTCGCATGAGCTGCTCGCGCGTCACCACGCGGCCGCGCTCACGCACCAGCACCCGCAGCAGGTCGAACTCCTTGGCGGTGAGTTGCATCTCTTCGTCGTGGAAGTAGGCCCTCCGGGCATCGGCGTCGATGCGCACCTCGGCGTCGGCTGCGTCACTGCCGTCCGCAGCGTTGCGGCGCAACAGCGCTCGCACTCGAGCGAGCAGCTCGGCCAGCCGGAAGGGCTTGGTGACGTAGTCGTCGGCACCGGCATCCAGGCCCACGACGGCGTCGAGTTCCTCGGCGCGTGCCGTGAGGATGAGCACCGGCTGGGTCCGGCCGTGCTCACGGATGCGACGGCATACCTCCAGACCGTCCAGGTCCGGCAGCCCCAGATCCAGGACGATGAGGTCAGGTCGCGCACGGGCCGCCTCCAAGGCGCTCTCGCCGTCGGACCGCACGTCGACGGTGTATCCCTCGCGGCGCAAGGCCCGGGTGAGAGGGACGGAGATGCCGGGATCGTCCTCGACGAGCAGCACCCGGGTCATGCGTGGATGGTATGCCGTGCGAGCGCGCTCAGCGACCCGGCCAGTCGGGCGTGCGCTTCTCGGCGAATGCGCGCACGCCTTCGGCACGGTCGCCGCTGAATGCCGTCGCACGCCAGCAGGCGTCCTCGATCTCGAGCCCGCTGGCTAGGTCGACGTCCAAGCCCAGGCGCATAGCGCGCTTGGCCGACCGCAGTCCGACCGGGGAGTTGGCCGCGATGACCTGGGCGATCTCGAGCGCACGATCCCGGGCGGAGCCGGCGGGCACGACCTCGTCGACGACGCCGAGGGTGGCCGCCTCGGGTGCGGCGAGCCGGCGGGCGGTGAAGATGAGAGAGGCCGCCTTGGACCAGCCGATCCGACGGGTCAGCAATTGGGTGCCGCCCCCACCGGGGATGACCCCGACGGAGACTTCGGGCAGGCCGACGACGGCAGCCTGGCCGGCGACGACGAGGTCGCACGAGAGCGCCAGCTCCAGTCCGCCGCCGAGCGCGAACCCGTCGACCGCGGCGACGGTTGGCATCGGCAGCGCCAGCACCCCGCCGTATGCCGCCCGCGCCAGCGGTCGCTGCTGCACGAGTTGGAGGTCGGTGAAGCCGTTGCGCTCCTTGAGGTCGGCCCCGACGCAGAATGCCTTGGGGTGCGAGGACGTGAGCACGACGGCTCGCACCCCCGCGTCTGCGGCCAGCTGCGTGGTGGCCCCTGCTATCGCCTCGGCCATCGCCGTGGACACCGCGTTCATGGCCTCAGGACGATCGAGGACCAGTTCGACGACGTGGCCGTCGGTGCCATGCCGCTCGATGCGGACCAGCGGGGAATCGGTCATGAATGCCTCCCTCGGGTGGCAGAGCTACCACTACGGACCAGCGTATGAGGCATCACCGTGCCGACACCACGCAGGGTGCGCCGTCGCATCGGGGTGAGCGTGAAGCCCGGCTGCGAGGCCAATGCCTTGGCCAAGGCACCGTCGACCAGCACGTGACCGGGATGCGCCATCGGCGTGAGGCGCGCCGCCGTGTTGACCGTCTGACCGAAGACGTCGCCAAGCCGCGACACGACACTCCCGTAGGCCACGCCGACCCGCACCGACCGCAGTGCGGAGTCCTCGGCGATGGCGTCGACGAGGTCGAGGGCAATGGCGGCACCAGGAGCGGGGGCCATTGTCGAGAAGAGCACTTCATCTCCGACGGTCTTGACCACTCGGCCACCATGCGCAGTGACGACGTCACTGGCGATCGACTCGAATCGCTGTACCACCTGGGCCAATTCGCGTTCGGTGAGCTGACCGACCATCGTCGTGAAACCCACCAGGTCGGCAAAACCGACGCACCGGACCACACCGGCCGAGTGGCGCCCGGGGCTGGCATCGGACAACAACCGCGAAAGCGCGTCGTTGAGGTGGCGACGCCAGGCATAGACCAGCATGGGCTCCAGCTCGTCGGCCAGATCGATGAGCAGCCGGGCCGTGGCCTGAGCGGTCGCCTCGTCCTGGACGCTCGCGCCTCGCGGGAAGGCTGCCCTCTCACCGCTGCCCTTGACGTCCGCAGTGCCGACGTCAGGCTCGTCGGCGCGGTCCGGAAACCACTCGGACTGCCCGACGCCCTGGGCCGCCCGCGCCGACAGTGACTCGGCGAGCAAGTGGACCTGCCAGGCCGCCAACCGGTCAGCAGTGCGGGCAAAGGCCCGCGTGAGCCCGAGCGCGGTCTCCTCGTCGAGCACTTCGGCGCGCACCAGCGTCGCCATCCGTCGCAACGCGCGCAGATCGGCCTCGGTGTACGGCCGGTCGCGCGAGGAGACGTCCGGGAAACCCAGGGCATGCCAGAACTTCCGAGCCCCGATGACCGAGACTCCGGAGAGTCGACTAACATCCGAGCGGGTGAACGACCGGCTCTGCCCGATGAGCAAGGCAGCGACGTCGTCGGCGTCGAGGGCGGGGGTCGGGTTGACCGGCATACCGGCGGTGACTGCGAGGCTGGCGGCGCCCGCCGGCGGTGGCGACGGGAGTGCAGCGGGCAGTGGGTCACGTGTGGGAGTGACCGAGACCGGCTCGACCCAGTCCCCTGCGGGCACAGAGGCAGGTGTGAGTTCGGTCATGCGAGCATCATGCCAAGCCGACGTGAACGGACCGTAGTCGACCGCCCGCTCAGGCTCAGACGGGATGTCGCGGGGGCCGGACGTGGGTGACGTCCCCGGCCTGCAGGGTATGCACCTGCCGACCGTCGTCCACCAGCAAGGCCCCATCGACGTCGACGTCCAGGGCGGTGCCGGTGACGGCGCTGCGGTGGGGCAAGGTGACCGTCACGAGCGAGCCCAGGGTGGCGCAGTGCTGCCGGTATGCCGTGTACGTCGCCTCCCGCTCGGAGGCGGGCAGGCCGAGCTGTGCGACTCGGTGGGCGAGCCGGTCGAGAACCTCGACCAGGACGGTCTCCCGGTCGAGCTCCTGGCCCGCCATTGCACCGCGTCCAGCGCACGCGAGAGCCAGCGAGGTCGCGGTGGGCACGGGCAGGTCAGCGCGCTGCTGATGGACATTGAGGCCGATGCCGACGACGACGAGCGGATGAGCCAGCGGCAGGTATTCGCAGAGGATTCCGCACACCTTCCCCACCGGCGCCGAACCATCGATGGCGGGCTGCGGCTGCCCGATCAGCACGTCGTTGGGCCACTTGAGCGCCGGCCGCAGCCCGGTGACCGTCGTGATCGCCTCCGCAACAGCGAGTCCGGCGACCAGCGGCACCCATCCCGGGGCGCTCGTCGGGGCGGGGAGCACCACAGAGAACGTCACACCCAGACCGGCCGGGGAATCCCAGCTGCGATCCAATCGCCCACGCCCGGCAGTCTGCACCTCGGCAACGACGACGGCATACGGCTGGGCGATCGCGGCGGCGCGAGAGTTGGTCGAGCCGAGTCGCTCGTGGACCTCCACCAGGGCAAACCGTCCAGCGGGTGAACAGACCGCAGCGGTGAGACGCGCGGAGTCCATGGGCACAGGCACGGTGACAAGGCTATTGTTCGCAGCATGTCCAATGACGGATTCGCCACCGCTGCGGAAGCGAACGCTCCTGACCTGTCCACCACGGCCGGCAAACTCGCGGATCTCAAGCGAAGAGTGGCCGAAGTGGCCAACGCCGGATCCACCGTCGCCGTCGAGAAGCAGCACGCCAAGGGCAAGAAGACCGCCCGTGAGCGCATCGAGGCGCTCCTCGACGAAGGCACCTTCATCGAGATGGACAAGTACGCCCGGCACCGCAGTAGCCAGTTCGGCCAGGACAGACACCGGCCCTACGGCGACGGCGTCGTCACCGGCTATGGCCAGATCGACGGCCGCCAGGTGGCCGTCTTCGCCCAGGACTTCACCGTCTTCGGTGGGTCGCTCGGCGAGGTCTTCGGCGAGAAGATCGTCAAGGTCATGGACTGGGCCGCCAAGATCGGCTGCCCGGTGATCGGCCTCAACGACTCCGGTGGCGCCCGCATCCAGGAGGGCGTCGTCTCGCTCGGGCTCTACGGCGAGATCTTCTTCCGGAATGTCCGCAACTCCGGGGTGGTGCCCCAGATCAGCGTCATCATGGGGCCCTGCGCGGGGGGCGCGGTCTACTCCCCCGCGATCACCGACTTCACTGTCATGGTCGACAAGACCTCGCACATGTTCATCACCGGGCCCGATGTCATCAAGACGGTCACGGGGGAAGAGGTCGAGTTCGAAGACCTCGGCGGCGCCCGCGCCCACAACACAAAGTCGGGTGTCGCGCACTACATGGGCACCGACGAGGACGACGCCATCGAATACGTCAAGGCGTTGCTGTCGTACTTGCCCTCCAACAACATGGAAGAGCCGCCAGCCTTCGACGTCGACACCGACCTCACGGTCACCGACGAGGACCGGTGGCTGGACACCTGCATCCCGGACTCCCCCAACCAGCCCTACGACATGCACCAGGTCATCGAGCACGTCGTCGACGACGGCGAGTTCCTCGAAGTGCATGCGCTCTTTGCGCCCAATATCGTCGTCGGCTTCGCCCGCGTCGACGGTCAGGCAGTCGGGATCGTCGCCAACCAGCCGATGCAGTTCGCCGGCTGCCTGGACATCGAGGCATCGGAAAAGGCGGCACGGTTCGTGCGCACCTGCGACGCCTTCAACGTCCCCATCCTCACCTTCGTCGACGTGCCGGGCTTCCTGCCCGGCACCGACCAGGAATGGAACGGCATCATCCGCCGCGGCGCCAAGCTCATCTACGCCTACGCCGAGGCGACCGTCCCCAAGATCACCGTGATCACCCGGAAGGCCTACGGAGGCGCCTACGACGTCATGGGGTCCAAGCACCTGGGTGCCGACATCAACCTTGCCTGGCCGACCGCCCAGATCGCCGTCATGGGAGCCCAGGGCGCGGTCAACATCCTCTACCGCAAGGAGTTGCAGAAGGCGGTCGAGGAAGGTCGCGACGTCGAGGCGGCACGGGCCGACTTCATCAAGCTCTACGAGCAGACCTTGGCCAACCCCTACATCGCGGCCGAACGTGGCTACATCGACACGGTCATCACCCCGAGCAACACCCGGATGAACGTCACCAGGGCGCTGCGGGCACTGAAGACCAAGCGTGAGAGTCTGCCGCCCAAGAAGCACGGGAACATCCCGCTATGAGCACCGACCCCGCATCCCCCACCACGGACGCACCCGTCGTCCGAATCGTCCACGGGTCCCCGTCGGCGAAGGACCTCGGCGTGCTCCTGGCCGTGCTCTCGGCACTCGGAGGCGGCGAGGACTGCGGCGAGGGCACTCGCGCGTCGCACTGGTCGGCGCCGGCCACCCGGCTCGTGCCGGTCGGTCCGCGCTCGGCCCCCAGCGCCTGGCGTTGGTCCGGCATGCCGCGCTAACTATCCGGTGATCCCCAGCGTCGGGATGACGGCCGCGAGCGCCGCCCGCCACTGCGGGAGCGGCGCCACGCCGACGGCCGAGGTCCGCTGGTGTCCCAAGACGCTGTATGCCGGTCGCGGCGCTGGTCGGACGAACGCGGCGCTGGTCGTGGGTAGCACCCGACCCGGATCCAGGCCGAGCTCGGAGAAGATCGCCTGAGTGAAGCCGAACCACGTGGTCTCACCCTCACAGGTGCCGTGGTAAGTGCCTGCGGGGGCTGCTGTGGCCAACAGATCCCCGATGAACCGCGCAAGATCGGCCGTCGTCGTGGGCTGACCCCGCTGGTCGTCGACAACCGACACGGTGTCGCGCTGTGCAGCCAGCGCCGCCATGGTCTTGACGAAGTTGGGCCCCCCCGGCCCATAGAGCCACGCCGTTCGCACGATGAGTGAATCGGGGCATTCCGATCGCACGGCCCACTCACCGGCGGCCTTGGTGCGTCCGTAGGCAGACTGCGGTGCGAGGGCCGCGTCCTCGGCATACGGGCTGGTGGCGTCCCCAGCGAAAACGTAGTCTGTCGAGATCTGGACCATCCGTGCCCCGACCTCGCGGGCGGCCCGGGCGAGGACCGCAGGGCCGACGGCATTGATGCGGAAAGCCACCGCCTCGTGCTCTTCGGCGGCGTCGACCGCGGTGTAGGCGGCCGTGTTGACGACCACTCGATGTCCGTCGAGCGCCTCAGCACAATCTCGCGCGGAGGTGATGTCGACCTCCGGCAGGTCGGTTGCGGTCACCTCGTGTCCTGCGCCCCGCAGGTGAGTCACCAGATCCTGTCCCAGCATCCCGTTGGCGCCTGTGACGAGGATCTTCATGCCGCTGAGGCTAGCGGAACGGCGGATTGAACCATCGCGGGTTTCCCGGGATGCTTCTATGTTCTGTCAAAGCCGCTGATGTGGCGGCTGCGGCGCTGGGGTGGCTGGCGGTGAGGGTGCGGAAGACCTGTCCTCCGACGTAGCGCTTGAGGCAGCGTCGGATCTCTTTGCTGGTCTTGCCTTCGGCCAGTCGCCGCAGAAGGTAGTCACGAGTGACGGGGTCGGTGCGCAGGCGGGTGAGGACGATCGTGTTCAGGGCCCGGTTGAGCCGGCGGTCTCCGCCGCGGTTGAGCCGGTGACGGATCGTGTTTCCCGAGGACGCGGGGATCGGCGCGGTGCCAGCGATTTGTGCGAACGCGGCCTCGCTGCGGATCCGTCTTGGGTGAGACCAGACGGTCAAGATGACCGCAGCCGTGATCGCGACGCCATGCAGGTCGAGTAGCTCGGGTGCCTGCACGGCGACCAGGGCTGTGATGCTGGCGCGGTTGTCAGCCGACTCTTCGTCGGTTGCCCGGGCCCGTTTGGCCAGCCGGACGGCCTCGGCTGGTGCTGTCGCGATGCCGAAGGGTTCCTCTCGTCGTCGCCAGTTCGCGATCGTGGCGATCTGCTGCGGCGTCAGCGACGTGCGGGCATCCACGCCCAGGTCGTGGCTGCGGACGAGCGCGGTCATGGCGTTGATGCACCGGGTCCGCTCGGTGTTGAGGTGGTCACGAGCCACGGTCAGGACCCGCGGTGCGGTGTGCACCTCGCCGGCCCGCCGGTCGCGCAGCATCGCCACCGACACGGTCAGGACTGCGCGCCGTAACAGCCGGTTCCTTCGGCCGAGATCAGCACCGCGTCCAGCTCTCCCTCGGTCCGTCGACGGATCCAGTCCGCTGCACGACGCAGGCGGGCCGGGCTGGTGGGGAAGGTCGCCTGGTCGAGCAAGGCTCCGCTGGCGGTGACGGCCGCGTAGCTGTGGGTAGCGGCGTGGGTATCAACCCCCACGACATACCTGTAGAGGTCGGCCACCGTGACGGGCAGACTGGACATGCGATGATCCTTCTCACCTTGTTCGGGTTGGGCGTCGTTGCCGGCGTCAGCCCGGGTGAGAAATCACGACGAGGCGGGCCTGTAATCAGTTACACCGACGGGACGCTCATCCCGGTGGTGGACATGCTTCTGATCAGGCCATCGTTGTGGGCCAGGGTCGACGCCGGCACCCCGCGCCCGATGGACAGATCCCGGGCATGACACCCCGAAGGGGCCAGGCGATTCAGGAGTCACAACGCGCGCCGAGTGACCAGCACCAACCCTGCCAGCCAGCCCCAGGTCAGCCACAACGAAGACTTACAGACGGTTCAGTCCTGAGCGACCGATAATCTGGCCCGATGAAGGGCATCATTCTGGCCGGGGGGTCGGGGACGCGGCTGCACCCCATCACCAAGGGCATCAGCAAGCAACTCATGCCGGTTTACGACAAGCCGATGATCTACTACCCCCTCTCGACCTTGCTGCAGGCCGGGATCCGAGAGGTACTCATCATCACCACCCCGGACGATTCCGTACAGTTCCAGCGCCTGCTCGGCAACGGCACGGAATGGGGCATCGAGATCTCGTATGCCGTGCAGCCCAGCCCCGACGGTCTGGCCCAGGCCTTTATCATCGGCCGCGAATTCATCGGGTCGGACTCGGTGGCCCTGGTGCTCGGGGACAACATCTTCTACGGGGCATCGCTCGAGGAGCAGCTGCGCGAGGGCACCCGAGACATCGTCGGCGGCCATGTCTTCGCCTACCACGTGGCCAACCCCAAGGACTACGGTGTCGTCGAGTTCGATGAGGCTGGCACCGTGCTGTCGATCGAAGAAAAGCCGGCCAAACCCAAGTCCAACTTCGCCGTGCCGGGCGTCTACTTCTACGACAACTCCGTCGTCCAAGTGGCCGCCGATCTCAAGCCCAGCGCGCGGGGTGAGCTCGAGATCACCGGTGTCAACGATGCCTATCTGCGGCGCGGCGAACTCACCGTGACAGTCCTGCCCCGAGGCACCGCCTGGTTCGACACCGGCACCTTCCAGGGCCTGCTCGACGCCAGTCAGTTCGTCCACGTCGTCGAGGCTCGCCAGGGTCACAAGATCGGCTGCGTAGAGGAGTTGGCCTGGCGCAACGGGTGGATCGACGACGACCAACTGCGGGTGCTCGCCGAGCGTCTGGCCAAGAGTGGCTACGGCGTCTACTTACAGGAACTGCTCGACGAGAAGGACGGCCTCTGATGGAGTTCCGCCCCCTGTCCATCGAGGGCGCCTGGGAGATCACGCCGCGGCAGTTCCCCGACTCCCGGGGCATGTTTGCCGAGGGATTCCGGGCCGACAAGCTGGCCGAACACATCGGGCACCAGATGCAGGTCGTGCAGACCAATATCTCGGTCTCCACCGCAGGTGCCGTCCGGGGCATCCACTACGCCTCGGTCCCGCCCTCCCAGGCCAAGTACGTCACGGCCCTCTCCGGGGTGTTCATCGACTTCATCATCGATATCCGGGTCGGGTCACCGACCTTCGGTCGCTGGGACAGCGTCCGACTCGACATGATCGACCGTCGCGCGATCTACCTCTCGGAGGGGCTTGGTCACGCCTTGGCCTGCATCGAGGACGGCACGGCGATGTATCTCTGCTCGCAGACCTACAACCCGGCCGCCGAGAAGGGCATCACCCCGATCGACCCCACCGTGGCCTTGGCGCTTCCGGCTGGGTTCGAGCCCATCCTGTCCGAGAAGGACACTGTTGCACCCACGCTGGAGCAAGCGCGCGCGGAGGGCTTGTTGCCGGACTACGACGCCGTGCTCGCCTTCCGGCGCTCGCTCTGAGCCGGCATACCACCGCCGGTATGCCGCCTGGTCGGCCGCTGCTGCCCTGGGGGCTGGCTCGGATCCGCGGGCGGTCGATGGAGCCGACCCTGGTGGACGGGGACCTCGTCGTGGTGCGTTGGGGGGGCGTTCCGAGGCCGGGTCGTCTCGTCGCCGTAGACCTGCCGGACGGTCCGGCCGGTCCTCGACCGATGGCGGTCAAGCGCCTCACCGGACCCGATCCGCAGGACCCCGAGCGGTGGTGGGTGGCGCGGGACAACCCTGCGGAGGGGGTGGATTCGTGGACCGTCGGCGGGTTGGCGCCCGAGGCGATCCGGGGAATCGTGGTCTTCCGCCTCCCGCGATGGCATCGCAGCCAGCGCCCAGGGGCTTGAGGCGGCAGCGAGAGCCGCTGGTCGATGTGCTGGCTGCCATAACTTGGCATCGATCGGGGTAGGTTGGAGGGGAACCGGCGACGCTATGCCGCCGGCCCCGACCCACCGTCACGAAGGGACTCCACATGCGACTGCGCATCTTCGCCCCCACCGTCGAGGTCAGCGCCCACTGCGACCTGCCGTGTGGCGTCTACGACCCCGCCCAGGCCCGCATCGAGGCACAGTCGGTCAAGGCGACCATCGAGAAGGCACTGGCCTCCGACGACCCCGAGTTCAAGATCCGCGCGACGATCATCAAGGAACAGCGCTCCCACCTGGTGAAGGAGCACCTCTGGGTGCTGTGGACCGACTACTTCAAGGCCCCGCACTTCGAGAAGTACCCCGATCTGCACACCCTGTTCAACGAGGCCACCAAACTTGCTGGCGCGGCCGGCACCAAGG
>JBGAQV010000056.1:0-17480 GCA_044220505.1 Dermatophilaceae bacterium
CGAGGGGGAGTCGGCCGGGGGGATGGTCATACCGCGATGGGGGCGGCGATCCCGGGATGGGGGTCGTAGCCCTCGAGGGCGATGTCGGGCAGATCGAACTCGTCCAGAGCCAGACCGGGGGTCAGTCGCAGCGCCGGCAGCGGACGGGGATCGCGGGTGAGCTGCAGCCGGGCTTGGTCGAGGTGGTTGAGGTAGAGGTGAGCGTCGCCGAGGGTGTGCACGAAGTGCCCCGCCCGCATCCCGACGGTCTGCGCCACCATCTCGGTGAGCAATGCATAGGACGCGATGTTGAAGGGCACCCCGAGGAAGACATCGGCCGAGCGCTGGTAGAGCTGGCAGTCCAGGTATGCCGGGCCGCCGTCACTCGCCGGGCGCACGTAGAACTGGAAGAGAGCGTGGCAGGGCGGCAGGGCCATTGCGTCGACGTCGGCGACATTCCAGGCCGAGACGAGGTGACGACGGCTGTCGGGATTGGTCCGTAGGCTCTCGACGACGCGCTGGATCTGGTCGATGTGCCGGCCGTCGGGAGTCGGCCAGGAGCGCCATTGGTAGCCGTAGACCGGGCCGAGGTCGCCGGCTGAGTCGGCCCATTCGTCCCAGATCGTGATGCGGCGCTCATGCAACCAGGCGATATTGGTGTCGCCGCGCAGGAACCACAGCAACTCGCCGAAGATCGAGCGCAGGTGCAGCTTCTTGGTCGTCATGGCAGGGAAGCCGTGCTGCAGGTCGAACCGCATCTGGTGGCCGAAGACGCTGCGCGTGCCGGTGCCGGTGCGGTCCTGCTTGGATACCCCCTCGGTGAGGATGCGATCGAGCAGGTCGAGGTACTGGCGCACCATCGAAAGCTAGCACCCTGTCATGGTGTGACGTAGATCACACGAAGTCTTCGCACTGTTCTTGAAACGTGCCCTGGGGCGCCCCCGTTGGTGGGGGTGGCGCGGCGCTCCCCGGCCCCCCGCGGGGGTCGCCCCTCGACATTGTTGTGAGTGGGGAGCGATAGCCTGTGGCAATGACAATGCCCATCTTCGGCCGGGTGCTGACCGCCATGGTGACTCCCATGACTCCCACCGGTGAGGTCGACGAGGCCGGCGTGGTCGCCGTCGCCGAGCACCTGATCGCCAACGGCCACGACGGGCTCATCGTCAACGGCACGACCGGGGAATCGGCCACCTTGACCAGCGACGAGAGCATCCGGGTCATCGAGCTGGTCGCGGACGCCGTCGGTGACCGCGCGAAGGTGGTTGCCGGGGTGGGGTCCAACGACACCGCGCACAGCATCGAGATGTCGAAGCGCGCCGCAGACGTGGGAGCCCACGCGCTGCTCGTCGTCACTCCCTATTACAACAAGCCGACCCAGCCCGGACTGTTGGCGCACTTCCGGGCCATCGCCGACACCACCGACCTGCCGGTCCTGCTCTACGACATCCCGGGGCGGACCGGCATACCGATCCAGACCGAGACGCTGTTGCGGCTCGCCGAGCACCCGCGGATCGTCGCGGTCAAAGACGCCAAGTGCGATCTCTGGGCTGCGAGCAAGGTCATGGCCGAGACCGACCTGCAGTGGTATTCGGGTGCTGACGAGTTCAACCTCGCCATGCTCGCGATCGGCGCGGTAGGGGTCGTGTCCGTTGTCGGGCACGTCGCCGGCAACGAGTATGCCGCGATGATCCAGGCGGTGCTGGCCGGCGACCTGGCGGCCGCCCGCGCGATTCACGAGCGGCTCATTCCCATTGTCGACGCCATCATGGGCACGTCGCAGGGCGCCATCATGGCCAAGGCCGCGCTGGCCGAGCTCGGCGTCATCTCCTCGGCCTTCGTCCGGCTCCCGCTGGTGGAGTCGCCCCCCGAGCACATCGCGATCTTGCGCGAAGGCCTCACGAAGTCAGGAATCCGTTGAGTCATCCCCACCCCGAGCTCACCCTCCCGCCGCCCCTGGCAGACAACGCCCTGCGCTTCGTCGCGCTCGGGGGCCTGGGGGAGATCGGCCGCAACATGGCGGTGCTCGAACACCGCGGCCGATTGCTCATCATCGACTGTGGCGTGCTCTTCCCGGAGGACCACCATCCGGGCGTCGACCTCATCCTGCCCGACTTCTCCCACCTGGATGGTCGGCTCGATGCCGTCGAGGCGATCATCCTCACCCATGGGCACGAGGACCACATCGGAGCGGTGCCCTATCTGCTGGCGCGCAAGCCGGATATCCCGCTCATTGGGTCGCGGCTGACCCTTGCGCTGATCGAGGCCAAGCTCAAGGAGCACCGCATCCGGCCCTACACGCTGGAGGTGCGCGAAGGGGAGCGCGAACACCTCGGTGTCTTCGATGTCGAATTCGTGGCGGTCAACCACTCGATCCCGGATGCCTTGGCGGTCATGGTCCGGACCTCGGCCGGGTCGCTGCTGCACACCGGCGATTTCAAGATGGACCAGTTGCCGCTGGACGGGCGGATCACCGATCTGCGGGCCTTCGCCCGGTTGGGTGAGGAAGGGGTCGACCTCTTCCTCACCGACTCGACCAATGCCGACATTCCGGGGTTCACCCCGCCCGAGCGAGACATCTCCTCGGCGATCGACAAGGTGTTCCGGCACGCCGAACGCCGCATCGTCGTCGCATGCTTCTCTTCGCATGTCCACCGCGTGCAGCAAGTGCTCGATGCAGCAGACAAAGCCGGCCGCCGGGTCGCGTTGGTCGGACGCAGCATGGTGCGCAACATGGGCATCGCCGTCGACCTGGGCTACCTCCGGGTGCCGCAGGGCGTCCTGGTCGACATCAAGAAGCTCGACGATCTGCGCGACGACCAGATCGTCCTGGTCTGCACCGGCAGCCAGGGCGAGCCGATGGCAGCCCTGTCCCGGATGGCCAACCGCGACCACCGCATCGACGTGGGACCGGGTGACACCGTGCTGCTAGCCAGCTCGCTGATCCCCGGCAACGAGAACGCCGTCTATCGCGTCATCAACGGCCTCATGCGTCTGGGCGCCACCGTCGTGCACAAGGGCAACGCCAAGGTGCACGTGTCGGGCCACGCGGCGGCCGGCGAGTTGACCTACTGCTACAACATCGTCCGCCCGCGCAATGTGCTTCCCGTGCACGGGGAGTGGCGGCACATGTTCGCCAACGCCGAGCTCGCCGTCGCCACAGGTGTCCCGCGCGACCGGGTGCTGCTCGCCGAGGACGGTGTCGTCATCGACCTGGCCGACGGGGTGGCCAAGATCGTGGGCGCGGTGCCGGCCGGCTACATATACGTCGACGGGTCATCGGTCGGTGGGACCGACGAGGCCATGCTCAAGGACCGCCGCATCCTGCGGGACGAGGGCTTCATCACGTGCATCGTCGTCATCGACACGGCCACCGGCAAGATCGCGGCCGGCCCTGAGATCACGGCCCGTGGCTTCGCCGAGGATCGAGACGTCTTCGAGCAAATCATCCCCAAGGTCGAGGCCGCCATTGTCGCGGCGACCGACGGCGGGGTCACTGATGAGCACCAACTCCAGCAGGTCATCCGGCGCACCGTCGGCGGCTGGGTGGGCGGCAAGATCCGGCGTCGGCCGATGATCATCCCCATCGTCATCGAGGCCTAGCGACACTGTCGGCACACGCTGCCCGCACACGCTGTCGGCCCCTCGATCGGCACTATTGGACGGGGCGTCTCGCCCAGTCCCTGGCACTGCGCGTCGCAGTCTGGTCGCCGAGGCGACCGAGGTCTTGAACAGTTAACTGTGGATCACGTTGAATAACGTGGGTATAGTTATGGCATCGGCTCTCCGCACACCGCCCCGGGGGGGCGCACGGGGGACAGCGCTCGCAGGAGTGGCCGAGGTGTCCATTGTCTGCAGTGGGGGTATTCATGGTGTTCACGGGTCGTTCGAGCGTGCCCCAGATCAGTCGGCGGCGGCTCACCCAGGGGGCGGTCTGGGCGGTCCCGGCCGTCGTCCTGGCGGCGCACGCGCCCGCGGCTGCCGCATCGCGGGTGATCTGTCCGGGCTCGTGCTTCACCCTGGTCTGGAACAGCACCACGCAGGGGTTCCTCACGCACACCCCGGCCAACTCGAACAACACCAGCCTGAACTGGACGCGGGCGGGCTCAGTCTCGTCCACATCCTGTCCCACGCCATTGGCCATCAGCGTGACCCAGCTCCGGCAGAGCGGATATCCGCTGGATGTCAACAAGGCTGCTACGGCCTTCTCTCGCACCGACGCCTACGGGGACTTCAGCATCGGAGACCAGGCCTACAACGGCTTCTCCATTCCAACGGCGCAGAAGGGCCTAGTGCTCTCGCAGGTGTCGAGCAACACAGCGCCGGCCTTGGAATCGGTCACCTTCGACTTCGGGGTGCCGATCAAGTCGGTGTCCTTCACCATCTACGACCTCACCCGGACCACCGGGACGACGGCGAGCTCCTATGTCGACGCCGTGTCCTTCGACAAGGTTGCCCTCGTCACAGCGATTGGGGACACCTCCTCGGGGAGCAACCTGGTCAAGGGGTCTTCGCTCGCGTCGCCGTCGGGCGGGGCGTCATCACAGACCATCAGCGGCTTGAACGAATACGTGTGGCGCGGCGCCAACTTCCCGACCGCGACGGGCAACCGCAACGTCTCCGTGGACGTGACGATGGGAGGCGCCACGTCATTCACGATGAACTACTGGGGGATGGTTGAGTACATGAGCTCCCCGAACAACTGGGGACACCAGCAGTGGATCGTCGTGGGCGACCTCACGGTCTGCCAGTGACCGCTCGCCCTGGCTTCACTGGCGTTGGCCTTTGATCCCCTGGGCTGCCTGCTCACCAGAGACGGGAACCGGTGGCTGTTCCGGCAGCGTCAGGTGACTCCCACCCGGCACCAGACCGGACATAGCGCAGCGCCGGACCCCGTGTGGCCAACTCGGAGACAGCCGCGATGAGCCGCTCCACGTGGTGAGGGCGGGTGGCCAACCCCAGGCTCGCGCGAATCGCCGCGACCTCGCGGGGGCGACCGGACGGCATACCGGAGGGCTCTGACGGCACACCGGAGCCTTCTGACGGCGTCCGTGAGCCGTCCTGCCCACCGAGCAGATGCTCGACGAGTCGGTGCGCGCAGAACCGACCGTCGCGCACCCCGATGCCGTATTCCACCGACAGCGCCGTCGACACCAACCCCGCGTCGAGGCCGTCGATGGTGAAGGCGACGACCGCGACGTGGTCGGCCTCCGCCCCGAAGAGAGTGTGCAGGCGCACCCCGGGGATGGCAGCCAGGCCCCGTCGCAACCGCGCCCCGAGCGCGTGCTCGTAGAGGGCGATGTCGCAGCGGTGCTCGCGCAGCGCCGCGCAGGCCGCCGCAACCGCGACGGCCCCGACGACGTTGGGCGTGCCCCCCTCGTGCCGCGCGGGCCCGGTTGCCCACACCACCTCCGATTCCGTGACCGACACCGTCGCCCCGCCCCCTGGCAGATACGGGGCGGCGGTGTCGAGCCAATCGCCCCGGCCGGCCAGCACTCCGGTGCCGTAGGGGGCATAGATCTTGTGGCCCGAGAAGGCGACGTAGTCGACGTCCCAGGCAGCCAGGTCGATGCGGCGGTGGGGCGCCAGCTGGGCGGCGTCGAGGGCGACGCGCGCTCCGTGCCGACGGGCCACGGCGACGATCTCGGCGATAGGCCACACCTCGCCGGTCACATTGGAGGCCCCGGCGACGACCACGAGGCAGTGCTGCGAGGTCACCCTGGCGAGCGCCACATCCAGGGCCCGTATGCCGTCCTCGACCGTCGCAGGGACGCCCAGCGTCACCGTGCGGTGAGCGCCCCACGGCAACAGGGTCGAGTGGTGCTCGGACGCGAAGGCGACGACGGTGGTGTTCCGGGGAAGGGAGTGGGCGAGCAGATTCCACGAATCGGTCGTGTTGCGGGTGAAGACCACATGGTCGCTCGCCCGGGCCCCGACGAAGACGCCGACCTCGGCGCGCGCCGCGTCGTACCACTGCGAGGTCACCCGGCTCGGGTGTCCGTTGCCGCGGTGCACCGACCCATAGCCCGCGACGACGCGCTCGACCGCCGCCGCGACAGTGCGCAGGGCGGGTGTCGAGGCGGCATGGTCGAAGTTGGCGTAGTCCACCCAGCCGTCAGCCACCGGGACCTGGAGTCCGTCGGTGGCGGTCGCCGGCACCCCGGCGCACAACGCGGCCGGCGCCTCGAGAGTGGCGGTCATCCTCGTCTCTTTCCTCCGGCCGAGGCCGGTTCGCGCTTGCCCGCGCTGTGTGCTCGGGCCGGGTCGTCATCCGGGGCACCCCGCCGCGATGGAGGGTTGCCGGTCAGCGAGCCGGAGCTGAGGCGCTGACGCTCATAACCTTGGGATAACCATAACGTGACCTAATGTCGATGGGCAAGCGTGTGCCGGTGCGTCCCGCACGCCGAGAACCCGGTCGGGACGGCTGCTGCAGGAAAGTCGACGCCTGATGCGCGTGTGACACGTGTGTCTGGAGTGGCTCTCGCGTACCCTCCGGAACATGGCGACCCGTCCACCCTCGGCGTCCGCGCGCGCCTCCACCGCGGGCCGTAGCTCGGCGACCCCACGCAACACCCCGCGCAGCACGGCCCGTCCCAAGGCATCCCCAGCCCGCAAGGCACCGGCAGCCCGCGGATCGAAGACCCGCTCCGGCGGGTTGCCGCTGCCCCTGCGGGCGGTCCGGTCGACGTGGATGGGCGTGTCGCACTTGGCCGGCGGCGCGGTGCGCAAGGTCGGCACCTCCGCGCGCGATCTCGAGCCCGAGCACCGCCGTGACGGGGTGGGGTTCGCCCTGATCGGCCTGGCCGTTGTCGTCGCCGCGCGCGAGTGGTGGGGATTCCCCGGCGTGATCGGCGAGGTCGTCCACGCCGTCGTGGCGGGCACGCTCGGCCGGATCGCGTATGCCGTGCCCCTGGTCCTGCTCGCCTTGGGCCTGCGCCTGCTGCGTGCGCCGCAGGATGACGCCGCGACCAACCGCCTCCTCATCGGCACCCTGGCCCTCACCGTCTCGGCGAGCGGCATCGCACACCTGGCCGACGGCATACCGACCCCCCCTGGGGGAGCGAACGCAATGCGCGCCGCCGGCGGGATCATCGGCTTCCTCGCGTCCAGCCCGGTGGCGGCGGCCGTCTCATCGGTGGGCGCCCTGATCCTGTTGCTCCTGCTCGGCTTCTTCGGCGTGTTGGTCCTCACCGCCACCCCGGTGCGGATGATCCCGACCCGCCTGCGCGTGGCTCGCGATCGCATCCTCGGACACCGCCCGACGGGCGACGCGACCCTGGACGGGCCGACCGCGACCCCGGGTGAGGCGGGCTCGACGTCGGCCGCCCGGTCGCGTCGTGCCCGGCTCGCCGCGGAGGTGCTCGAACAGCGGGACGGGGACGAGGCCTTCGTCCAGGCCGCCGAGATCGCTCCGGTGGGTGCCGACGGCAAGCCGCTGCGTCCCGGTCAGAAGCGCCCGGTGCCACCCGCCGCCGACCGGTCGGCGGAAGCGACGACCCAGCCGCTGGTCCCCGGCAAGCCCAAGCCCGAGCTCAAAGCTCCCGCGACCTCGACGCTGCCGCTGCGGGCCGAGCAGCTGCAGCTCTCGGGGGACGTCGCCTACGTGCTGCCCGACCAGGCGCTACTGGCCCCCGGACCTCCGCACAAGGCCCGCAGCGCGGCCAACGATCGCGTTCTGGAAGCGCTGGGGCAGGTCTTCGAGCAGTTCGAGATCGACGCCGCCGTCACGGGGTTCACCCGTGGACCGACCGTCACGCGCTACGAGGTGGAACTCGGCCCGGCGACCAAGGTCGAGCGGGTCACCGCGCTCTCGCGCAATATCGCGTATGCCGTGGCGTCGGCCGACGTGCGGATCCTCAGTCCCATCCCGGGCAAGTCCGCCATCGGGATCGAGATCCCCAACACCGACCGCGAGACCGTGTCGTTGGGCGATGTGCTGCGCAGCCAGACCGCTCGCGGCAACCAGCACCCCATGGTCATGGGCGTGGGTAAAGATGTCGAGGGCGGCTATGTCATCGCCAACCTCGCCAAGATGCCGCACCTGCTCGTCGCCGGCGCAACGGGCGCGGGCAAGTCGAGCTTCGTCAACTCGATGATCACCTCGATCCTCATGCGGGCCACCCCCGAAGAGGTCCGGATGATCCTCGTGGACCCCAAGCGGGTGGAGCTCACGGCATACGACGGCATCCCGCACCTCATCACCCCGATCATCACCAACCCCAAGAAGGCAGCCGAGGCGCTGCAGTGGGTGGTCCGCGAGATGGACCAGCGCTACGACGACCTCGCCGGCTTCGGGTTCAAGCACATCGACGACTTCAACAAGGCCGTCCGTGCGGGCCAGGTCAAGCCGCTGCCCGGCTCGGAACGGGTCATCACGGCATACCCCTATCTGCTGGTCATCGTCGACGAGCTGGCCGACCTCATGATGGTCGCCCCCCGCGATGTCGAGGAGTCGATCGTCCGGATCACCCAGTTGGCCCGCGCTGCGGGTATCCACCTCGTGCTGGCGACCCAGCGCCCGTCGGTCGACGTCGTCACCGGTCTCATCAAGGCCAATGTGCCCTCGCGGATGGCTTTCGCGACCTCGTCGTTGGCCGACAGCCGAGTCGTTCTCGACCAGCCGGGCGCGGAGAAGTTGGTCGGCCAAGGCGATGCGCTCTTCCTGCCGATGGGGTCCAGCAAGCCGATCCGCGTCCAGGGCGCCTGGGTGACCGAGTCGGAGATCCACGCCGTGGTGAAGTCGGTGACCGAGCAGCTCAAGCCGCAGTACCGCGAGGACGTCACCGTGGTCGCGGCCAAGAAGCAGGTCGACGACGACATCGGCGACGACCTCGACGTGTTGTTGCAGGCCACCGAGCTCGTCGTCACGACTCAGTTCGGCTCGACGTCGATGCTGCAGCGCAAGCTTCGAGTGGGCTTCGCCAAGGCCGGTCGGCTCATGGATCTCATGGAGTCGCGCGGCATCGTCGGCCCGTCGGAAGGCTCCAAGGCCCGCGATGTCTTGGTCAAGCCGGACGACCTGCCGGCCACCTTGGCGCTGCTGCGCGGGGACGAGCCGCCGCCGGAGTGGGACGACGACACGGCATACCCCCTCGACGGAGATGCGCGGGCGGTCGCCGAAGCCACCCCGGGACGGTATGCCGACGATCCGCTGGCCGGCCGACCCGACCCGCGCGTAGCCGGTGCGGAGTGGGACGATCCGGCCGACACCAGCGACGGTGACGAAGACGCCTGGGGTCTCACCGGGCGCGAATAAGTGACCGATCGGCCCCCGCGGACGTAAGAATTTACGAGTTCCTGACCACCGGCCTCTGGATTATCCGGGACGTCGGGTCCATGCTGTCCAGGTGATCGGTGTCCCGCCGGTCTGCGCAGGCGACTGGGCAGTGGCTGCGCACGTTTCGCTCCCACAAGGGGATGTCGTGATTCGCAGATCTGGACGCATCGGGCGACGGATGGTCGGCCTGGGCGCGGTGGGTGGGTTGGTCCTCGCCGGTGCCGTCGTCAGTGCACCAACCTCCACGGCCGCTTCGAGCAAGGGTGGCCCCGTCGCGACTCTGGAATCGAGCGCGCCGGCCAACAGCTCGGACAACCTGAGGGCGCCGCAGGCGGTCAAGAAGGACGCTCTGCGCCAGACTGCGCTGTCCCAGCGGCTCAAGGGTGAACCCGCAGCCCAGGGCAAGGTCGTCAAGGTTGCCAAGGGTCAGTACGTCGACCTGGAGCGGGAGGGCACCGACCGAGTCTTCGTCATCCTCGCCGAGTTCGGCGACCAGCAGTACCCCAACGCGATCTTCCAGGGACCACCTCAGGATGGGACGGCCACCGACGTCACCGGGCCGCTGCGCAACGAGATTCCGCAGCCGGATCGCTCGGTCGACAACTCCACCCTGTGGAAGGCCGACTACAACCAGGCGCACTACCAGGACATGTACTTCACCCGGATGGCGAAGTACTACCAGACCCAGTCATCGGGCCGGTACTCCGTCGACGGAGCCGTGACCGAGTGGGTCAAGGTGCCCTTCAACGAGGCGCTCTACGGCCGTAACTACTGCGGCGGCATCGTCTGCAACACGACCAAGGCCCTCATCCGTGACGCCATGGCCGTCTGGGTCAACAACCAGCTCGCCTCGGGCAAGTCGATGGCCGAGATCACGGCCTACCTGAAGACCTTCGACGTCTACGACCGCTACGACATCGACGGCGACGGGGTGTTCAACGAGCCCGACGGCTTCATCGACCACTTCCAGATCGTCCACGCGGGCGGCGACGAAGCTGCCGGTGACCCCCACCAGGGCACCGACGCCATTTGGAGCCACCGCTGGTATGCCAACCTCCAAGGGGGTGGCCCCGGCGGGCTGCCCGGCGTCAACATCGGCACCAATGCCGGCCTGGTGAGCTCGCCGCTGGTTCCCAACAACGCCACGGGCGTCTGGGTCGGCGATTACACGATCCAGCCGGAGAACGGCGGCCTGGGCGTCTTCGTCCACGAATACGGACACGACCTCGGCCTGCCCGACCTCTACGACACGTCGGGCAACACCGGTGGCGCCGAGAACAGCACGGCGTTCTGGACGCTCATGTCCTCGGGCGCCAACATCGGCACGGGCAGCCTCGACGGCATCGGCGACGCTCCGACCGACCTGTCGGCCTGGGAGCTACTCCAGCTCGGCTGGCTGGCACCGCAGGGTGGCAAGGGTCCGTTCTACGAGGTCGCGCACGCCGGCCAGAAGTCGACCCACAAGCTCGGCCCGAACACGCCGGCAACCAAGAGCCCACAGGCCGTCTTCGTCGTGTTGCCCGATAAGAAGGTCAACATCGACCTCGGTGCCACGGCCGCAGGCAGCCAGATGTTCTGGTCCACCTCCGGGGACAACCTCAACACGACGATGACGAAGTCCGGGATCTCCGGGACGAGCCTCACCGCCAAGGTGAAGTACGACATCGAAGAGGACTGGGACTACGCGTTCCTCGAGGCCTCGGCCGACGGCAACACCTGGACCCCGGTCAACACGTCGCTCTCCCGGGCGACCGATCCCAACAGCAACAACCCGAGCCACACCGGGATCACCGGTACGACGGTTGGTTTCCCCGCGTCGGCGTCGTGGGTGGACCTCACGGCGACCCTGCCGGCAGGCACGACTGCCCTGCGGTTCCGTTACCAGACCGACGCGGCGGCATCGCAGACCGGCTTCTTCGCCGATCAGATCGCCGTCAACGGCACGATCATCGGCACGGCCGAGACCGATGAGGGCTGGGCTCTCAACGGCTTCGTCCGCACCGGATCGACGAACGAGAAGTCGTACTTCAACGCCTATGTCGCCGAGAACCGTCAGTACGACGGCTACGACGCGTCGCTGCGCACGGCATACAACTTCGGGTTCCTCGACAGTCGGCCGGACTGGGTGGAGACCTACCCCTACCAGAACGGCTTGCTGCTCTGGTACTGGGACTCCTCGCAGGCGGACAACAACGTCGGTGACCACCCCGGTCAGGGTCTCGTGCTCCCGATCGACGCTCACCCGACGCTGTTCCACTGGGCTGACGGTCAGTTGATGCGGCCGCGGTTGCAGTCCTATGACTCCACCTTCGGGGTCGAGGCCACCGACGCGATCAGCGTGCACAAGGACAGCGTCGCGAGGACCATCCCGTCCGCGCCCGCGGTGCCGACCTTCGACGACACCAAGAACTGGTGGGTCCTCGCCGATGCGCACGCGACCACGGGCGCGCATGTGGGCCGCTACCAGCCGGGTTGGGTGGGGGTCCAGGTGCCCAAGACGGGCACCACTGTCACCGTCAACGGCGCCGTGAGCAACGGTGGCCACCTCAACATCACGGTGGCGCCCAAGTAGTCACATCGTCACCACGACGATGCGCGGGGCCCCTGGACACGATCCGGGGGCCCCGCTCCGTGACCTGGGGGGGAGCCCCGGGGCGAGCCCCGCAGGGCAGCTGGTCCGGCGGGTCCGGCGAGCCAGTGGACTGGGGTCAGCCATAGAGTTGCGCTATGACCGAGCCGACGACCCCGCGCACGGTCGCAGTCGTCACGCTCGGCTGCTCCCGCAACGAGGTCGACTCCGAGGAACTCGCCGGTCGGCTGGCGGCCGACGGCTGGTCGCTGGTCGCCGATCCCGCCGAGGCGGATGTGGCCCTGGTCAACACGTGTGGTTTCGTCGAGCAGGCCAAGAAGGACTCCATCGACGCTCTCTTGGAGGCCGCCGACCTCAAGGATGGGTCGCACCGCACCCAGGCCGTCGTCGCCGTCGGTTGCCTGGCCGAGCGCTACGGCTCGCAGCTGGCCGAGCAACTGCCCGAGGCCGACGCTGTGCTGGGATTCGATTCGTATGCCGCGCTGTCGGGTCACCTCCGCGCGATCCTGGCCGGCTCCCGGCCGCCATCGCACCTGCCCTCGGACCGCCGGCTACTGCTCCCGCTCACTCCCGTCGACCGGGCCGCCGCGGCCGCCCAGGTCAGTGTCCCCGGACACGGCGTTGCCGCGGGCGGTGACCACCCGGCATACCGGCCGGTCCGCACCCTCCTGGAAGACCGGCCGTGGGCGCCGTTGAAGATTGCCTCAGGCTGTGACCGGCGCTGCGCATTCTGCGCCATTCCGGCCTTCCGCGGCTCCTTCGTGTCAAGGCCCATCGCCGAGGTCGTCGCTGAGGCCCGCTGGCTGGCCGAACAGGGGGTGCGCGAGGTCTTCCTCGTGAGCGAGAACTCCACCAGCTACGGCAAGGACTTCGGCGACCTCGCCGCGCTGGAGAAGCTCCTGCCGCAACTCACGGCGGTCGACGGCATCGAGCGGGTGCGGGTCTCCTACCTGCAGCCGGCGGAGATCCGCCCTGGCCTGATCGAGACGATGGCAAGCACGCCGGGCGTCATGCCCTACTACGACATCTCCTTCCAGCACTCCGCGACCGCGTTGCTCCGGCGGATGCGCCGTTTCGGCGGCACGGACGCCTTCCTCGATCTCATCGCGCGCGTGCGCTCACTGACCCCGGAGGCCGGCATCCGGTCCAATGTCATCGTCGGCTTCCCCGGCGAGACCGAGGCCGAGCTGGGCGAGCTCGAGCTCTTCCTGGCCATGGCTCGGCTCGACGTCGTGGGAGTGTTCGGCTACTCCGACGAGGACGGCACCGAGGCTGAGCAGCTGCCCGACCACCTCGACCCCGAGGTGGTTTCCGAGCGGGTCGCCCGGGTCACCGACCTCGTCGAGCAACTCACCGCTCAGCGCGCGGAAGACCGGATCGGATCCCGAGTGCGCGTGCTCGTGGAGGCCTTCGATGAGGACGAGGGTATGCCGGTCGGTCGGGCCGAGTTCCAGGGCCCCGAGGTCGACGGCATCACCTCCCTGCCCGGCGCCGATGTGCGCATCGGTGACATCGTCCCCGCGATGGTCACCACGTCCGAGGGCATCGACCTGGTGGCGGCTCGGACATGACCCAGCCGGTGCCTGGAGACTCCGCGTCGCCCGTGTCCCCCTCGCCCCCGTCGACCGAGGCCAGCGCGTGGAACCTGCCCAACGCGCTCACTGTGGGCCGGATCGTCCTCGTCCCGGTCGTCGGCTGGCTCCTGCTCGCCGACAGTGGCAGCAACGCAGCGACCCGTTACCTCGCTTTGGGGGCCTTCATCGTCGCGGCGATCACTGACAAGATCGACGGTGACCTGGCGCGATCGCGCGGCCAGGTGACCAACTTCGGCAAGATTGCCGACCCGATTGCCGACAAGGCGTTGCTCGGCATGACCTTCGTCGGGCTGTCCATGCTCGGTGAGGTCTGGTGGTGGGTGACCGCGCTCGTGCTCAGTCGCGAGATCGGCATCACCGTCATGCGGTTCGTCGTCATTCGCCACGGGGTGATGCCGGCGGGGCGCGGCGGCAA
Source organism: Dermatophilaceae bacterium (assembly GCA_044220505.1). Taxonomy (GTDB): domain Bacteria; phylum Actinomycetota; class Actinomycetes; order Actinomycetales; family Dermatophilaceae; genus Phosphoribacter. The sequence continues at coordinate 13,854 of JBGAQV010000056.1, forward strand.
GCTCAAGACCATGGTGCAGGCCTTCGCGCTCGGGATGCTCATCCTGCCCGCCTGGTCACTTCCGTTCGCGACGGAATGGCGACGGGCGGCGTATGCCGTGCTCGTCCTGGCCGTCGGGCTCACCCTCGGCACGGGGATCGACTACCTCGTCCAGGCCCACCGGCTGCGCCGCACCAGCCCGCGGGCGCTGGCCAAGCGTGCGGTGCGCGAGGCCGCCCGGGAGGCCCGCCGATCCGCGGCCGATCCAGCCCCGCGCGCCTGAGTGACGGTTGCCCATGGCCGATGATCTGACGTCGACCGAGCTGACCCACCGGGACTCGAGGGCCTCGGAGATCTCCCGGATCGCGGGTCAGGTGGTCGCGAGGCTCACGGCGCGCGGTGAGACCGTCGCGTGTGCGGAGTCGCTCACGGGCGGGTGGCTCAAGGCCACCTGGCTCGGTGTCGATCGCCAGCTGCTCGCCAAGCACGGCGCCGTCCACCCCGCCGTGGCAGGCGACATGGCGCTCGGGGTATGCCGGGCGGCCGGCTCGCACTGGGGACTGGCTACGACCGGGGTGGCAGGGCCGGGGCCGAGCGACGGGAAGCCTGCGGGCACGGCATACGTTGCAGTCGCAGTCGGCGCGCGGGTCTGTGCGGTGCGGGAGCTGGACATCCCGGGCGACCGATCGGCGGTGCGAGCCGGAACGGTGCTCGCGGCTCTGGCCCTGCTCGTGCAGCAGGTGGATGAGGATTGAGGTGCAGCCGCTGCGCGCGACACGAGGGGCAAAGTGGCGGCCGACAAGCGGGGATGTGCAGGGGCAGGTTATCGTTGGCGGAATCGACGCGAGGATCGAGGTCAGGAGGTGGGTCAGATGGTGTTGCTGCGCAGGGAGCTCGGTGATGTGCTGCGGGAGCACCGCCAGACTCGCGGGCTGACCTTGCGAGGGTTGTCGGCGTTGGCTGCCGTCTCGCCCGGCTACCTCAGCGAGATCGAACGCGGCACCAAGGAAGCCTCCTCCGAACTCTTGGCCTCCGTGTGCACGGCACTCGGCGTGCCACTCTCTGACGTCTTGGCCACCCTGTCGGTCCGGATCGCCGAGGCCGAGGCGCTGACCAGCCCGGTGCTGGTGCCGATGCCCGCCCCGCTGGCCCCGGTGTCTGCCTCTGCGGCCTGACGTCGGCCTGACACCGGCGAGCTACGGCCCGGTCGGTTTGTCGTCGTTCTCCTCCCCATGACCCAGATCAGCGCAGTGCGGACTCACCGCCTACGGCTGCCGCTGCGCTTCCCGTTCGTCACGGCGCTGCGGCGCACCGAACAGGTCGACACATTGCTCGTCGAAGTGGTCGACACCGACGGTCGCCGCGGTTGGGGTGAAGCCGCTCAGGTGTGGCAGGTCACCGGGGAGTCGGTGGTCGGTGCCGAGGCCTGCGTCGCGCAGATGTTGGCCCCGGTCCTCGTCGGACAACCGCTGGCGAACTGGCCGGATATGACCGACCGCCTGGCGCGGGTCGTCGCACGTAACGGCGGCGCCAAGTCGGCCGTCGAGACGGCACTGCTCGACCTGGTGTGCCGGGCCGCAGACGTGAGCATGGCCGACCTTCTTTCTCAGCCCGCCCGCGCGGTTTCCGAAGCAGCGGTCCCCGAAGCAGCGGTCCCCGGAGCAGCCGCCGCCGCGGGCGCGCCCGGCGCAGGCCTGATCGTGACGACCGACGTCACGGTCTCTGCGACCGACCTCGCAGCAACCGTCCACGCCGCCCGGCAGCGGGTCGCCGACGGCTTCACGACGCTCAAGCTGAAGGTCGGCACCGACGCTGCCTTGGATGTCGCGCGGGTCATCGCGGTGCGCCGCGAGGTCGGGGACGACATCATGGTGCGACTGGATGCGAACCAGGGCTGGACCCGCGACGAGGCCGTCTGGGCGATGCGCGCTCTCGAGGATGCGCAGGTAGCCGTCGAGTTCCTCGAACAACCGGTGGCCGGCGAAGATGTCGAAGGGCTGGCCTGGGTGCGTCGTCGGGTCGACACCCCCGTGGTGGCCGACGAGGCCGTCTTCACGATGACCGACGTGCACCGGGTGGTGCGGCTTGAGGCCGCTGACGGGATCAACGTCAAGCTCGCCAAGGCGGGTGGGCCGTTGGCCGCGGCCAGGCAACTGCGCTTCACGCAGGAGGCGGGGCTGACGACGATGGTCGGTTCGATGATGGAGAGCGACATCGGCGTGGCCGCGGCACTGCATGTCGCCGTGGCCGGCCAAGCGTCCCTGGTCGCCGATCTCGACGCCGGCTGGTGGTTGCGCCGACCGGCGCCGATGACCGGGCTGACCTATGGGGACGATGCGACGGTGCGCATCGGACCTGGCACCGGTCTGGGAGTCGTGCCCCTGCTCGGGGCTTGACCCTTCACCGCGCAGGTCGGGCCCGGTAGCCACCCCGGGTGGTGCGCGGTGATGATCCCAACGGACGCTGGGGGCGGCCGTCGTCGCCGGGGGACAGGCCACCCTGGCAGGTGGGGCAGTAGAACATGGTGCGCTGCTGCGGCGGCACACCGATGGGGGCGACCCGGACCGTCCCAGCGCAGCGACGGCAGGGCCGGCCCGAACGGCCATGGACGAAGGTCGTGTGCCCCGTGCGGACGTCTCCGGTTGTCGACTGGACCGCCGACCGACGGCCGACGTCGAGCAAGGTGTGCACGCGGGTCACCAAGCGGAACACTGTCTCGGCCGGCAGGTGCGCCACCGGTGTCCAGGGGTTGACCCTTTCCAGGAAGAGCAGCTCGGCGGCATACATCGTGCCTACTCCCGCGAGATTGCGCTGGTCGAGTAGCGCCGTGCCGATCTCCATGTTCGAGGCGGCGATCCGTTCTGCCGCCCGGTCGGCGTCCCAGTCGCACCAAGGACGTCCGGTCCGAGGTGCCCCACGAGGTCACCCTCCCGATCAGTGGGCACGGCGTCGAGCATCCCGAGTCGTAGCCCGAGGGCGGCCCAGTGCTCGCTCACCAGCACGGCCCGGATCTGGTGGTCGGCCAGGTGGCTCGGTCCGAGGCTGGCCGTCGCCTCGATCCGCCACTGTCCCTCCATGCGCAGATGGGAGTGGATGGTCAGGCCCGTGTCGAGGCGGTGCAGCAGATGCTTGCCTCGCGAGATGACTTCGGTGGTGGTCGCCCCTACGAGGTCAAGGTCGATCAGCGCACCCCAGCGTAATTCGGCACAGGTCAGGGCCTGCCCAGCGAGGGCTTGGTGGAGTCGGCTGGCTGTCCGCCACACCGTGTCACCTTCAGGCACGGCCCTTCATCTCCGGATTCGCAGCCCGCGGGAGGTGGCATGGAACCCGGCTGCCGCCAGGGCGGTCGCGAGTGGGTGGTCAGACCGCAGCACCGACTCCCCGTCGGTGCGTTCCACGGTCAGCCGGCCCAAGGCTCCTTCCCGCACGGCCAGGGCCAGCGCGTCTGCCGCAGCTTGCAGGGTCGTGGCGTCCTCGCTCCAGGTGAGCAGGGTGCGTCCACCGCGTTCGACGTAGAGCACGAGATCGCCGTCGACGAGAGCGACCAGCGCCCCGGCCTTACGGCTGGGTTGGTGTCCCTTGCCACCGGCATCGGTCGTCGGGCGCTCGGGCCACGGCAGTGCCGCGCCGTAGGGGCTGGCGGGATCG
>JBGAQV010000057.1:0-17454 GCA_044220505.1 Dermatophilaceae bacterium
CGTGGGCGACCTGCGCCACTTCGTGCGCGAGGGTTCCGACATCTTGCGGCTTCAGCGCCGTCGCGCCGTCCGTCGCCAACAAGGTGGGGTTATTGACGACATGGGCCTGCGCGGCGCCGCCGGCCACCACCCCGGCCGCGCCCGTGCCACCTGGAAGGGATGCATGACCGCCACCCAGCGGTCGATGGACCTCGCGCGGGTCGCAGCAGCGGCCGCCGACGACAAGCTGGCGTCGGATGTCGTGGCCATCGACGTGAGCGAGTACCTCGCTCTGACCGACATCTTCGTCCTCGCGACGGGGAGCAACGAACGGCAGATCGGGGCCATCGTCGACGAGGTCGAGGACCGGCTCCGCGAGGCCGGCGTCAAGGCGCTGCGCCGCGAAGGGGCCCGCGAGGGCCGCTGGGTGCTCCTGGACTTCGGCGACATCATCGTCCACGTCCAGCACACGCAGGAGCGCGAGTTCTACTCCCTCGACCGGCTGTGGCGGGACTGCCCGCTGGTCGACGTCTCCGTTCCCGCCTGACCCGTCGTGGCCGAGGCATCCCCGGCCGGCGCCCGGCGCCGGATCATCGTCCTGCGTCACGGCGAGACGCTCGACAATGCGGCAGGCATCTGGCAAGGCCAGCGGGACACCCCGCTGTCCGAGCAGGGCCTGTCCCAGGCTCGGGTCGCGGCGCCGTCGCTGCGGGCGCTGGCCCCGGACCTGCTGGTGTCCAGCGACCTGGCCCGGGCGGCCGCCACGGCCGAGATCGTGGGGGAGGCGTGCGGTCTGCCGGTTCGCCTCGACCCTCGCCTGCGCGAGATCAACGTCGGGCGCTGGTCCGGTATGACGACCGCGCAGGTCCGGGCCCAGGACGGCCCGACCCTGGAGGCGCTGAGCCGCGGGGAGGACGTCCGCCGCGGGGGGAGCGGGGAGACCGTGGCCGAGCTGGCCGAGCGCGTCGGTACCGCCCTCGCCTCGATCCTGCAGATGCTGAGCGACGGGGGCACCGCCCTCGTCGTCTGCCACGGGGTCGCCGGCCGGGCCTGCGTCGCGGCGCTGCTCGGGCTCGACCAGCTCGGGGCGGTGGCGCTGCTGCGGGGTCTGGGGAACGCGCACTGGGCGGTCGTCGCCGAGGTGTCCGGACCTGCGGCGCCGGGGTCACCGGAACGGCCGTTGGGGACCTGGGCGCTCGAGTCGTGGAACGTCGGGGCCGTGCCGCGTTGAGCGGGCGTGGGCCGATTTGGTGTCCTGTGGCGGTTCCCAGGTAGACTTCCCGGGTTCCTCCGGGGACGCGGGGCTGTAGCGCAGTTGGTAGCGCACCTCCATGGCATGGAGGGGGTCAGGGGTTCGAATCCCCTCAGCTCCACCGACCTGATGGGTCAGGACGTCCCGTGCTCCCCGAGTCTTAGCGACTCGGGGAGTTTCGCGTTCTGAAGGGCCGGGCGCTCGGTGCCCGCGCGCACGCTGACACCAAGGGCCCTGACCCCGAAGCGCCCGCGCGCGTCCTATGGCGTGTGCGCGTTGGCGATGCTGTGCGTTGCCACACCGTCGAAGAGCGCCCGCATGTCCAGGCTCGGAGCCTGGTGGTGGCTGGCCAGGGAGACATAGGTGCGGGCCAGCTGGTCCTTGCCGGCGCCGAGGACCGTCGCGACCAGGCCGAGGTCCTGGGCGAGCTCGTCGGTCGGTGCCTCGTGCACCAGGTGCAGCCAGGCGGCCTCCTCGAGGACGTTGAACGCGGTCTGCACCTCCTCGAGCCCGAAGCCGGCGGCGAAGCGCTCCCGCGCGATCTGCTCGGCGTGCTCGACCATCGGGGCGAGCTGCCGCTGCTCCAGGCAGAGGATCGTCAGCTCGAGCAGGGTCCGCAGGTGCTCGCGGGTGACCTCCTCGCCGTGCCGCACGTAGTGGGTGAGCTCGGCCCGGGCCACCGCTGCGGTGGCCTCGTCGACGAGCGTGGTGGACTGTGCCCGCAGGTGCCCCACGAGGTCCATGGCTACTTCCCTTTCATCGCTCCCGGCCCGGGTCCGGGTCGGTGGAGGGAGGTCTGCCTGCGGGCACGCGGGACCCGGCGCGGCATCCGCGCAGGGTGGTCTGACGAGGGTCGGCACATCCCTTGGGCCCGATCGGCGGCGACTGCCCTCCACCTCGATGCTACGCCGCGGCGAACCTGCATCCGTGCTGCTCACGGGCCTTTGGTCCGGTCCACGCCATGGTGTTGGTCACCCCGCCCAACGGCCGCGCCGCGCGCTACCCATTCCCAAAGCATCGCCGCCCCGGACCTTTCGGCTGTTTGTCGGCGTGGGCGGCATACCGTCGCTGCACTTCGGTCCGGGGGACGTGCGGTACGCACACGCACCCAGGGAGCAGGTCGACCTCGACGAGGTCATCGCCGTGGCGCGGGCCTTGGTCGTCCTCGCCGTCCGGGAGTGCTCAGCGCACCGGTGACCAGCCAGGCAGACGGGCCGAGCGGCTCACTCGGCCGTGGTGCAGCGAGCCATGAACTTCTTGGCGTTGACCACCGCGCGGTGGACCTTGCCGGTGGCGAGGTCCTCACCGTCGGCGGCTGTGGCGCGGACCTGGAACATGATCCGACGGCCGTCCCGGGCCGGCATGCTGCAGTGGATGGTCACGGTGGCCCCGACCGGGCTCGGCCGGAGATGCTCGATGGCCAGGAGCGTCCCGACCGTGGTCTGGCCGTCCTCGACCATGTCCGCGGCGCCCGCAACGGTCGCCATCTCGAACCACGTCGCCAGGGTCGGAGTGGCCAGGACGGGCAGATCACCACTTCCCACCGTCGCCGCGGTGTCCTGCTCGGTCACGACATGCTCGGTCACCATCACAGCCTCAAGTCTAGGCCCGTGGTCTGTGGGAGGCTCGTCCGGTGAGCTGGTACACCGTCGTCCTCCTCGTGGCCCTGGCTGCCCTGGGCGCCGGCGACGTCGGCGCCGTGGCCCGCTCCGACCGGGACCTGTCGCGGATCCTGCGCCCCGCCTTCGGGGTGCTGCTCCTCGCGCTGGCCTGGCTGGGTCGGGCCGAGTCCTTCGCCTCGGGTCGCGCGGTGCTCCTCGCCGTTGCGGCCTGCACCGCCGCCGATGTCGCCCTGGGAACGGGCCGGGCCCGCCCCGGTCGGGTCGGCGTTCTCGGGTATGCCGTGTGCCATCTCGGCTTCCTTGCCGCTCTGTTTCTCGTGCCGACCGAGCGGAGCACGCTCGGCTGGGTCGTCGGTGCAGTCGTCGCCGCGGTGTGCTCCGTCGCCATCGCGGTCCTGCTGTGGCCGGTGCTGCAGACCGCCGCCCCGGTGGGGGTCGCGCTCGCCCTCGCGGTGCTGCCGGTCGTCCTGCTCGTCGGTGTCGGGGTCGCCTCGGGGCCGGTTGCCGGGGCCGGCGCGCTGCTGCTCGTCCTCGCCGCGGGCGCCGCGGGGTATCACCGGCTCGTTGCTCCTCAGCGTGCGCTTGCCGTCGTGACGACTGCGGCGCAGCATCTGGGCCAGGTCCTGCTTGTTCTCGTCGTCATCGGGGTGGGTGGATGAACTCGGTCACCGCGCTCTTCGTCGTCGTCGCCGTCTTCAACGAGATCGCGGTCCTCTTCGGGCGCCGCGATGCCGAGCGATGGCTCAAGCCAGGGGCACTCGTGGCGCTCATCGGCGTCGCGCTCTCCCTCGGCGCGCTCGACACCTCGGTCGGGCGGTGGATCCTCGTCGCGCTGGTCTGCTCCCTCGCCGGTGACGTCTTCCTCCTCGGTGACGCCGAGGGCTCGTTCATCCGCGGGCTGGCCAGCTTCCTCCTCGGGCATCTGGCGTATGTCGTCGCCTTCCTCCTCCTTGCCCAGCCGACGTGGTCCCCGGTCGTCGCCCTCGTCCTGGTCGCCCTCGTCATCGTCGGCCGGTGGGTCTTCCTCGGCGCTCGCGCCCAGGGTGGCCCGGTGCTCGGCGGCGCGGTGGCGGCATACATGGCGGTGATCGGGACCATGGCCGCGCTGGGGGTGAGCCTGGGACGGCCGGTGCTCGGCGCGGGCGCGCTGCTCTTCCTCGTCTCGGACGCCGTCCTCGGCTGGGACCGGTTCGTCGCCCGGCAGGCGTGGGCCCGGGTCGTCGTCATGACGACCTACCACCTCGGCCAGCTGCTCATCGTTATCGGAGCGATCGGGGCGGGTGCGCTGCGGTAGGTTTCGGGGGAACCCGAGCACACGAGGACGTACCGAACCATGAGCGAGACCCCGTACCGCTACACCGCCGAGCTGGCCGACCACATCGAGGTCGCCTGGCAGGACCGGTGGGAGGAGGAGGGCACCTTCGAGGCCCCCAACCCCGCCGGGCCGTGGGCCGACCCGACCGGGGTCGCTGCGCTGGGGACGAAGATGATCGTCCTCGACATGTTCCCCTACCCCAGCGGCGCGGGGCTGCACATCGGCCACCCGCTGGGCTATATCGCCACCGATGTCTACTCGCGGTTCCACCGGATGCTCGGCAAGAACGTCCTGCACGCCCTCGGCTACGACGCCTTCGGCCTGCCCGCGGAGCAGTACGCCGTCCAGACCGGCCAGCACCCGCGGAAGACGACCGAGGACAATATCGTCATCATGAAGCGGCAGCTGCGCCGCCTCGGCCTCGGCTTCGACAACCGCCGCAGCTATGCGACGGTCGACGAGGAGTACTACCGCTGGACCCAGTGGATCTTCGTCCAGATCTTCAACTCCTGGTATGACGTCTCGGCGGTCCGCCCCGACGGTGGTCTGGGCCGGGCCCGCCCGATCGCCGACCTGCGCGCCGAGCTGGAGGCGGGCACCCGCCCGGTCGAGGGCGACCGGCCCTGGGCCCAGCTGACCGAGGTCGAGCGCGCGGCCGTCGTCGACTCGTACCGGTTGGCCTACACCGCGGAGGCGCCGGTCAACTGGTGCCCCGGGCTGGGGACGGTGCTCTCCAACGAGGAGGTCACCAACGAGGGGCGCTCCGAGCGCGGCAACTTCCCGGTGTACCGCCGCAACCTGCGCCAGTGGATGATGCGGATCACCGCGTACGCCGACCGGCTCGCCGACGACCTGGACCGGGTCGACTGGCCCGAGAAGGTCAAGACCATGCAGCGCAACTGGATCGGCCGCTCGTCAGGAGCGCGGGTCGACTTTGTCGCCGAGACCGCCCTGCCGACCTTTGCCCCGGTCGTCCTGCCCGTCTTCACCACCCGTCCGGACACCCTCTTCGGGGCGACCTTCTTCGTCCTGGCCCCCGAGCACCCCGACGTGCCCACCCTGGTGCCGGCTGCCTGGCCCGACGGCATTCCGGCCGCCTGGACCGGCGGGCACGCCACGCCCGCCGCCGCGGTGGCGGCATACCAGCGCTCCGCCTCGCGCAAGAGCGAGGTCGAGCGGCAGATGGAGACCAAGGACAAGACCGGCGTCTTCACCGGCGGCTATGTCGTCAACCCGGTCAACGGGGCCAAGCTGCCCGTCTTCATCGCCGACTACGTCCTCATGGGCTATGGCACCGGCGCGATCATGGCCGTCCCCTCGGGTGACGAGCGCGACTACGCGTATGCCGTGAAGTTCGGGCTGCCGATCATCGACGTCGTGTCGCCGGTCGGACCTGACGGCGCCGCGCTGCAGGACTGGCCGGGCACCGTCGCGGCGGGTGCCGCGTTCACCGGCGACGGGGTGGCCATCAACTCCGCCAACACCGACATCTCGCTCGACGGGCTGCGTGTCGCCGACGCGAAGGAGCGGGTCACGGCATACCTGCAGGAGCGGGGGATCGGGGCTGGCACGGTCACCTACCGGCTGCGCGACTGGCTGTTCAGCCGGCAGCGCTATTGGGGTGAGCCGTTCCCGATCGTCTTTGACACCGACGGGATCGCGCACTCACTGCCCGACTCGATGCTGCCGCTGACCCTGCCCGACGTGCCGGACTACTCACCCAAGACCTACGACCCCGAGGACGCCGGCAGCGAACCCGAGCCGCCGCTCTCGCGGGTGCCCGAGTGGGTCAACGTCGAGCTCGACCTCGGCGACGGGCGCGGGGTGCAGCCCTATCGCCGCGAGACCAACACCATGCCCAACTGGGCAGGGTCGTGCTGGTATTACCTCCGTTACCTCGACCCGGCCAACCCCGAGGCCATCGTCGACCCGGTCAACGAGCGCTATTGGGTTGGGCCACAACCGAGTCCGGTGGCCGGTGCGCCTGCCGGCACTCGTGATCCCGGTGGTGTCGACCTCTACGTCGGTGGTGTCGAGCACGCGGTGCTGCACCTGCTCTACGCCCGGTTCTGGCACAAGGTGCTCTTCGATCTGGGGTATCTGTCGAGCGAGGAACCCTTCCGCACCTACTTCGCCCAGGGCTATATCCAGGCGCCGGCATACACCGACTCACGCGGGCAGTATGTCGAGGCCAAGGAGGTTGTCGAGGAAGCCGACGGGTCGTTCACCTGGCAGGGCCAGCCGGTCACCCGCGAGTTCGGCAAGATCGGCAAGTCGCTCAAGAACATGGTCAGCCCGGACGAGATGTATGCCGCCTATGGCGCCGACACGCTGCGGGTCTACGAGATGGGCATGGGACCGCTGGAACAGTCCAAGCCCTGGGAGACGCGGGCCGTCGTCGGGTCGCTGCGGTTCCTGCAACGGTTGTGGCGCAACGTCATCGACGAGTCGACCGGGCAGGTGCGGGTCGTCGACGAGGTGCCCGACCAGGCGCTGACGACAATGCTGCACCGGACCATCCTCGGAGTCCGCGAGGACTACGAGGCGATGCGCTTCAACACGGCGATCGCCAAGCTCATCGAACTCAACAACGCCGTGACCAAGCTGTCGGCGCCGCCGCGGTCGGTCATGCAGGCGCTGGTCCTCATGACGGCGCCGATCGCGCCGCACATCGCCGAGGAGCTGTGGGCCCGGCTCGGTCATTCCGGAGGGCTCACCACGGGGCCGTTTCCTGTCGGTGACCCCGCGCTGGTGGTCGAGGAATCCGTCACCTGCGTCATCCAGATCAAGGGCAAGGTGCGTGACCGGGTGGAGGTGTCGCCGGATATCTCCGAGGACTCCTTGCGTGAGCTGGTGTTGGCGCGCGAGAAGGTCCGGGCCGCGACGGCGGACGGCATCCGCACCGTCATCGTGCGGGCTCCCCGCCTGGTCAACGTCGTCCCCGTCTAGGGCCTCCGATGGCTGTCGCGATCGTCACCGACTCCACGGCATACCTGGCGCCGGCGAGAGTGGAGCAGTTGTGCGCCGAGTCTGGGGTGGGATTCGAGGTCGTGCCCCTGCATGTCGTCGTGGGTGGCAAGGAGCACCGCGAGGGCATCGACGTGTCGGCAGTCGACCTCGGAGAGGCGCTGCGGCGGTTCGTGCCGGTGACCACGTCGCGGCCGGCGCCGCAGGAGTTCCTCGAGGCGTATGAACGGCTCGCGGCCGCAGGTGCCGATTCGATTGTCTCCGTGCATATTTCGGCAGACATGTCGGCGACGGTGCAAGGGGCCCACCTGGCTGCGGCCCAGTCGTCCGTGCCGGTCACGGTCGTGGACTCTCGGGTCATCGGGATGGCCCTCGGGTATGCCGCGGTGTCGGCTGCGCAGGCGGCTGCGGCGGGGGCCGATGCGGCGTCCTGCGCGCGGGTGGCTGCAGGTCGCGCCCAGGCGGCGACGGTCGTCTTCTATGTGCACACCCTCGAGCACCTGCGGCGTGGCGGTCGGATCGGATCGGCGTCGGCACTGCTCGGGTCGGCCCTGGCGATCAAGCCGATCCTGTCGTTGCGCGAGGGCCATATCGAGCCGATCGAGCGCGTGCGCACGTCTGGCCGGGCGTTGGCGCGGATGGTGGAACTGGCCGGTGCGGCCGCGGACACGGCCCGCGAAGCCGGCCAGGTCGTCGACGTGTCGGTGCAACACGTCGACTTCGGGGACAAGGCCAGCGAGGTCGCGACGGCTCTCGCTGACCGGATCTCCGATGCCGGCGAAATCGTTATCGGCGCCCTCGGGGCCGTCGTGGGAGCGCACGTCGGGCCAGGGACGGTCGCTATCACGGTGTCGCCGCGAGTGGGCCTGACATGAGCCCGCTCACGGGTCCCGAGCTGGGGCTGCTGGCGGCGCTGGCCGTGGTCGTGGCCGCCTTCTCGTTCTTCCTCGGTGGGGTCAACCCGGCGGCGATCTTCGCCCGGGCCTTGGGCAAGGACCTGTCGGCTGGTTCCGGCAATCCCGGCGCGACGAACGCTGGACGGGTGCTGGGTCGCAAGTGGGGCGTGCTCGTCGGGGTGCTCGACGTGCTCAAAGGCCTGGTGCCGGTGTTGCTCGTCGTATCCACTATCGGGGTCTTCTACGCCTACATCGCGGGGATTGCGGTCGTCCTCGGGCACGTCTTCTCGCCCTTCCTGCGCGGGCGCGGTGGGAAAGGGGTCGCGACGGCGTTGGGGGCGATCCTCGCCGTCCACCCCTGGTATGCCGTCGCGCTGCTGGTCGTGTTCCTGATGGCCTTCGTCGTGACCAGGTGGGTGGCGTTCGGGTCGATGCTGGCGGCCATCACACTGGTGGTCATCGGGATCTTGGCAGTAGTCGCCCCTGGGGCGCTGGAGCCACTCGGCGGGTCGGTCGGCTGGGCCACCGGGGTGTGGGCGGTGGCGTTGGGCGGCATCATCCTGGCGCGGCACCAGCGCAACATGCGCGACGCCTCCTCCCGTTTTCCACATCCCTGACGCCGTGGTCCCATCATCCACAGGTATCCCGCGCCGCTGAGCGGGGGTCGCGGTGCGATTCGTAGCGTGCCGACATGGCCCGCTCTGCACCGATCGAGGACGTGACCGACGACCGCATTCTGCGGCTGTTGCGCTCGCGAGCGGCCGCTCGAACAGTGGGGGTCGATCGGGGCGACGAGGGCGAGGGTGGCGGCTCGGCTCCGGGAGTGGCTGATCCTGGGGTGCCTGGGACTCTGGGCGCAATCCCGGACCTCGCCGAGGTCCTCCACGAGAGGGCCGCTCTGGCGGGACATCCAGCCGGCGGGCCGGGACCTCGTCGGGGTTGGGTGCCCGAGCCCCCTGGTCACTATGGCGCGGCACTGTCGGCGGCACGGGGCTTTCGACGCCCGGCCGAGGCTGACCCCGCTGGTGGCGAGCCCGCTCATTCCGTCGGCGTCGTCCGGTCCGACGGGCACGCGACTCAGCGGCGGCCGGGGCGCCATCGGGCCCCCGCACCTCGGGTCTTCACTCTCCCGGCATCGCTGGCCGCGGCGCGGGTTCGGGTTCGCGCGCCGGCCATCCTCGCTCTGTTGGCCGTGACCCTGGTGACGGCGCTGGTGTTCGGTCTCCGAATGGCGGCCGCAGCGCGAGCCGGCGAGCCCGTGCCGGTGGCGCCCAGCCGCGGCGGACTGGTGGGACGCACTGCGACCACGGCGGCCTCCGGGCCGTCCGCCCTCGGGTCGTCGGGCGCTGATCGACCCGGCGGCACGGCTTCGGGCGGTGGAGTGTCCGGTGCCGGAGAGACGGCTGGGCCGAGCGTGGGGATCATCGTCGTCCATGTCGTCGGCGAGGTGGCGGCGCCGGGGGTGGTGCGGGTGCCGATCGGGTCGCGGGTCATCGACGCCATCACCGCCGCAGGTGGATCGGTCGGCAGCGCCGATCTGAAACGCATCAATCTCGCCCGCGTGCTGCAGGACGGTGAGCAGGTCCATGTGCCGGCACCGGGCGAGCCGATTCTCGCCGGCTCATGGGGATCGACCCTCCGGCCTGACGGAGGTGCTGGTGGCGTCGGCGGGGCGTCGTCGGCAGCGTCGACGCGGGTCGATCTCAATAGCGCCGACCTGGCCGCACTCGACGGGCTGCCCGGGGTGGGTCCCGTGCTGGCCCAGCGGATCCTCGACTGGCGCGCCGAGCATGGCCGGTTCACCTCGGTCGACGAGCTCGGCGAAGTCAGCGGCATCGGGGAGAAGCTGCTCGCCGTGCTCACCCCCAAGGTGACGGTCTAGGTGGCCGATTCGGTCCCACGGACCTGCCAGAGCGATTCGACCGGAATGAGCATCGCCTCGGCTGCGCCCGGTCTGGACCTACGGCTGCTCGGGTCGGCGTTGGTGGCCTGGGCGGCCGACGTCGCGTTGCTGTGGAGTGGAGCCGCCCGGTGGGTCGTGGTGGCCGTCGGCGGGGGTGCCTTGGCTTGCGCCGCCCTGGTTCTTGCGGGCGGGCGTCACCCCGGAGCGGTGTTCCGTCGAGGCCACGCAGTGCTGGGCCGGGAGGGGCAGTGCGCGGTTTCCTGGCGGCATCGGGCGGCGTGGCACTCTCGGTGGACGGCCGGCGCAGACCTGTTCGCCCTGTGCGGGGCCGCGACCGGCCTGGTGGTCATCGCGCTCGCCGGCCACGACGGCGTGCGCACGGCAGGGATGGTCGACGAGTTGGCTGCCCAGTCGGCCACCGTGGCGGTGACCGCAGTTGTCGATTCCGACCCTCGGCTCCTCGACCAACGCCCTGGGCGTCGCGTGGAGGAGCGGCAGGTGGTCATCCGGCTCGTGGTGCAAGAGTTCGTCGGGCGCGGAATGCGCTCGGCATCCAGCGCGCCCGTGCTGGTCTTGGGCGACGAGACCTGGCTCGGAGTGCACTACCGCGAAGTCGTGACTCTGCGTGGGCGGCTGGCTCCGGCGCAACCAGGCGATGATGTCGTGGCGATCCTGCACCCGGCGGCGCCGCCCGAGGTGATTGCTGAGGCCCCGGCGGTGGTGCGGGCTGCGGCATACGTCCGGGAGCGGTTCCGTGCGGCGACCCACGGGTTGCCGGCCGACGCAGCGGGTTTGGTGCCCGGATTGGTGATCGGAGATACGTCGGCGACTCCCGATGACCTGACGGCGGCGATGAAGGCGTCCGGCATGACGCACCTTTCCGCGGTCAGCGGCAGCAACGTCTCTTTGGTTTTGGCGGCCGCGCTCGGCGCGTGCCGGCTCGTGGGGGTGCGGCGCCGGGCGCGCCCGCTGGTGGCGGCTCTCGTTCTCGTCGGGTTCGTCATTCTGGCCCGTCCGGAGCCCAGTGTCGTGCGGGCCGCGGTCATGGGGGGTGTGGGTCTCCTGGCGCTGTCGGCACAGCGGCGTCGAGCCGGTCCACCCGCGCTCGCCGCAGCGATCCTCGTGTTGCTCTGTTGGGATCCGTGGCTGGCTCGGTCCTACGGGTTCGCGCTTTCGGTGCTGGCGACCGTCGGTCTGCTGCTGTTCGCTCGGCCGTGGGCTGATCGGTTCGCTGTTCTCCTTCCGCCGCGGATGCGTCGGCTGGCTCCGGCCCTGTCGGTGCCCTTGGCGGCACAGGTCATGGTCGCCCCGGTGATCGTCCTGCTCCAGGGAGTGGTTCAACTCGTGGCCATTCCCGCCAATCTCGTGGCCGGACCGTTGGTGGCGCCGGCGACCATCGCGGGCGTCGCGACCGCACTCGTCGCCGTCGTGTGGGTATCGGGCGCGTCCCTTCTCGCCTGGGGCGCCGGAGTGCCCGCGCTCGGGATCGCGCTCATCGCGCGCGTCTCAACCGGCATGCCGTGGGGTTCCCTCCCGTGGCCCGCAGGCCCACCTGGTGCGCTGCTCCTTGCCGTCCTGCTCGCTGGTGGAGTGTTCTCATGGCCCTGGTTGGGATACCAGCGACGAATGCGTCCCCTGGCCAGTCTGAGCGTCATCGTGATTGTCGGTGCGGCTGTGATGCCGGTGCGTGCCACCGACTGGCCGTTGGCCGGCTGGTCGATGGTGGCGTGCAATGTCGGCCAGGGTGATGGCCTGGTCCTGCGAACCGGCCCGGGACATGCGGTGCTTGTCGATGTCGGCCCCGATCCCGACGGGATCGACGGCTGCCTCGACCGGTTGGGAGTGCACACCCTGGACGCCGTCGTGCTCACCCACTTCCACGCCGACCATGTCGACGGCCTGCCCGGCGCGTTTCGAGGGAGGGTCGTCGCGGAGGTGCTCACAACTCCGATCGGCGACCCGGACTATGAAGTGGAAGCCGTGCGGACCTGGGCCGCGTCCGCCGGAGTGCCGGTGAGCGTCGTCTATGCCGGGGATCGCTTTCAGTGGTCCGACGTGCAGGCCCGGGCCTGGTGGCCGGCCCGGGTGATCCGGCAAGGATCGATCCCCAACAACGCATCGGTCGTGCTCACCGTGTCGGCCGGGAACCTGAATCTCGTCCTCCTGGGCGACATCGAGCGGGAGTCATCTCGGGCGGTGCTCGGAGCCTTGCGCCGTGACCCGGAGTTCGTGCACTGGCGTGTCGACGTCGTCAAGGTGGCCCATCACGGCTCGGCCAACCGTGACGACGACCTACTCGATCTGCTCGCGGCGCCGGTCGCTGTCATCTGCGTGGGGGTGGGCAATGACTACGGCCACCCGGCGCCCTCGACGCTGTCCGCACTGGCCGCCCGTGGCTTCCGAGTGCTACGGACCGACGTCGACGGCGACATCGCGGTCGGCCGTCCGGAGGGCGGACAGGTCCTCATCGCAACCCACCCGCCGTGACCTCAGGCCGCTGCGATGTCCTCGCGCAGCCGAGCGGCCAGTCGGTCGGTGATGTCGGCGCACTCCACACACACCCGCTCCGGGACCAGGCCCAGCCGGATCAAGTGGGAGAACAGCACGCACCCGACGCACAGGGCAGCGAAAGCCTCCAGGGCCGGGAAAGCCACCATGATCGACCCGATGGCGAAGACCGCGGTCGCCGCAGCGGTCGATCCGGTGGTCGCTGCGACGCCCCCGAGCAACGTCGCAGCGACAGTCATGACGGCGCCGATGCTCGCGGCAAACCGTTTCGGTGGGCCGGCCGTCGGGCGGGGAGCGACAGCTAGCCTTGGTCGCACCGCGCGCAGGACGAGTTGCGCGATGGGGCTGCGCGCCGGCCCGAACAGGGCTCGCAACACGAAGTCGGTCGCGAGCACGGCATACAGAGCCCACCAGCCGGTGAGTAGCGCGACGAGGCCGACGACGAGGACGACTCCGGCGACCCACCGCACCGTGATCTCGTCCACCAGATCGGGGAACCCGAAACGCCAAGATGCCATATAGAGATTATGGGACCAATAACCGTCAGTTATCTCAGGGTGTTCGCGATGTGGACATCGGGCGCATGGCGGCCGCGCTCGCTTCGAGGGCTTCGAGGGTGGCGGCGACGGCCGGGACGCGGAGCAGGTCCGCTGTCGTCACCGCATGGATCTGGCGACGGGACGACGGAGACAAGGACCGGGTGGCGATGCCCTCGTGCGGAGCCGACTTGAGGATGAGGTCCGGCACGAGGGACACCCCGAGGCCCGCGCGGACCAGGCCGAGCACGGCCACATAATCCTCCGACTCGAAGGCGACGTTGGGGGAGAACCCCGCGCGGTGAGCGAGGGAGACCAGATGGCCTCGGCAGCGCGGGCAGCCGGCGATCCAGGGCTCGTCCGCCGCACGCGACAGGTCGACCACCTCGGAGCCGGCCAGCGGGTGGTCGACCGGGAGTGCCAGGCGCACCTCGTCGTCCAGTAATGGGCGGATGACGAACGCGTCGAGGTCTTCGCCCCGGCCCACGTCGGTTCCCTCGTAGGCGAAGGCCACGGCGAGGTCGCATTCGCCGGCGCGCAGCGCGGCAAGCGACTCGGGCGGCTCACCCTCGGAGAACCGGACCGTCACTTCTGGGAAGCGCCGTTTCAGCAGGGCCAGGGCCTGCGGGACCAGCGATGCGGACGACGAGGGAAACGCCATGAGGCGCACACGCCCGGACCGCAGCCCGGCGATGGCAGCCACCTCCTCCTCGGCAGCGTCGAGCGCGGACAACACTGTCACGGCATGCCTGGCCAAGACTTCGCCCGCCTCGGTGAGGCGCACCTGTCGGCCCATCCGATCCACCAGCGCTGTGCCGGTCTTCTGCTCCAACCGCCGCACCATCTGGGAGATCGCCGGCTGGGTGAAGCCCAACGCCGTCGCCGCAGCTGTGAACGACCCCTCATCGGCAATCGCCTTCATGACCCGGAGCCCGGCAGCATCGATCATGCGATGGAGTATAAGCAAGCGTTATCAATGTGAGAAGGAGCTAACCAAGCTGTGATGTGCCATGTGGCGCGCTTGGGCCAGGGCATACTGCCGGCGTGACGATTCCGGCAGAGGCGAACCAGCGCGGGCCGGTCACCGACCTCGCCGCCGTGGCGGAGGTGCTCGCGCGTGGCGATGCCGTCGTGCTGACCGGGGCGGGGATCTCGACCGATTCGGGCATCCCCGACTATCGCGGTGCCGACGGGGTGCGGCGGGTGATGCCGATGCAGTACGGCGAGTTCATTGCCACGAGTGCTGCGCGTCGGCGCTATTGGGCACGGTCGTATGTCGGGTGGCAACGGTTCCGTGCGGCCGAGCCCAACGCCGGTCACCATGAGGTCGCGCGGATGCAGGCTGCCGGCCTGATTCAGGCCCTCATCACGCAGAATGTCGACGGCCTCCATCAAGCGGCTGGGTCTGAGCAGGTCGTCGAGTTGCACGGCAGCCTGGCCCAGGTCGGGTGCCTCAGCTGCCGGGCGCTCTGGCCACGAACTGCGGTCCAGCAGGCCATGGACGCGGCGAACCCGGGGTTCACGGCATACCTGCTTGGCGTGGTCGGGGACGGCTCCCAGGTGAGCAGCCAGATCCGGCCCGACGGCGACGTCGTGTTGCCGGACGACGTGATCGACGGGTTCGTCGTGCCCACCTGCCCGCGCTGCGGAGCCGACACACTCAAACCGGATGTCGTGTTCTTCGGTGAAGCGGTGCCCAAGCCACGCGTCGAATACTGCATCAACGCGGTCGCCGAAGCTCGCAGCCTCGTCGTCGTCGGATCGTCGCTCGCGGTGATGTCGGGCTACCGGTTCGTGCGTCAGGCGGCAGCGCAGGGCACTCAAGTCGCCATCCTTACGCGGGGCGCCACCCGAGGGGATGAGCAGGCGGCATACAAGATCGACGCCGCCATCTCGCCGACCCTCTCAGCACTGACCGAGGCCCTCGGCCTGAACCGCTGACTGCGCTCAGATCCGGCGCAAGACAGCCGTCACCTTGCCGAGGATGATCGCCTCGCTGCCGTCGATCGGGTCGTATGCCGGGTTGGCCGGCATGAGCAAGATGCCCTTCGAGTGTCGGTTGAGCGTCTTGACCGTGGCTTCGCCGTCGATCATCGCTGCGACGATGTCGCCGTTTTCGCCGCTCGGTTGTTGGCGCACAACGACCCAGTCGCCGTCGCAGATGGCAGCCTCGATCATCGAGTCGCCGACGACCTTGAGCAGGAACAGCTGCCCTTCGCCCACCAGTCGGCGGGGGAGCGGGAAGACGTCTTCGACGACCTCGTCGGCCAGGATCGGTCCGCCCGCAGCAATGCGGCCGACGAGCGGCACATACGAGGGCACCGGCCGGTAGTCGCCGGACTCCGTCTCGAGGTCATCCAGCGGATTGCGATCTTGGTTGTCGAGGTAGTCGCCCAGGCGGCCCACGCCGTTGTCACCGGCTCGATAGCCCGGGAGATTGCGCGGCCGGTCGGGCGACACGATCTCGATCGCGCGCGGGCGGTGAGGGTCCTTACGCAGATAGCCCTTGCGCTCGAGGGCGGCCAGTTGGTAAGCGACGCTGGAGGGGCTGGTCAGGCCCACCGCCTCACCGATCTCACGCAGGCTCGGCGGATAGCCGCGCCTGTCGACCGAGTTGCGGATGACTTCGAGCACGCGGCGCTGCCGCACGGTGAGTCGAGCACCTTCGATCTCAGGCAGCTCGTGGATGTCGGCCATGTGGGCTGCTACCTCCGGGTTCGGTGGGGGACATACGGGGTTGTGCTCATGGTGCCGTAGCGGTCCGACACCCATCGGGAGGGGGTGTCAGTGGTCGCTGCTGGACTTATGCCCATGCAGACAGCGTATGCCGTTCGAACGAGATTGCCAAACACGTGTTCTAGGTGTGTCTCGACAACGTCGGACGAGTGTGCTAGACATCGTACATACGTTCCGCACAGTCGTTCGAGGGGTATGGCGGAGTTTCTCTCCGCCCCCTCGCACCACCGCATCGGGTCGCCGACCGCACAACTGACGAAGGAGATCACCATGAGCGCCGTTGCAGCCTGGGAGTCAGGCCCGGTTCCCGCGTCGCCCGGCATCGGTCGGAGTTCCCGGCATCTGCACCTCGTGTCGTCACCGGCCCTCGCCGGATCGAGTTGGCCTCGTGCGGGAGATCGCGTTCGTGGGCTGCGGTTGACGTTCGCGGGGCAAGCCGTGGTCGTCATCGTGGCGGCGCTCGTGGTCTTTGTTCTTGCACTTGCCGTTGTCCGGGTGGCTTCCCCGAGCGCCGCACCGGCAGCGACGGTGGCCACGGTCACGGTGGAGCGTGGCCAGACCCTGTCGCAGCTCGCGGCTACACATTTGCCGCAGCTGTCGATCGCCGAGGGCGTCGCGCAGCTGCGCCTGGCCAACGGGCTCAACAGCAGCAACATCGAAGCCGGGCAGCGACTGGTCATCCCCGCCATCGGATGACCCCATGATCGAGCGCGCTCCCACCCGGCGCGCTCGCCCGCGGCGTCCACGCCTCGACCCCGTGGACGTCGACCTCCTCGAGGTCCACAGGCGGCCCGTCCCTCGTGCGTCGAGGGCGGGCCGTTTGTGTTGCCCACTGAGGACGGAGCCTGTGGATAGTCGCGCGGGGGTGGTGGGCCGACGGCATACAGTGACGCTCTGCCCCGGCGAACGGCACCCGTGCCGACCGCCCGTCTCGACCGTCGGCAGGTGGGGGTCACCCCCACCAGAGTCCGCGTCACGACGAGTCAGGGGGCCTGACGGTGCGTCTACAGGTCGACATCGACGAACTTCTCGCGCTGGGTCAACGCTGGGTCGAGCTGGGCAGCAGCCCGCCGGTCACACGCGACGCGTTGGCGGCCGCGCTGCGCTCACTTCCCGGGGCCTTGCCCGGCGTGGCGCCTCTGCCCGAGGGCGCAACCGCGCCGCCGTGGTGCCACGTCCTCGACGCTTGGTCATCGGCGATCACCGATCACGGCGCCGCGTTGACGCGGTCGGCCGATGCCTACCGCGTCGCCGACGACCGGAGCCGGGTCGCTCGAACGGGCTCGTCGTGAGCCTCGCGCCGGACGTCCTGCCCTCGGCGGGTCAGGTGCGAGCGGCCGACCCCGCTCAGGTACGTGCCGCGGCGTCGGCGGCGCGGTCGACGCAGCGCCAACTCGACCGGCAATTGCGGGCGCTCTCCGCCAACGCGAGCGCCTGGGCAGGGCCCGCCAGAGTGGCTGCCAGCACCCGGCATACCGAGATCTGTGTCGTCGGCGACGTCCTGGCCGATGCCCTGGGCCACCTGGCTGCCGCGCTGGAACGGGTCGCCGACGAGGTCGATGCCGCGCGGCACCTGCTCGCGCACGCCGGCAGCGAACAATTCGATTTCTGACACTATTTTCTGGTTGACCGCAGCAATCACCGGCGTGGCCTTGGCGCTCTCCGACACCCCCGATCTTGGCGCGCTCACCCCAGGCTCGAACGGCGCGGCGCCCGGCGAGGGCGCTCCGGCGGGTGAAG
>JBGAQV010000058.1:0-17196 GCA_044220505.1 Dermatophilaceae bacterium
GCGACGGGACCTTCGGTGGCCGGTTCGGCCGAGGCGGGCGATTCGAAACCAGCGGGTGGTGCTGCGGTTAACGGAGTCGTCTCGACGGACGGGTCTGTAGTGGTCACGAGAATGGGTCACTTCCGATCGGGCCGGCCGTGGCGGGTGGCGGTATGCGAGCACTCGACGCACCGGCGATATGGGCCGATCGGAGGTCTTCGGGGCGGCGCCACGCCGCCGGTTCGTCATCGATTCGGGCCGATCGGGCACCTGTTGACCGAGCGAGTCTACCGGAGTCGCCGTCTCGCCCCGTGCGTGGTCGCGGCTACGCTGCGCGTATGAGCGAGCAGCCGGAGAGCTCCCACGCCGAGGATTCCAGCCTCGCCAACGACGCCAACCACGCCAACACTGTCGCCGTGGTCGACCTGCTGGGGGCCCTGTCCTATGCCCAACTGAGCGGCTTCGGGGCATTGGCCGGTGACGCACAGCTCGCTCCCGACCTCGGGGCCAAGTCCGAGGTCGCGCGGATGGCTGCGATGGTGTTCGGTCAGTTCGAGCAGGTCAGGGCGCGGTTGGAGTCCCTGGGCGCCGACCAGGTGCAGGCCATGGCTCCGTTTGTCGACGCCATCGACTCCTTCCACGAACGCACCCGTCCCAGTGACTGGCTCGAGGGGATTGTCAAGGCCTACGTCGGTGACGGCATCGCCCGAGACTTCTATGCCGAGGTGGCGCAGTACCTCGACGCCGGCAACCGATCCTTCGTCGTCGAGCTGCTGCGCGACGGGGGTCAGGCCAGCTTCATCTCGACAACGGTGCGGACCGCGATCGCCGCCGACTCACGTTTGGGCGGCCGACTTGCCCTGTGGGCCCGGCGGATCATGGGGGAGGCACTGCAGCAGGCACAGCGGGTGGGGGTCGAGCGAGACTCGCTCACCGCCCTGCTCGTCGGCGGAGAGCGTGGCGCCGATCTGGCCGAGCTGGGCCGCATGTTCGCGCGCATCACCGATGCCCACACCCGGCGAATGGAGAATCTGGGCCTCACGGCCTGATCCTCCGTCTCACCCGGCTGAGACGCCTCAGACACGCCGAACGGGCCCGGCGAACCGGACCCGTTCGGGACGTGCTGTGGACGACGCGTCAGACGCGGCGGCCAGACATGTTGCCGTAGAGGACGATCCCCACGGCGGCGAGGATCGCGCCGAGGATCACCGAGAGCCACGGGATGCCGCCACTGGCGTTGCTGTAGGTCGTGAGACCGAGCAGCAGACCTGCGACGAACGAGGCGATGATGCCGATGAGGGTGGTCATCGCGAGCGAGATGTTCTGACGGCCGGGGAGGATGAGACGGCCGAGAAGACCAATGATGAGGCCGGTGACAACCGCCCAGAGGATGCTGCTGATCATGTCGATGTCTCCTTCTGGCCGCGAGGCCGGAACGTCTAGCACCCACCGATTTCGGGGCGCTACGCATGTGAACCCACTGCGTACTCAGAGGTATTCCCCCTGAGCGCGGACTCAAGCGGACGAATTCAGCCTATTCCGAAGCCGACTCGGCTCTTCTCGGTGTCGCCGAGGTGGACGAACCCGACCGCATCGGCCGGGACGAGGTACTGCCGGCCCTTGTCATCGGTCAGCGACAGGACAGTGCCCTCGCGCAGCGCCACCTCGACTGCGGCGCTCACCGCCTCCGCGGTGTCGTCGGTTTCGAACGCCAACTCGCGCGCGACATGACGCACGCCGATTCGGACCTCCACGTTGGTTCCCTTCATGTCACGGCATACAGCTGGGTCGTTTGCCCTCACTCTAGGCGGGCGCTGACGATTCCCCGGCCGCGGGCTCGGCGGCTGACCCTTCGGCGGGCCGGGAGCGCGGGAATCCACCCAGGCCGCGCCAGGCCAGCTGGCCGACGAGCCGGGCGGCCTCCTCCTGGCCGACGGTGGCCCCCAAGGTGACCCAGTTGCGGGCCGACATCTGGGCCATCCCGGTGAGCGACATGGCCAAGACCATCGCGTCGGCGCGGGACATCTCGGTGTCTGCGGCGATGGCGTCGGCGAAGGCCTCCCCGCAGCGGGTGAAGGCACCTTCGATCCGCTGCGCGACGTTCTGCTCGTTGATGAGATCGGACTCGAAGAGGATCCGGAAGGCCTGGCCCTCGCGGGCGACGAACTCGAAATAGGCCGCGACAGTGGCGAAGACGCGCTCCTTGTTGGTGCCGGTCGTGGCCAAGGCGGCCCGCACCGCGGCCTCCAACTCGCCGGCACGCTCGTCGAGCAGCGCGAGATAGAGCTCCAACTTGCCCGGGAAGTGTTGGTAGAGAACCGGTTTCGAGACTCCCGCGCGCTCGGCGATGTCGTCCATCGCGGCCGCGTGATAGCCGGACTCGACGAACGCCGCCTGCGCGGCCGCCAACAACTGGGCGCGCCGGGCCGAGCGGGGCAACCGTTGTCCCTTGACGCGCGGATCAGCGATCGTCATGCCTGTCCTGGCCTTCCTCGGTGGTGGGCGGACCTGTCCGCGACCGTAGGAATCCTACGCGTGAGTAGCCACCGGCTGGGTACTCTGCGGTCATGTCGGCCCTGCCGCAGCCTCCATCGCCATCCTCGGCGTCCCCTTCGACGACTCTCCCGCCCACAACGGACCCCGCCCTGGACCGGTACGTACGGCAGGTGCTGCTTCCCGAGGTCGGCGCGGTGGGCCAGCGACGACTTTCGGCGGCCAAGGTGCTGGTCGTCGGCGCTGGTGGGCTGGGCTCCCCTGCCCTGCTCTACCTCGCGGCCGCCGGCGTCGGCACGCTCGGGGTGATCGACGACGACCTCGTCGACCTCACCAACCTGCACCGTCAGGTGCTCCATGGCGAGGCCTCGGTCGGCCGGCCGAAGACCGAGTCCGCGCAGGAGGCCATCGCCCGGCTCGACAGCCAGGTGCGGGTGGTGCGCCATGACACCCGGATGACCCGAGACTCCGCCCCGGGCATCATCGCGGGGTACGACCTCGTGGTCGACGGAAGCGACAACTTCGACACCCGGTATGCCGTGGGGCGGGCGTGCGCCCAGGCCCGGCTCCCGCACGTGTGGGCTTCGGTGCTGCAGTTCCAGGCCCAGATCTCGGTGTGGTGGGCCGGACGCGGTCCGTGCTATCGGTGTATTTTTCCGGACTCGCCGCCACCCGGCTCGGTGGCCTCGTGCGTCGAGGCCGGGGTGTTGGGTTCCTTGACCGGTGTGATCGGCTCGCTGCAGGCGACCGAAGCGTTGAAAATCCTTCTGGGAGTGGGTGATCCACTCGTGGGTCGGCTGCTGCTGCACGACGCGCTTGCCCAGACCTGGGAGACTCTGCCGGTGCGGCGCCGTGTCGGATGCCCGGATTGCGACCGCTCGGCGCAGGCCGGTGGGGACAGCTCCACCAACCGCGAGCCGGTCACGGTGACCCCTGCATGGCTCGCCGGCATTGGGCCCGATCAGCGCGTCCGGGTGGTCGACGTGAGGGATGCCGCCGAGCGTCAAGCGCTCCCCGGACCTGCGGCGCACGGCATACCGCTGGCGTCGCTGCGGGACGGGACCGCGCTGCACCCCACCCGGCTGGGGTCGCCGGAGGACACCGTGGTGTTCGTCTGCCGGTCCGGGGTGCGCTCCGAGGAAGCCAGGGCTCTCGCCCAGGCGGCCGGCTGGCGGTATGCCGTGTCGCTGGAAGGCGGTGCCCAGGCTTGGTCCCGCTGGGTAGGCGAAAGCTCAGCCTGAGCTGATCGGGCTGTCGGTGATGAGACCGGCCCCCACCACTGCCCTCGACCGGGTGTCGGAGGTGCGTGATGGAATCGCTTCATGGTCGTCATGCGCCGCGCTCCCCGCGAGCACCTCGGGTCCGAGGTCCTCGTGCTCGACGCCGACCAGGAGCAGGTGCTGGCCGTTCGCGCGCCCGTGGTGCGGGTGCTGGGCGCCCCAGGCACCGGCAAGAGCACCGTCGCGGTCGAGGTGGTGGCCGACCGGGTCGGCACCGGCGTGGCCGCCGATGCCTGCCTGATCCTGGCCCCGACCCGGCTGGCCGCGGCACGGCTGCGCGAGGCGGTTACCACGCGGTTGGGCGGCACGAGCACCGACCCGCTGGCCCGCACCCCCGCGGCCTTCGCTTTCGCCCTCCTGCGGCAACAGGCGGCCCTCGTCGGGGCGCCGCCGCCACGGCTGCTCAGCGGCCCGGAGCAGGATGTCGTGCTCAAGGAGCTCCTCGACGGGCACCGGGCCGATGCCGAGGCGGGTGCCCTGGCCGGGTCTTTGGGGGGCGGGCCTCCCGGGTGGCCCGACGCCGTGCTTCCGGCGCTGGCGACCCGGGGCTTCCGCCACGAGCTGCGCGACCTGCTCATGCGGGCGGTCGAGCACGGGCTCGACGCCGCGGGGCTGGCCCAGCTCGGGCGTGACCACGAGCGCCCGGAGTGGGTGGCAGCGGCCCGGGTCCTCGATGAATACGACCAGGTGACCGCGCTGTCGCGCCCAGGTGCTTTCGATCCCGCGTGGATCATCGGTGCCGCTGCCGACCTGCTCGAGGACGACCCCGTGGCGCTGGCCCGAGTGAGAGCGGCCGTGCGGTTCGTCGTCGTCGACGACGCTCAAGAACTCACTCGCCCGGCCCTGCGGTTGCTGCGCCTCGTTGCCGACGACCAGACGCAGATCGTGCTCCTCGCTGATCCCGACAGTGCCGTGCAGACCTTCCGGGGGGCCGACCCACGACTGCTCTTCGACCCCGACTGGAGTCAGCTGCGCGACGCTCCCACGATCGTCCTCGGCACGGCATACCGCACTCCCGAGGTCGTGCGCGCGGCAGTGACCCGGGTGGCCGGCCGGATCGGCGTGCTCGGCAGGGGAGTGCATCGCGCGGCGGTGGCCGATCGCGCCGGGGGGTCGGTCGAGGTGGCCCTGGTGCGGTCGAGCATCCAGGAGGCGACGCTGCTGGCGGCGACGCTGCGCCGCGCGCACCTGCAGGACGGTATGCCGTGGCGCGACATGGCAGTCATCGTGCGCGGCAGTGCCCGGGCGGGCACGATCCGACGGGTCCTGGCCGCGGCGGGAGTGCCGGTGAGCTCGGCCACGGGGGCCGTGCCGGTGCGCGACGAGCCGGCGGCGCGGGCGTTGCTCAGTCTGCTGCGGATCTCACTGCGCTTGGCGGCGCACCCGGACGCCGAGGTGAGCCCCGACGAGGCGACCGACCTGTTGCTCTCGCCACTCGGTGGTTCCGATGCGGTGCGGCTGCGCCGGCTCCGGCGGGCGTTGCGGCGCGACGAACTCGACGAGGGCGGCAGCCGCACCGGAGACGAGCTGCTGGCAGCCGCGATCTGCAACCGGGTGACGGCGGCGATGTCCGGTCCCGACGGAGAATCGTTGCGACGGATCAGCGCCGGGCTCGCGGCCGGCGTCGCCGCAGCGGTGCCGAGCCCGACCGGTCGCGGCTGGGCGCCGGGCATCAGCGCCGAGTCGGTGCTGTGGGCGATCTGGTCCGGGGTGGGGGTGGCGCGGGGGTGGCAGGACGACGTGCTGCGCAACCGACCGCGATCGGTCCGAGCCGATCGCGATCTCGATGCCGTCGTCGCGCTCTTCGACGCGGCCGTGCGTTATGACGAGCGGCTGCCAGGAGCGGGCCCGGAGCGCTTCCTCGACCACATCCTCGGGGAGGAACTCGCGCAGGACTCCCTCGCCCAGCGGGCGCCGACGACCGAGACAGTTGCCGTGCTCACCCCGGCCGCGGCAGCGGGCCGACAATGGCGGTTTGTCGTCATCGCCGGCCTCCAAGAGGGCGCCTGGCCCGATCTGCGCCTGCGCGGTTCGCTCCTGGGATCGACCGAGCTCGTCGACGTGCTCACCGGCCGGTATGCCGGGGTGCTCGCGGCCGCGGCGGCAGTGCGACACGACGAGACCCGGCTGCTGCATGTCGCCCTGTCCCGAGCCACCGAGCGGGTGGTGCTCACCTCCGTGCGCAACGAGGACGAGCAACCGAGCGTCTATCTCGACGTCGTCGACCCCTTGCCCGACGACCTTCCGGCCCGGACGTTCACGGCCGTGCCGCGGCCGCTGCACCTGCCCGCGCTCGTGGGCGAGCTGCGACGTGACGCAGCCTCCGAGGACCCCGCCGTCAGCGAGCGAGCGGCGCGCTGGTTGGCCCGGTTGGCCGTCGCGGGCGTGCGCGGCGCGCATCCGGACAGCTGGTGGGCCGCGGTCCCCGCACCGGACGGCAGGCCGCGGCGGCGGCCCGATGACCAGGTGTCGG
Source organism: Dermatophilaceae bacterium (assembly GCA_044220505.1). Classification (GTDB taxonomy): domain Bacteria; phylum Actinomycetota; class Actinomycetes; order Actinomycetales; family Dermatophilaceae; genus Phosphoribacter. The sequence continues at coordinate 6,226 of JBGAQV010000058.1, forward strand.
TCTCACCGTCCAAGATCGAGCAGTTCCAGACCTGTGGGCTGCGCTGGGCCCTCGAAGTTGCCGGCGGCCAGGGTCCGCGGGTGGGCTCGGCGACCATCGGCACCCTCGTCCACGCGATCCTGCGCGATCTGGGTGATGTCGATGCCCAGACGCTCACCGCCGAGATCGACCGACGGTGGCCTCAGCTCGGATTGCCCGACGGGTGGGTCACCCAGCGGCAGCGCGAGGAGGCCCACCGGATGGCCGTGCGAGTCGCCACCTACTTCGGTCGGGCTCGCGCCGAGCACTGGGAGTCGGTGGGCGCCGAGGTCCCGTTGCGGGTCTCGGTGGGCCGCGCCCTGCTCACCGGCAGCGTCGACCGGCTCGAACGGCATACCGAGCACGGGGCCGTCCGGGTCATCGACTACAAGACCGGCAGCAGCAAGCCCAAGGGCGATGCCGTGGCCACGGTGCCCCAGCTCGGCGCCTACCAGGTCGCCGTCGAAGCCGGGGCCTTCGCGAGGGTGGGCACGACGAGCGCAGGGGCAGCGCTGTTGCACATCGGCAAGGCCGGCGGCACGAGAGGGCATTCGTTGCAGGTCCAACCGCCGCTGGCCGAGAGCCCCGATCCCGAGTGGGCTCGCACCATGGTCACGGCGGCGGCCGACGGGATGGCGGCTGCCACGATGGTCGCCCGGCCGGGTGACTGCACGTTCTGCGCGGTGCGCACCAGCTGCCCCGCACAACCGGAAGGGCAAGCGCTGTGACCCCCTCAGCGGCCCCGCGCTTCACCGCCGCGGCACTGGCGCGCGCACTCGGGCTGCCGCACGCTCCCACGGCCGAGCAGGCCGCGATCATCGAGGCTCCGTTGGAGTCCATGCTCGTCATCGCCGGCGCGGGCAGCGGCAAGACCGAAACGATGGCCGCCCGCGTGGTCTGGCTGGTGGCCAATGAGTTCGTCGCCCCCGAGGAAGTGCTCGGTCTCACCTTCACTCGCAAGGCGGCCGGTGAACTCGCCGAGCGCATCACCGGTCGGCTGCGGACGCTGTCACGCCTCGACGGCCGACGTCCCGGTGTCGACAGCGAGGGCGCGCAGTTGCTCGAAGGCACCGCCACAGTCGCGACCTACCACTCGTATGCCGGCCAACTCGTGGGCGAATACGGTCTACGGCTCGGGATCGAGCCCGATTCGAGACTGCTGTCCGAGGCGGCATCCTGGCAGTACGCCGCCGAAGCGGTGGCCCGTTACGACGGTGACCTCAGCGAGATGACCCAGGCCGAGCGCACGGCTGTTGCTGCCGTCGTCGACCTCGCGGGCGAGATGGCCGAGCACCTGCTGACGACGGCCGACGTCGTGGCCGAGCTCGACCGCGTGCTCGGGGCGATCGCCGACACCCCGTCGACCGGCCGGGGCGCCCTGCCCCCGGGGCTCAAGAGCATGGTCACCGCGCTGACTAACCGCCGGGCCCTGTTGCCTATCGTCGACCGCTTTGCCGCGCTCAAGCGCTCCCGAGACGCCCTCGACTTCACCGACCAGATCGCCTCCGCCGCGGCGCTCGCGGCCCGGCACCCCGACATCGGAGCGGCCCAGCGGCGGCGCTACCGCGTCGTCCTGCTCGACGAGTTCCAGGACACCTCCGAGGCCCAACTGGTGCTCCTGCGAGACCTGTTCGTCGCTCACGACGACGCCGTGCCGGTGACCGCGGTCGGCGATCCACACCAATCGATCTACGGCTGGCGCGGCGCGAGCGCGACCACCCTGGCGCGCTTCCCGCAGGAGTTCCGCGCCGGGCCACAGCCCGTGCCGGTCGTGCCACTGAGCACGAGCTGGCGCAACGATCGCGTCATCCTCGCGATTGCCAACAGTCTGTCCGACCCGTTGCGCGCCGACTCGCGGGTCGCTGTGCCGAGTCTGGTCGCCCGGCCTCAGGCGGGCCCGGGTGCGGTGACGGTCGCACGATTGGACACCCAGGACGACGAGGCGGCCTACCTCGCCGCCTGGGTCGCGGCATCCCGCACCTCGGCTGATGTCTCGGCCGCCGTGTTATGTCGCAAGCGCTCGCAGTTCGCGCCGGTCATGGCGGCCTTGGAGGCCGCCGACGTGCCCTACGAAGTCGTCGGTCTGGGGGGTCTGCTGCTCACCCCTGAGATTGTCGACCTGCTCGCCGCGCTGCGCGTCGTCGCTGACCCCACTCGTGGCGACGCCCTCATGCGGCTGCTGTCGGGAGCAGCCTGCCGGATGGGGATCGCCGATCTCGACGCCTTCTACGCCTGGGCCCAGGAGCGGCAGCGCCAACACCGGCGTCAGGAGTCCGGCACCCTCGGGTTCGCCCTGCCGGGTGCCGACAGTGGTGAGCCGGACCCCGGGCTGCTCGATCCGGACGACGCCGGGCCGCGGCCTGTCCAACTGCCGGATCTTGCCGCGGAATCCCAAGATGTCGTCAGCCTCGCCGAGGCGCTCGAAGAGCTCCCTCCGCACGGCTGGGTCGGCCCCGCCGGGCAGCGCTTGGCCCCGGCCGTGCTCGGCCGCCTGCGCTGGCTGGGGGGTGCCCTGCGGCAGGTGCGAGAACACGCCGGTATGCCGTTGGCCGAGTTGGTCGGCGAGGCCGAGCGAGCGCTCGGGCTCGATGTCGAGGTGCTCGCGCGGCCGGGTTACACGGCCGCCGCCGCCCGGGCGCACCTGGATGCCTTCACCGAGGTGGCCGCCCAGTTCGCGGCGTCCGCCGACCGCCCCACCCTCGACGGCTTCCTCGGCTGGCTGGAGGCTGCCGAGAAGGAGGAACGCGGGCTCGAACGCGGCACTCTGGAGCCCACTCCAGGGGCGGTCCAGATCCTCACGGTGCACGCCGCCAAGGGCTTGGAGTGGGACGTCGTGGCGATCCCGGGCCTGGTGGCCGGCACCTTCCCTGCCCGGGATGGCGGGGTGACGTCCACCCCGATCAGCGGTGCGGCGCCGGAGGACGGTTGGCGGGTCGCCGAGCCGAATGCTGCGGGGTGGACTGTGGGGGCCAGCGGGCTCCCCTATCGGCTCCGCGGTGACCGCGACGGGCTCCCGGTCCTCGAGGTGGACGGAGCGATCGACCTGGCCGATCTCGAGGGGCGGCGGGTGGACTTCCGGGCCCGGGAGGGCGCGCGCTGCCTGCTCGAAGAACGCCGGTTGGCCTATGTCGCGACGACCCGGGCCAGGTCCCGACTGCTGCTCACGGCCCACGTCTGGGGCACCCAGGCCTCGCCGCGGGTCACATCACCGTTCCTACGCGAAGTCCTCACGGCCGCGGGCATCAGCGCCGATGCGGAGGTCCCTCTCGGCCCAACTGCCGGGGTGCGAGGCGTGACCGTCGACGTCACGCGCTGGGATCCGATGCCCGATCCGAACGCCCCGGTCGTCAACCCGGTGACGGCGACGCCCGTCGAGGTGCTGTGGCCGGTCGACCCGTTCCGCGAGCGTCGGGAGTCGCTCGAGCGGTCGCTGGCCCGGGTGCGGGCCGAGGTCGGCCGGTTCCACGACGAGGCCCACCCAGACACCGTTGCGTCCTGGCCGGTCGCCGCACTCGTCGCCCCCCGCGCCGGCACGAGCGTGGACCCGTATGCCGTCGACGCGACGCTCCTGCTCGCCGAGACCGCCGCTGCCCGGGTCACCCAGCCGGTTGAGGTCGAGATCCCGGCCCACCTGAGCGCCTCGGATGTCGTGGCGTTGGCGGCCGATCCGGTCGGTTTCGCCGCCCTTCGACGACGGCCGGTGCCGACCCCGCCGGCGCAGGCAGCCCGGCGTGGGACCGCCTTCCATGCCTGGGTCGAGCAGCACTTCCGCAGCGCCCCCCTCGTCGACATCGACGAACTGCCCGGCTGGACCGACGACGACCCGGCGCAGGACGACGCCCTGCCGCAGTTGCAGCAAGCCTTCCTGGCTAGCGAATGGGCCACCCGGGTCCCGGTCGAGGTCGAGATCGCCGTCGAAACCGTCGTCGACGGCCTGGCCATCCGAGGACGCATCGACGCCGTGTTCGCTCGGCCGGGCGGCGGTTTCACGATCGTCGACTGGAAGACCGGCGCGCCTCCCGGACCGGAGACAGCCCGGGTGCGGGCCCTGCAACTGGGTGCCTACGCCCTGGCCTATGCACGCCTGCGCGGACTGCCGGTCACCGACGTCGACGGAGCCTTCTTCTACGCGGCGACCGGTGACACCGTCTATCAAGAGCTGCCCGCAGAATCTGAGCTCGTCGAGGTCTTGGGATCCATTCCTGGATGAGTGTCCCGAGCCTGATCGCCGGTTGGCTCGTTGGGTTCAGCCGTGCGGATCGGCAGGTCGGCGGCTGACAACTCGGTGGTGGCGTCGGTGTCGAAGGACTCTGTCGGCTCACCGTCACCGAGGTCGGCTGCCTCATCGTGGTGGGGTCGCGCTGTGGGGGCGACGTCCGCGGCGATCACCGTGGCCTTGGGCGCAGCCGCCGAGGGAGGCGGAGGCAGCAAGTCGTCCTCGTGGACCCGTTCGGCCAGTCGACGCAATTGACCGGCACACCACCGGACCCGGTCGGCCCGGCCGTCGGATACCGCAGTGAGCAGCGACTGCACGTGTGAGAACTCGGCTGCCAGGCGGGCCCGACGGCGCAACTGGGCGTCCGGCCGGTCGATCCGGGAATTGGCGTAGGCCTCGAAGACCGACTCGACGGCGGCCGGCGACGCCTCGGCGACCAGGGCCGCGAAGTCGTCGGCCGGGTCGGCCACCATGGCTTGCTCCCAGTCGGTGACACCTCTGATCTGGGCGGTCGCGGCGTCCTGGAGGTCCGAGAAGGTCGCGAGCATGACCTGACCGCGCAGTGCCCCGTGCACGGGGGTGGGCGCAAAGCGCCACAGCGTGACATCGTCCAGCGCTCGCTCCCACCGCGAGAGGAGGGCAGCGGGGACATGCCCCGTGCCGGCGCCACGGTCGAGGTCGGCCATCCGCCGGGTGCGGTAGCTCTCGGCGTCGTAGACCGGCATACCAGCGTCATCGACCACCGCGCGGTCGAGGTTGTGGATAGCGGCGATCGCGCGACCGATCTGCCCGGCCAGCCCGGGCCCGGCCGGAATCGCGGAGAAGTCGAGGGGGGAGCCAGGCAGGGCGGCATACACGGCCGCGCGTCCCTCGGGGACCGGCGCGAAACCCTTGGGGACCGGCACCTGGAAGGGCAGCCGCCGCGCCAGGACGCCGAGCAAGGCGACGGAGGAATCCAGCGCGGCCCCCGCCGCGGCCGTCGCGGGCGCCCTGACCACCCAGTGCCGATCCTGAGCATCGACGACGAAGGCGACATCGACCGAAATCGGCGAATCACCGAGGACGGCGCGGACGGTGACCGGGTCGAGCCCGGGGACGGCCGTGCTGGCCAGGGCGGCGAGGTACTCGGGGGTGCGGCTCACGCGTCCACGGTATGCCGTGTGGACGCCCCTACAGTGGAGGCCGTGACGGACCGCGCCGAGAGCCTTCCCGGACTGGCCCTGTCCAGAGGGGTCCTCGACCGCGCAGCTCAGCGGCGCACCGAGCCCGACCTGCTGGCCCGACTCCTGACCGACCCGTCGACGCGAATCCACGTCGTGCGGGGTGACCGGATGCAGGTCCTCGACGGCCCCACCCCGCACCTGCCCTGGCGTCCGCCGCGGCCGGACGATGTCGAACGGCTGGGGTTCTTCCTCGGCGTGCTGCCCGATCAGCCGGACGATGGGTGGGGGGCAGCCGGTGGGGCGGCGGTCGTGGCGGTCGTCAAGCCGGTCGTCGATCCGGACCCGGGGGGATCGGAGTGGGACGACTCCCCGTCCTGGGTCACCCTGCGCCAGGCCGGAGCCCTCCTGCCCGATCTCGACGCAGGCATCTTCACCGCGGCCATCGCCCTCGCGAACTGGCACGCAGCGCATGGGTGCTGCTCGCGGTGTGGCGCCCCGACCCGACCAGCGGCGGCCGGCTGGACTCGCGTGTGCGCACAGGACGGGTCGGAGCACTACCCGCGCACCGACCCCGCAGTGATCATGGCGGTGCGTGACGTCGACGATCGAATGCTCTTCGGGCGTGGGGTGACCTGGCCGGTCAACCAGTATTCGATGCTCGCCGGATTCGTCGAGCCGGGCGAGTCGCTGGAGGCCGCCGTCATTCGAGAAGTCTTCGAGGAGAGCGGGATTCGCGCCGACCACGTCAGTTACCTAGGCAGCCAGCCGTGGCCGTTTCCGTCGTCGTTGATGATCGCCATGGAGGCGCGTGCTGTCACGACGGAGATCCGTTGGGACCCGGTCGAATTGGCCGACGCTCGGTGGATGACACGCGAGGCATACCGAAAAGCATTGCAGGACGGGCAAATCCGGGTGCCGACGGGCATCTCGGTAGCTCGCCGAATCATCGAGCGCTGGCTGGGCCAAACAGTCGAGGCAGCCGCAGCGTCCACCGGCTGACCCGGTTTGACAGAGATGACCGGCTGGCCGGTTGACTCGGTTGACCGGATCAGCGCTGCAACGCGGTCTTGACGGCGCCGATCGAGGGGTTGGTGGCGACCGATCCGTCCGGGAAGACCACGGTCGGCACGGTCTGGTTGCCGCCGTTGACGGCCATGACCACGTCGGCCGCTGCGGGGTGTTGCTCGATGTCGACCTCGGTCAGCCCAATGTTCTCGCGCTGCAGCTGTGCCTTGAGACGGCGGCAGTACCCGCACCACGTCGTGGTGAACATCGTCACGCTCCCTGCTGCGGGCACGAAGGGTGCGATGGTGTCGGGCGTGGACATGGTCCTCCTCGGATGGTGGTTACCGGCCGCAACGCCGTTGCCGCAGAGCATCTTCCCCACGAGCCGCGCCGAACTTTCCAGCCGGGCGCGTCGGCACGGCGTGGCCCCGCGGAAAGCCTCGGAGTCTAAGGGGCTTCGGGAGCTCATCGGTAGTCCCGTCGTCCCGGCAAACGCGAGATGAACGGCATACCGGAACCGGGGGAGACGGATCGCCCCCGGAACTGGAACAATGCCCCGCATGGGCAAGTACACCGCTAACGGCACCCGCAAACTCGACACCCTGACCTACGAAACCGAACTCAAGCGCCTGCAGGCCGAACTCGTGACCATGCAGCAGTGGGTCATCGAGACTGGGTCGCGTTTGGTCGTGCTCTTCGAAGGCCGCGACGCGGCCGGCAAGGGGTCGGCCATCAAGCGGATGACCGAATACCTCAACCCTCGCCAGGCCCGGATCTCGGCCCTGCCGGCACCGACCGAGCGCCAGAAGACCCAGTGGTACTTCCAGCGGTATGTCGAGCATCTGCCAGCAGCTGGCGAGATAGTGCTGTTCGACCGCTCCTGGTACAACCGGGCCGGCGTCGAGCACGTCATGGGGTTCTGCACCGACGTCGAGTACGCCCGCTTCCTGCGTCAGGCGCCGTCCTTCGAGCGGATGCTCATCGACGACGGCATCATGCTGCGCAAGTACTGGTTCTCGGTGAGCGATGTCGAGCAGGAGGCGCGGTTCCGCTCGCGTGCCCTCGACCCGATGCGCCGTTGGAAGCTGTCGCCGATGGACATGCAGTCCATCACCCGCTGGGAGGACTACTCGCGGGCCAAGGACACCATGATGCAGTTCACCGACATCTCCGACTCCCCGTGGTACACGGTCGAGTCCGAGGACAAGAAGGCCTCCCGGCTCAACGTCATCGCCCACCTGCTCTCGACGGTCCCCTACGAGGCGCTCTCGCCCAAGCCGGTCGAGATCCCGCGCCGGCCGGACGCCGTCGGTTACGCCCGTCCGCCGCGCGAGTCCAACCGCTACGTGCCCGACCACGCCCACAGCCTGGAGATCGTGCAGCCCAAGGTGAAGGCCAAGCCCAAGGGCAAGTCTGGCGACAAGGACAAGCACAAGGCCAAGGACGCCCCGGCCCCGGCCGCATCGGCCCCCGCCGCCGCACCTGCTCCCGCTCCCGCCCCGGCAGCAGCTGGTACCCCGGCGGCAGCACCCAAGCCGGCCGCCGCCAAGCCGGCTCCCGTCAAGCCCGCTGAGCACGCCGCTGACGTGCCGGCGAAGGACGACCCCCAGGGCTGAGCGGCGCAGCCGCCTCACGCGACGCATCGGTAGCACATTCGACCACCCGGCATACCGGCCTTGCTCCGGTATGCCGGGTGGCTGCCGTCCGGGCCCCCTCGGCACGCCGTCCGGACTGTCAGGCCCGCCGCCTAGGATCGTCGTGACCATGAGCCAGGCGAGCCGACCTCCCGTCCCGCAGCCAGGGGCGCCCACGGCGCCCGGCGCGGCGCTCGACCGTGCCGATGCGGTGCTCGCGGCCCTCGATCCGGAACAACGCGCGGTCGCCAGCGTGCCGCGCGGGCCGATGTGCGTGCTCGCGGGTGCCGGCACCGGCAAGACCCGGGCCATCACCCACCGCATCGCCTACGGCGTGCATTCGGGGGCGTTCCAGGCCCAGCGGGTGCTGGCGGTGACCTTCACCGCGCGGGCCGCGGGTGAGATGCGGGTGCGCCTGCGCGAGCTCGGCGTCGGTGGGGTGCAGGCGCGCACCTTCCACGCCGCGGCGCTGCGCCAGTTGCACTACTTCTGGCCGCACGCCATTGGCGGGGGAGCTCCCGAGGTCCTCGCTCAGAAGGCCCCGGTCGTCGGCGAGGCGACCGGCCGGCTGCGGCTGCAGGTCGACCGCACGACGATCCGCGACCTGGCGGCCGAGATCGAGTGGGCGAAGGTCTCGATGCTCACCCCGCAGACGTATGCCGTGGCGGCTCGCCGCGCGCGTCGCGACCCCGCGGGCCTGGACGTCACGGCGATGGCCCGAGTGTGGGAGACCTACGAGGAGCGCAAGGCCGAGCGCGGGGTCATCGACTTCGAGGACGTGCTGCTGCTCACGGCTGGCATCCTCGCTGAGCGGGAAGACATCGCCCGGGTCGTGCGCGACCAATACCGGCATTTCGTCGTCGACGAGTATCAGGACGTCAACGCCCTGCAACAGCACCTGCTCGAGCTCTGGCTGGGCGGCCGTGAGGACATCTGTGTCGTCGGTGATCCGGCCCAGACGATCTACTCCTTCACCGGGGCCACCCCGGAGCACTTGCTGCGGTTCCCGGCCCGCTTCCCCTCCGCGAGTGTGGTGCGTCTGGTGCGCAACTATCGCTCCACGCCTCAGATCGTCCATGTCGCCAACCTCGTGCTCGGCGCAGGCTCCCGTACCAACACCCCGTTGCGCGCCCAGGGTCGGCCCGGGCCGGAACCCAGCCTCACGGCATACGAGGACGAGCCGGCGGAGGCGGCCGGCGTCGCACTGGCCATCCGAGGGCTGCTCGACTCCGGCACCCCCGCCGGCGAGATCGCCGTGCTCTTTCGCACCAACGCCCAATCGGAGGCCTTCGAAGCCGCGCTGAGCGAGCGGGACGTGCCCTACCTCGTCCGCGGTGGCGAGCGCTTTTTCGCCCGCCAGGAGGTGCGCGCCGCGATGGTGCTGCTGCGCGGTGCGGTGCGCAGCGACGACGGCCAGACCCCGTTGCCCGACCTCGTCCGTGATGTCCTCACCGGAGCCGGTTGGGCCGCAACGCCTCCGACGGCGGGAGGTGCCTTGCGCGAGCGCTGGGAGTCACTCTCGGCGGTGGCAGCACTGGCCGACGCGCTGGTGGCCCTCGATCCGGCGGCCCGGATGTCTCACCTCGTTGCCGACCTGGACGAACGCGCCGCCTCGCAGCACGCCCCGGCGGTGCAAGGCGTGACCCTCGCGTCGCTGCACGCCGCCAAGGGACTGGAGTGGGATGTCGTCTTCCTCGCCGGCTGCAGCGACGGCTACCTCCCGATCACCATGGCCGAGGGTCCTGCCGCGATCGAGGAGGAGCGTCGGCTGTGTTACGTCGGGCTGACCCGAGCCCGCCGTGAGCTGCACCTGTCGTGGGCCGCGGCGCGGACCCCGGGCGCCCGGGCTACCCGCCGCCCGTCCCGTTTCCTCGAGGCGGCGGCTGCGGTCTTCGGTGCCGGTGCGACGAGTGCGGCGCGCGACGGCAGTTCGGGCCGGTCCAGAGGCTCGGGGGGCGAGGGCTCGGGGCGGACGCGGACTCCCAGGCAGCCGACGGTATGCCGTGGATGCGGCACTGTGCTGTCCGCCGCCGCCGAGCGCAAGGTCGGGCGGTGCGCCGACTGCCCGCCGACGTATGACCCGGCGCTTTTCGAAGCGCTGCGCAGTTGGCGCAGCGAGGTGGCCAAGACCGACAAGGTGCCCGCCTTCGTCGTGTTCACCGACGCCACCCTCACGGCCGTCGCGGAGGCCCGGCCCACGACCTCGGCAGCGCTGACGGCTATCCCCGGGATCGGCGCGCGCAAGCTGGACATGTATGGCGCCGCGGTGCTAGCGCTCGTGGCGGCCGCCGATCCTCCGACGGCGGCTGAATCCGGTTCTGCCGGAGTGTGATTCGCGATCCGGGCGACGTGGTAAGTGTCGGTGGCAGGTGATTTCCGATAATTCGGTTGGCGATTCGGGCCTGGGGGGTTACCCTCGTAACCGCCTCGCTCGTCGATAGCGCGCGAGTGGCCCCAGATGTTCAGTCGAGACCGCGGAAGGAGGGTCGGACCAGTGAAGAGCACCTTGTCGATGCCGGTATGTGAGCGCCCGACCATGCGTCTGCATGGCACCCGCGGCCTGCTGCCCACCCGTCCGGCCACCGCAGCCTCGTTCCGGTCCACCTATGCCCGCAACGCTGCCGGTGCCGTCGTGAGCGCAGCCGTGACCGCTCACGATGCCGTTGTCGCCGTCCCGGCCACTGCTGGCGCTCCGGCCGCTAAGCCGCTCGCCACCGCCAATGCCCCTGTCCGTCGTTCCGCCCTCGGTAGTCCGCCTCGCTAGCGATCAGCCAGCCAGGCCCTCCTCCAGGCCGCGGAACCCCACCGGGATCCGCGGCCTTCGTGTTTATTGCGACGGCCGACGGGACACCCCTAAGGCCACCGATGACCACAGCACCACAGCAGCACACGAGTTCGGCCGAACGGCAGCACAGCCGGACAGCCGCACAGCACG
>JBGAQV010000059.1:0-17186 GCA_044220505.1 Dermatophilaceae bacterium
AGGACGAGGCCACGGCACTGGCCCACGCGCTCACGGGTGCAGCTCCCGCTGGGTTGACTTGCGACCTGCTGCCGGCCACGACCGCCGACGTTTCGGCAGCCTCGACGGGATCAGCGGGTGCAGCTGGCCAGGCAACGGCGGGTGCAGCAGCGGCGGCTGCCCGAGCCAAGCTGCTCGCGACCGCCCTGAAGGCCCAGCACGGCGTCACGGCGACCACCTCCGGGTCGACGGTGACGATCGCTGCGACCGGGGCCGATGCGTGGACCGTCGCCGCCTGGGCCGTGGCCAACGCCAAGTCCTTCGCCATCACCTCCGTCGAGGCATCCGACCGGCACTGGACGCGCGAGGGCGCCAGTTGGTCGGAGACCCCCGCACAGTCCGGCGTCCGGATCACCCTGCTGGGCTGACCGGCCCCGGGGTTGGAGACTCAGCGCTGCAGGATGGGGGCGTAGGAGCGCTCGGGCTCGCCGGTGTAGATCTGCCGCGGCCGGCCGATCTTGGTGTCCGGGTCGGCCATCATCTCGCGCCATTGGGCGATCCAGCCGGGCAACCGGCCCAACGCGAAGAGCACCGTGAACATCCGGCTCGGGAAACCCATCGCCTTGTAGATGAGGCCGGTGTAGAAATCGACATTCGGGTAGAGCCGCCGCTGAACGAAGTAGTCGTCGGCGAGCGCGATCGCCTCGAGGCGTCGGGCCAGGTCCAGCAGGGGGTCATCGACCCCGAGCTGGTTGAGCACGCCGTCGGCGGTTTCCTTAATGATCGAGGCTCGCGGGTCGTAGTTCTTGTAGACCCGGTGGCCGAACCCCATGAGCCGGGTGCCGGCTTCCTTGTCCTTGACCCGGCGCATGAAGTCCTCAGGCTTCTCGCCCGACTCCTGCAGCCGCTGCAACATCTCCAAGACCTGCTGGTTGGCCCCGCCGTGCAGGGGACCGAAGAGCGCGTTGATCCCGGCCGAGACGGAGGCGAAGAGATTGGCCTGCGAGGACCCGACCATGCGCACCGTCGACGTCGAGCAGTTCTGCTCATGGTCGGCGTGCAGGACGAGCAGCAGGTCAAGGGCCTTGGCAGCGATGGGGTCGGGCTCATAGGGCTCGGCCGGCGTCCCGAAAGTCATCCGCAGGAAGTTCTTCGTCAGCGGCATCGAGTTGTCGGGGTAGAGGAAGGGTTGCCCGATGCTCTTCTTGTAGGCATAAGCGGCGATCGTCGGCAGCTTGGCCAGCAGCCGGATCGTCGACATCTCGACCTGCTCGGGGTCGAACGGGTCCAGCGAGTCCTGGTAGAAGGTCGACAGCGCGCTGACCGCCGAGGAGAGCACCGGCATCGGGTGCGCGTCGCGCGGGAAGCCGTTGAAGAAGGCCTTGAGGTCCTCGTGCAACAGGGTGTGGTGGCGCAGCCGGTCGTCGAACTCCAGCAACTCGACGGCACTGGGCAGGTGCCCGTAGATGAGCAGGAACGAGGTCTCGATAAAGCTCGACTGGGCCGCGATCTGCTCGATGGGATAACCCCGATATCTCAGGATCCCGGCATCGCCGTCGATGTAGGTGATCGCGCTGCGGCACGCTGCCGTGTTGACGAAGCCGGAGTCGTAGGTGACGTGCCCGCTCTCTTTCATCAGAGAGCCGACATTGAGGCCGGCCTCCCCGACGGTGGCAGGCACCACCGGCAGCTCGAACGACTTCTCACCCAGGTGCAGGGCGCCAGATTCAGGACGATCGCTCACGGGGGCCTCCCAAGGGGTCCGACGGCATACCGAACTTTCAGTCCCTTGGACGCTACCCGAGCCGCGCCGACCGCGCCCGCTCAGCCTTGCGAGAGCCGACGAACGGCCGCCTCGATGCGCTCATCGGTCGCGGTGAGCGCGACCCGCACGTGTTGTTGACCGGCCGGTCCGTAGAAGGACCCGGCGGCGGCGAGAATGCCGAGATCGGCGAGGAAGCCCAGTGTCTGCCAGCAGTCCTCCTCGCGGGTGGCCCACAGGTAGAGACCGGCCTCCGAGGAGTCGATCCGGAACCCGGCGCTCGTCAGAGCAGGAGCGAGGATCTCGCGCCGCATGCCATAGCGCACCTTCTGGTCGGCGACGTGCTCGCCGTCACCGAGCGCGGCGACCATGGCAGCCTGCACGGGGCCGGGCAGCATCAGGCCCGCGTGCCGACGCACTTCGGTGATCGCCGCGATGAGGGCGGGATCGCCGGCGACGAAGGCGGCGCGGTAGCCGGCGAGGTTGGACTGCTTGGACAGCGAGTAGACGGCGAGCAGGTTGTCGGTGCTCCCCCCGGTCACAGCCGGGTCGAGAATGCTCGGGGTGGTATGCCGTGGACCTGGCCGCCGGGGGTCAGGCGGCCGCCAGTCGAGCTCGGCATAACACTCGTCGCTGGCGACGACGACATCGTGGCGGCGGGCCCAGTCGACGACCTTGGCCAGGTGTTCGACCCCGAGCACGGCTCCGGTCGGGTTGCCCGGGCTGTTGATCCACAGCAGCTTGGGCGTCGTCGATGGGGTGAGCGGGCCGAACGCCGCGAGGCCGTCGACGACCACGGGGGTAGCCCGGGCCAGCCGGGCTCCCACGTCATAGGTCGGGTAGGCCACCCGAGGGATGCCCACGAGGTCGCCGGGCCCCAGACCCAACAGGGTGGGTAGCCAGGCCACGAGTTCCTTGCTGCCGATCGTCGGCAGCACCTGGTCGGGCCGCAGACCGGGCACGCCTCGGCGGCGCTCGAACCAGTCGACGATCGCGGCACGCAGGGCCTGGGTGCCGACGGTCAGCGGATAGCCCGGTGAGTCCGAGGCCGCCTCGAGCGCGTGCCGGACGACGCTCGGGGTCGCATCGACGGGGGTGCCGACCGAGAGGTCGACCAGGCCGTCAGGATGGACGGCCGCGCGCCGTCTGAACGGGACGAGCGAGTCCCAGGGAAAGTCAGGAAGCGGAGGCGGGCTGACGCGCAGGACGGCCCCGTCTCAGTGGTCGGTCGCCTGCGGAGGCAGCGCCGACACGAGAGCGTGGTCCTTGGCGATGAGGCCGAGTTTGGCCGCGCCCCCGGGGCTGCCCAGGTCGTCGAAGAACTCGACATTGGCCTTGTAGTAGTCGGCCCATTCGGCCGGGACATCGTCTTCGTAGTAGATCGCCTCGACCGGGCACACCGGCTCGCAGGCGCCGCAGTCGACGCACTCGTCGGGGTGGATGTAGAGCATCCGCTCGCCCTCGTAGATGCAGTCGACCGGACACTCCTCGACGCAGGCCTTGTCCTTGACATCGACGCACGGTTGGGCGATGACGTAAGTCATGAGTGGTCCTCCTGCGGACGCGGAGCGGTTCGGGCCTATTATGCCGCAGGTGGAGCACCACGGGTTCTCTGGGCGCGCGGCGGACACCCCGGTCGCGGCATCTGCAGCCGACGTCGAACTCGCCGCCGTCGCGGCCGACGGCTGGCCCGCGATCGAGACCGAACCATTGGGTCCTTGGCTGTTGCGCGCGAGCTTCGGTTTCACTCTGCGAGGCAACTCCGTGCTGGTCACCGGCCGCCCGCAAGAGCACCTGCTCGAGGCGGTGAGTTCGATCGAGGCCTGGTATGCCGCCCGCGACCTGCCGCCGATCTTCTCCCTCCCCACCGACGCCCAGGGCGAGATGACCGACGGGGCGTTGGCCGCGCTGCTGGCCCATCGCGGGTATCAATCCGGCGAGTGGGTCATGACGATGACGGCCGACACGGAGCAGATCATCGCGGCCGGGCGCGAACACCCCATCTGGGATGCGGCCACCCCCGTGCGGGTCGAGGCCGACCTGTCCCCCGACTGGATGGCGGGGTTCGCGGCATACCGGCGGTTGCCGACCCCCAAGGTCGCCGAGGCGGTACTCACCGGGTCGATGCGGCAAGTGTTCGTGTCGATTCCCGCCCCGGAGGTGCCGCGCAGCGGCGGCGTAGTCTCGGCAAACGCCAGTGTGCTCATCCCGGCTGCGCAGCGGCCCTTGGCGATCGGACGGCTGGCGATGACCCGCCGGTGGGGCGGCATCCACGCCATGTGGGTGTCCCCGACACACCGCCGCCGCGGCCTGGCCACGCACCTGCTCACCACGATGGCCGCATTGGCTCAGGAACGCGGTTGCGGGCGCTTGTATCTCCACGTCGAGGAGTCCAACACCGTTGCGCGGCACCTGTATTCGGGCTTCGGTTTCGCGGCTTTCAACGGCTACCGCTATCTCCAACGACCGCCGGAACTCTAGCCCTGCCTAGTCGAAAAGGCTTGTCTTCCAAGGCTTTTCGACACCGATGAGCTCATCGTCGACGACGCCTCGCGCTGCGAAGCCCTCCCGGCCGGACAGCCGCGCCGCGATGTTGTTGCTCAGCGCGTAATACCCGTCTCCCACGGTGACCTGGGTGGCGTGACCCTGGAGTGCGACTGACTGGAATTCCACCAGCGCCGGAGCGTGCACGACGTGACTCACGGCCGCGTCGGGGACGACCGACACGGCATACGGTTCGGTGCGGGTGGGGATGTGCAGGCCGCCCTCGGCCGGCACGTGCTCGGCGAGCCACTCGCGGTCCCCCCGCGCCCACGTCGCAGGGGTGACGATGTCGAAACGTCGCCGCGCACGGTTGCCCTCCGGCAGGCGCCGGAGTGCCGCGAGGAGGACCTCGCGGGTGCGGATGTGGTCGGGGTGACCGTAGCCCCCACCGGGGTCGTAGGTCACGACGACATCTGGCCGGGCGTCCGCGATGACGACAGCCATCGCGGCGGCCGCCTCATCGAGATCGGCCCGCACCCAGGCTCGCGGATGCTCCGCGCTCGAGGTCCCGGCCATCCCGCTGTCCCGCCACCTGGCCGGTGCCTCGGTGGCCGGCTTCCCCGGCATACTCCAATCCCCGTCGCCGAGCACCGTATGCCGCAGCACCGCGCCGTGGCGCGCGGCGGTGGCGAGCGCCGCCATCGCGCGGGACAGCTCGCCGCGGCGATGTGCCCAGAGGGTGTCATCGCGGGCAGCGACGAGGTGCGCCAACTCCGGCGGGATGACCTCCCCCTCGTCACCGAGGGTGGCCGTGATGAGGTCGACATGGTGCCCACGGTGCAGGGCATCGGCGATGGCCACTCCGGTCGCGAGAGTCTCGTCGTCGGGGTGTGCGTGGACGAGCAGCAACCGTCCCACCTAGAGGACCTGGCGCTCCTCGGGGAAGTGACAGGCGACGAAGTGGTTGGGCGCGATCTCGGTGCGCACGGGCACCTCGGCGGCACACTTCTCGACCGCCTTGGGGCAGCGCGTGCGGAAGACACAACCACTGGGCGGGTTCTGCGGACTGGGCAGGTCACCCTTGAGCAGGATGCGCTCCTTCTTCTGGCCCTTGTGCGGGTCGGGCACCGGCACGGCCGAGAGCAAAGCGTGCGTGTAGGGGTGGCGCGGCTGCTCGTAGAGCTCGTCGCGGTCGGCCTCTTCCATGAGCTTGCCGAGATACATCACGACGACCCGGTCGGAGATGTGGCGGACCACCGACAGGTCGTGCGCGATGAAGACGTAGGACAGCTGCTGCTCGGTCTGGATGTCTTCCAGCAGGTTGACGACCTGGGCCTGGATCGACACGTCGAGGGCGGAGACCGGCTCGTCACAGACGATGAGCTTGGGCCGCAACGCGATGGCGCGGGCGACACCGATGCGCTGGCGCTGGCCACCGGAGAACTCGTGCGGGTAGCGGTTGTAGTGCTCAGGGTTGAGCCCGACACGGGCCATCAGGTCCTGGACCGTCTTGCGGGTGCCGCCCTCGGGCTTGATGCCCTGGATCTCGAAGGGCGCGGCGATGATCGACCCGATGGTCTGGCGCGGGTTGAGCGAGCCATAGGGGTCCTGGAAGATCATCTGCATCTCGCGGCGCAGCATCCGCAGATCATGGCCGCTCACGTGGGTGATGTCGCGGCCTTCGAACTCGATGGTGCCGCTCGTCGGCTCCAGCAGCCGCAGCAGGGTGCGCCCCACCGTGGACTTGCCGCAGCCGGACTCGCCCACCAGTCCCAGGGTCTGGCCCTTGCGCAGGTCGAAGGAGACGCCGTCGACCGCGCGGACCGGGTTGTCCGACCGCTTGACGAGGGTTTGGCGGAACTGCGGGAAGTGCTTGGTGAGCTCGGTGAGCCGCAGCAACGGCGGACCGCCGGCGGCCTTATCAGCTGCAGCGTCGGCGACCTTGCGCGCCGCCGACGGGGACGGCACCGATGCCTCGGGGGTGGCAGTGCTCACGGGTGGCCCTCTTTCCTTACAGCCGCGGCTTGATGTCAGACTCGAACAGCTCGCTCCGGCGTGCCGTCGGGATGTGGCAGCGGACGAGATGGTCGGGGCCACATTCGATGAGGTCCGGGACGATCGTCGGGCAGGCCTGCGGCGGCGCCTCACTCTGGTAGGCACAGCGCGGGTGGAAGGCACAGCCCGGCGGGATGTTGATGAGCGACGGCGGGTTGCCGGGCACGGGGTTGAGCCGCTCGGTGCGCGCCCGGTCCAACCTCGGCATGGACGTGAGCAGACCCCAGGCGTAGGGGTGCTGCGGGCGGTAGAAGACCTCCTCGACCGGACCGTGCTCGACGGCCTTGCCGCCATACATCACGAGGATCTCGTCGGCCATCTCGGCGACGACACCCAAATCGTGGGTGATCATGATGATCGCCGACCCGAACTCGGCCTGCAGCTTGCGCATGAGGTCGAGGATCTGAGCCTGCACGGTGACGTCGAGCGCGGTCGTGGGTTCGTCGGCGATGAGCAGCGACGGGTCGTTGGACAGGGCCATGGCGATCATGGCGCGCTGGCGCATCCCACCGGAGAACTCGTGCGGGTATTGGTCCACCCGGCGCGCCGGGCTGGGAATGCCGACCAGACCGAGCAACTCGATCGCGCGGGTCTTGGCCTGCGCTTTCGACTGGTCTGGGTGGTGCACCCGGATGCCCTCGATGATCTGCGCACCGACGGTGTAGTAGGGGTGCATCGCCGACAGCGGGTCCTGGAAGATCATCGCCATCTTGTTGCCGCGCAGCTCGCGCATCCGCTCGTCGGAGACCGACATGAGGTCTTCACCGTCGAGCCAGATCTGGCCGGACGTCTGGGCCCGAGTGCGGCGATGCAGGCCGAGGATGGCCTGGCTGGTGACCGACTTACCGGAGCCGGACTCGCCGACGATCCCGATCGTCTCGCCGCGGTCGATCCGGAAGGAGACCCCCTCGACCGCCTTGACGACGCCGTCGTCGGTCGGGAAGTGCACTTTGAGGTCGCGAACGTCGAGGTAGCCAAGGTTCGACGGAACCGCCGCGGGAGCGCCCTGGACGGGCGCCGCGGGCCGCGGCACCGCCGTCGTCGCGGACCGGTCCTGCGGCATGCCTGCGCTCTGCTGTGTCATGTCACCCACCTCAGGTCAGCCGCACGCGCGGGTCGATGACGCCGTAGAGGATGTCTACGACGAGGTTGGCCACGACGACGAATGTCGAGGCCACGATGACGATGCCGACGATGATCGGCAGGTCGGTGGTCTCGATCGCTCTCACCGCGGTATAGCCCAAGCCGCGGAACCCGAAGACCTGCTCGGTGATCACCGCGCCGCCGAGCAGACCGCCGAGGTCCATGCCCGCCGCGGTGACGATCGGAGTGAGCGCCGCGCGCAGGCCGTGCTTGCGGATGACGATGGACTCCTTGACGCCCTTGGCCCGGGCGGTACGGATGTAGTCCTCGGACATCGTCTCGAGCATGTAGGCGCGGGTCAGCCGCACGTAGGAGGCGGCGAAGACCATCGCCAGGGTGATGGCCGGCAGAGTCAGGGATTGCGCCCAGGCCAGCGGATCCTCGGTGATGGGCACGAAACGCGGGATCTCGACGAGCTTCATCTTGATGGCGACGAAAGTCAGCAGCAACAGACCGATGAAGAAG
Organism: Dermatophilaceae bacterium; assembly: GCA_044220505.1. Lineage (GTDB taxonomy): Bacteria > Actinomycetota > Actinomycetes > Actinomycetales > Dermatophilaceae > Phosphoribacter. Next base: position 7,889 of record JBGAQV010000059.1, read on the forward strand.
GTCGGCAGTGAAAATCCGATGAGGGCCAGACCGACGATCACGCGGTCGAGCCATTTGCCGCGGTTGAGCGCGGCGATGATGCCGCCGCTCACCCCCGCGATCATCCAGAGCACGAAGGCTGCCAGCGCGATCGACGCAGACACCGGCAGGGTGTCCTTGACGATCTCGGTGACCGATTTGTGGGCCATGACCGAGTAGCCCAGGCAGGGGGCCTCGCAGGTCGTGACGATCTCGGGCGACTTGGCCTGCAGCTCTGGGTCGTCGGGGTACTTGCGGTCGACGAAGATGCCCTGGACGAACTTGGCGTACTGCACGGCCAGCGGCTTGTCGTAGCCGAGGGCCTTGCGGTTGCCCTCGATGACGGCCGGGGTGCAGTTCTTGCCGCAGGTGAGCCGGGCTGGGTCCTCGGGTGCTGCGAAGAAGAGCAGGAACGTCGTCATGCTGATGATGAGCAGCATCACGACGACCGAGATGAGCCTTCTGATGATGTAGAAGAACATTCGGGTCGACCCGGGGTGTCCGGGCAGTCACCTGCCTTCCGTGCGCGCGGGGTATCAGCCGGTGGCGGCTGAGGTGGCGGGCTACCGGTCCGCGGCAGGCGGAGCGGCAGCGCAAGGGTCGTGCGGTCGGTTGGCTTACTTGACTGCGATGTTCGCGAAGTCGACGTAGCCACCCATGAGGGAGTTGACCTCGAAGTTCTTGACGCTCGACCCGAAGGTGAAGGTGAACTTCTGGTTGATCAACGGGATGACGCCGGTCTTCTTGACGATCATCGCGTCGATGGCTCCCCATGCCTTCTCGCGCTCGGCGGAGTCGGTGATGGTGTAGGCCTTGTCGATCGCCGCGTTGACCTCGGTGTCGTTGAAGTAGCCGTAGTCCTGGCCCGAGCCGCCGGCGCTGATGTTGACGCGGCCGTCGAACAGCGGAGGCAGAACGGTCGAACCCGACGGCCAGTCAGCACCCCAGCCGGCCCAGAAGGCGTCCTTCGTGGCGTAGGCGGGGCTCTGGATGGTCGCGTAGTACTTCGCGGTCAGCGGCTCAAGCGTGACGTTGAAGCCAGCCTTGTCCCAGTCGGACTTGAGTGCCGCGAAGGCCTTGTCCGAGGTCGGACGCGAGCGGTAGACGACCGTGATGTTGACCGGGGTCGCGATGCCGGCGTCGGTGAGGACCTTCTTGGCCGCTTCGGGGTCACCCTTGGACGGGGTGCCGAAGGGGTTCGAGTCCTGGTAGCACGGGAGTTCCTTGTTGCACATGGCGTTGGTCGCCACGGCAACCTGCGAGCCACCGAGAGCCGTGATGTAAGCGTCCTTGTTGGTCGCCATCGCGAAGGCCTGGCGGGCCTTCTCATTGGTGAACGCGGCGCTCTTGACGTTGGGCTGGATGTAGTCCGTGTACGGCGAGGTCGGGTTGACCGTGCGCTTCATGACGTTGGCGTCAGCCGCGATCTGGGCGAGCTTGGCCGGCGGGGCCGAGCCCTGGGTCACCATGAACTTGTCGTTGCCCGAGTCAGCCAGCAGGCGCTCGTAGATGGTGTCACCCTGGACACCGAGGTCGTACTGGATGACGTCCGGGTAGGCCTTGCGGACCGTGTCGGTCTTCTCGTCCCAGTTCGGGTTGCGGACGAACTTGCCGCCCTTGTCCTTGTCGAAGGTGCCTTCGAGCTTGTACGGGCCGGAGGAGAAGATCGCGTAGTCGCTGGCCTCACCCTTGTCCATGTCGGCGCGGTACGGCGCGTAGGCCAGCAGACCGGCGGACGCGACGTTGAAGTCGGTCCAGGGGGTCTTGAACTTGATGGTGATCGTCTTGCCCTCACAGGAGACGGCCTTGTCGAACTCGGCCTGGCCTTCCTTGGTGTAGGGGCCCTTGTAGACGGACGAGCCGTCAGCCGCCGACGGGACGTCGAGGAAGGTGATGATGTAGTTCGGGCCACCGGTGATGACGTCCTGGGCGAACGTGCGCGAGAGGCCGTACTTGACGTCCTCGCACTTGATGTCCTGGCCGTCTTCCCACTTCACGCCGTCCTTCAGCGTGAACTTCCACATCTTGCCGCCATCGGACATGGTGCCCGTGTCGGTCGCCAGGTCGGGAACAACCTTGGCGTCCTTGCCCGCGGTGTAGGTGGTCAGGCTGCGGTACATGACCCGGCTGGCGAACTCGATGTCCGCGCCGATGTAGATCCGCTGGGGGTCCCAGTGCTCCTGCGGACCGAGGTTGACCATGTAGATGGTTCCACCCTTGGTGGCAGCGGCCGCGGAACTCGTGCTGGTGGCCGTGCTCCCTCCACTGCTGCACGCAGCCGCCGCGAGTGCGACCACCGCACCGAGGGCGACGCCGATCGCGCCCTTCTTCGTGCGCATCATGCAATCTCCTTGTGAGCGCTACCCGTCGCTGGCGCGACGGACTGAGCCGCAGCGGTTGCTGCGAGCTGTTCCACATCGATCCCGCATAAAGAACCGATGAGTGGTTGGGCCCTACCCCAGGAACCGCCGGTCACGACCGGTCGGCCTTGGGGTCGAGGGCATCCCGGAGGCCATCGCCGAGCAAGTTGAAGGCGAGCACGATGAGGAACACCGTGAGCCCCGGGAAGATGAAGTACGCCGGGTCGGGGATGGCGTATGCGACCGAGTCGTTCAGGATCGCCCCGAGCGAGGCCGTGGGGGGGTTGATGCCGACCCCGAGGAAGCCCAGTGCGGCTTCGGCGGAGATGTTGGCCGGCAGGATGAGCGTCGTGTAGACCAGGATCGGGGCCCAGAGGTGCGGCAGCAGCTCTTTGAAGTAGATCCGGCCGGCCCGAGCACCGAGCGACCGCGCCGCCTCGACGAACTCACGCTCGCGCAGTGACAGCACCTGGCCGCGGATGATGCGGGCGAAGAACGGGTGGCCGAAGAACCCGAGCACCAAGGCCATGAAGGCGACCTTGGCCTTGTTATCGGCCGAGGAGATGCCCATGATCGAGGCGATCCGGCTGACGAGCACCGGCCCGAGCGAGAGCAGCATGAGGGTGCTCGGGAACGACAGCACCAGGTCGAGGAAGCGGCTGATCAGCCAGTCCAACCGACCCTTGGAGAAGCCCGCGACCAGACCGAGCGTCACGCCGAGGACAACGGAGATGAGGGTGGCGAGGATCGCGACCGTCAACGACGTGGTGATACCGGTGACGATACGGGAGAAGAGATCACGTCCGGTGCCCGGCTCGACGCCGAGCCAGTGGTCGCGCGAGATGCCGCCGGCAAAGCCCTCGGGGAGTGACCCGAGGCCCTTGACGAGGTCCGGGTTGAAGTCGTCCGGACGTAGCCAGCCGAGCTTGACCATGAACGGCGAGGTGGCTGCGACGACGACGATCAGCACCGAGAAGACGAACGCCGTCATGGTGATCTTGTCGCGCGCCAGCCGGCTGCGGACGATCTCCCACGGGGTGCGACCTTTGATGGCAACGGCCCCGTCTGTCGCGGAAACAGCGGCGTCCGGCGGCGGAGGCTGCACTTTTTCCGGTGCGGCGGGAGCGCTCATCCGTGCCGTTCCTTTCCGTCGATACTCGGGGAGGGGGGTCTTCCGGGCGCACTGCTACGCACCGGTAGGCCGTGGCTCACCATAGCCCGACTGTCCACGCTGTGGAACGACCCGAGCGGCCTTGTTCTCCGGATCGTGATCCAGATGTGCCCTTCCCAGGGCTCGCGGCGCTCCAGACCCTCACGAAGCGACCCCGACAGCGGCCAGATCCGGCCACCCGCCGAAGAATGGGTTGTCGACATACCCAGTGATCGACGATCCGTGCAGGAAGACCCGCTGCCGCTCCCCCAACGCCACATGGCCGCCGAGCTTGGCGATGGTGAGATCGAGAGCCCCCCACGCCGCCGCGCGCTCGGCCGGGTCGATGACGGCATACGCGGCCTCGATCCCGGTGTTCACCGCGTCGTCGTTGAAGTAGCCGTAATCGGTGCCGGAACTCGTCGCCGTGAGGTTGATCCGGCCGTCGAAGATGCTCGGGATGACGGCTGCCCCCGAGGGATAGTCGGCGAACCACGCTGCGCGAAATACGTCGTATGCCGTCGCGGCGTCGGGTTCGGCGATGGTGCGGTAGTAGTTCTCGCCGAGTGCGGCCAGTTCCACCGCGAATCCACCTGCCTCCCACCGTGTTTTGAGTGCGGCGAAGGCGGCGTCGGCGGTCGGTGAACTGCGGTAGGCGACCTTGACCTGCACCGGGAGCGCAATGCCCGCAGCGGTGAGCAGCGCCTGGGCTGCGGCTGGGTCGCCGCTGGGTGGCGTGCCGAACGGCGAGGTCTGCCCACTGCCCGGCACGGCCGCGGCGAGCACGGCATACGTGGGACGCATGAGGTCGGTCCCGTATGCCGTGGCGAAGGCTTCGCGATCAGTCGCCATCGCAAATGCTTGGCGCACAGTCGGATTGGTCATGACTGGGCTGCGGAAATTGGGGAGCAGGTGTTCGACCGTGCCGCTGCGCGGGGTGGTGACGCGCGCGCTGGCCCCCTGGTCGACGCGGGCCTGCTCGAGGACCGTGCGGGGAAGTTCGGTGAGGCCGATCGCCGTGTCGTCGGGAGCCTTGCTTTCGATGAGCCGGGTCGCGAGGCTGGCCAGCGGAATGCCCTCGCGCAGGTCGATCGCGTCCGGCAGTGCCTTGCGCAGCGGATCGGAATCGGCCTTCCACTGCGGGTTGCGCACGAATGTGCCGCCGCTGCCCGAGGACCAGCCCCTCTCCAATCGGTATGGCCCGCAGGAGAAGACGTCGAAACCGCCCGCCGCGCCGCGGTCCTTGTCCGCGCGATAGGGCGCGAAGGCCGGCATCGCCACGACGTGCGGGAAGTCCGGGACGGCCACCTTGAGCCGGAAGGTGATCGTGCGCTCGGCGCAGCTGACGGCCTTGTCGAACAGGTCCTGGCCGGTGGGCTCGAAAGGTCCGCCATAGGCCGAGACGTCGGCCCCGGTGGCGTTCTTGATCCGGGGGATGTCCAGCAGGGTGAAGGGATAGGACGAGCCACCCGGCACTTGGGTGCGGGCGAAGTTGCGGGAAACCCCGTATTTCACATCCTGGCAGGTGAGCGCCTGACCGTCCTCCCAAGCCAGCCCGTCGCGCAGGGTGAAGGTCCACACCCTCCCGCCCTCGGTGGCCGCGCCGGTGTCGGTCGCGAGGTCGCCGGTGAGTCCGGCAGCTCCGCCCAGTCCGCCGGCCGGGTAACCAGTGAGGGTGCGCAGAAAGGTCCGCAGCGCCACCGCCTGTTCGGGGCCGGGGCCGACTCGCGCAGGATCCCACAGCGCCATCGTCCGGTCGGTGAGCAACCGCACCGTGCCACCAGGAACACCACCCGCCGACCCAGGTATGCCGGTGGGTCCGGTCCCAGCGCTCGCTCCCGCCGGCGTCGCGCTCGGCGCGGCGTCACCCGGAGTGGTGGTGCAGCCGACCAGCGCGGCGGTGAGCACGACAGCCACCGCCGCCATGGCGGTTGTCCTGAGCCGCAACACTGACTTGCTCATTCAGCCGTACCCCTTGGTCGTCCCTCGGTTGACCCCTCGGTGTGTCCCTCGGTTTGTCCTTCGGTTAATCCCCGGACTTGGCCGCAGCCCGGGCGCGAGCTGCGGTGCGTGCGCGTTCGATCTGGTCGAGCACGACCTTACGGATGCGCACCGCCTCCGGGGTGACCTCGACACACTCGTCTTCGCGGCAGAACTCCAGGGACTGCTCCAACGACAGGCGCCGCGGCGGGATGAGCCGCTCGAGCACCTCCGAGGTCGACGAGCGCACGTTGGAGAGCTTCTTCTCCTTGGTGATGTTGACGTCCATGTCCTCGGTGCGGGAGTTCTCGCCGACGATCATCCCCTCGTAGACCTCGGTTGTCGGCTCGACGAAGAGGGTGCCGCGCTCCTGGAGGTTGAACATCGCATACGAGGTGGCCGGGCCGCTGCGGTCGGCGACCAGCGATCCGGTCAGGCGGGTGGTGATGGGACCGGCCCACCCGGCATACCCCTCGAACACGTGGTGGGCGATGCCGGTGCCGCGGGTCTCGGTGAGGAACTCGGTGCGGAACCCGATGAGCCCGCGCGACGGCACGACGAACTCCATCCGGACCCAGCCGGTGCCGTGATTGGTCATCTGCTCCATCTGTCCCTTGCGGGCGGCCATGAGTTGGGTGACCGTACCGAGGAACTCCTCGGGGATGTCGACGGTCAGGCGTTCCATGGGCTCGTGGACCTTGCCGTCGACGAGCTTGGTGACCACCTGGGGCTTGCCCACGGTGAGCTCGAAGCCCTCCCGGCGCATCTGCTCGACGAGGATCGCCAGGGCCAGCTCGCCGCGGCCCTGGACCTCCCAGGTGTCGGGGCGTTCGGTGGGCAGCACCCGGATGGAGACATTGCCGACGAGTTCGCGCTCGATCCGGTCCTTGACCAGGCGGGCCGTGACCTTGGCGCCGCGGACCCGGCCGGCCATCGGCGAGGTGTTGGTGCCGATGGTCATCGAGATGGCCGGCTCGTCAACGGTGATGAGTGGCAAGGGTCGCGGGTTGTCCGGGTCGGCGAGGGTCTCGCCGATCATGATGTCGTCGATGCCGGCGATGGCGATGATGTCGCCAGGGCCGGCGTGCTTGTCGGGGTCCAGCGGCTTGCGCTCCAGGCCCTCCGTCATGAGCAACTCGGTGATCTTGACCTTGGCCACCGATCCGTCGCGCCTGATCCACGCCACCTGCTGGCCCTTGCGGATGGTGCCGTTGTAGACCCGCAGGAGCGCCAGGCGTCCGAGGAAGTTGGACGAGTCGAGATTGGTCACGTGGGCCTGCAGCGGCGCGCCCTCTTGGAAGACCGGCGCCGGGATGGTCTCCATGATTGTCGCGAAGAGCGGTTCGAGGTCACCGTTGTCCGGCAGCCCACCGTCCTCCGGCCGGTTGAGGCTGGCGCGGCCGGCCTTGGCCGAGGCATAGACGATGGGGAACTCCAGCGCTGCGTCATGGTGGCGCTCGTCCTCGGAACCCTCGAGCAGGTCCATGAACAGCTCGTAGACCTCGTCGACGACCTCGGCGATCCGGGCATCGGGGCGGTCGACCTTGTTGATGCACAGCACGACCGGCTTGTGCGCCGTGAGCGCCTTGCGCAGCACGAACCGGGTCTGCGGCAGCGGCCCCTCAGAGGCGTCGACGAGCAAGACCACCCCATCGACCATCGACAGCCCACGCTCGACCTCGCCGCCGAAGTCGGCGTGCCCAGGGGTGTCGATGATGTTGATGGTCACGCCCTCCGGGTGACCGGCAGCGACGGCGGACGGGCCGTTGTAGTGGATCGCGGTGTTCTTCGCGAGGATCGTGATGCCCTTCTCACGCTCCAGGTCTCCGCTGTCCATCGCGCGTTCCTCGACATGCTGGTGCGCACCGAAGGCGCCGCCCTGCCAGAGCATCTTGTCGACGAGGGTGGTCTTGCCGTGGTCGACGTGGGCGACGATGGCGACATTGCGCACGTCGGTGCGCCGCAACTGGGCGGCCGGGCGCGCCGGAGATTCGGTGGACTGCGAAGGCATAGGGGACAGTCTCGCAGCACTTCCAGGATCGGAATTACAGCCGCTCGGCGATGGCGTGCACGATGGGGATGTCGGGGTCGAGCCACGGGATCTCCCAGAGCTGCCCGCGGGCCAGCCACCGCACCTCGTCGTGGGCTTCGCCCGCTGTCGGTATGCCGTCCGCTCGGCCCTTCGACCGGCCCCCCTCGGCGATCGGCGTCGCCCACCACACCGCCATGTGTAGTTGCCCGACCAAGGGCCAAGTGTCATCGGGCAACGGGCCGGGCAATTGGTCTGCCAGGTTCACTCGCAGGCCCAGCTCCTCAGCCAGCTCCCGGTGGAGGGCATCGACTGGGGTTTCACCGGCCTCGACCTTGCCGCCGGGCAACTCCCATCGGCCGGCAAGCTCGGCGGGAGCCCGCCGTCGCGCCGACAGCACCACTCTGGGAGTAGCGAGGCTGTCGACAATGGCTGCGGCGACGATCAACGTTTGGGTCAGCCCAGTCACGAAACTAGGCCTATCACCTTTCTCGGCAACGGCCACGTGGTCGGTTACCGCTATGTGGTCGGTTACCCCGACAGCGTGTCGAGGTCCTGAAGGAGCGCTCGCCAATGCTCGGACGGCACGTCGTCACCGATGACGTCGAGCAGCCCGTCCATGGCGCGCTCGATCATCTGGACCACCTCCCGCCCCGTGTCACTGAGCGTGAGGGTATTCATCCGACTGTCGCGATACGACGGCGATCGATCAATGAGACCGCTCCCCTCGAGCACCGCCATCCGGCGCCTGACCGTGGGATGGGTGCACAGCAGATACTCCGCAAGCAGGGCAGTGGAGGACGGTCTGACCGCCAGCCTCCGCAACAGGTGAACGTCCACGACCGTCAGGTTCACTACCCAAGCTCCCCCGTCTCCCCCTTCGCCATCCCCGTCCCATCTGCCAGCATCCCCCACCAGGTTGCCAGCTGTGCGCCTGCTGCGATCCCATGCCTCGAGCCCGCTCACTGCCCTCCGCGTTGCGCCGCCGCCTTCGTGGTGGGTTGTGGCATCGGCCAAGATGATCCTTGCCACCACCTCGCCGAGTTGCCGTTCGAGGAGCACGTGCGCATTGCGCAGCAAGACGAACAGATTCCGCGCATCCTCGACATCGGGCCGCTGCGTCCGCATGGCCCCTTCGCGCCATTGTCGGCTCACGATGGAGAGCCCCAGCCGCGGTCTGTCACCGGGCGGTAACGGTGTCGGCCTCGAGTACTGCGTCCCTCGTAGTGGTGGCATGCCGCCATCATGGGGCAGTTGCAGTCATGGCGTTGTGAGTTATCCCCAGCCTCCGGCACCACGTGGTCGTGGCTCTGCTCCAATAGCCCGCGACCAATGGTCGATCACTGTGCGCGAGAACTGTGCCCGAGTACAGTGCACGGGGTCTGGATACCCGGCAGGGGCCGGGATGGTCCCCTGGCGGCGGTTCGCCGGTTACGAACTCGGTAGCCGAGGCACCCAAAGGCGAGAGTCGCCGTCGAGCAGCGCAACGACCTGCACCCTCGGTAGCTGAGGCACGCATGGGCGGTGGGGTCATCCACGGCATACCCGAGCGTGGATCTCAGCCTCGATCCGTAAGGTCTGAGGTGGCCCGGGAGGGCCAGGTGTGGCTGAGCCTTGATCGCCGACATGGTGGCTCCGGTGGAGTGGCCGCCTGGTCCTCCGGGGCGCCTCAGACCTTACGGATTGAGGTTCCCCCCGAAGTGTGGAGGCATCGACAATGAGGATTGAGATGTCTACGAGAAGAGCGAAGTACGACCGGGA
>JBGAQV010000005.1:0-16853 GCA_044220505.1 Dermatophilaceae bacterium
GACGTCATCCTCACCTCGATGCTCAAGAAGGTCGACGTGGGTGTCTTCGACTTCATCAAGTCGGTCAAGGAAGGCTCCTTCAAGTCTGGCGAGAAGGTCTTCAACCTCAAGGTCAACGGCGTCGGCTACGCGACGACCGGCGGACAGGTCGACGACATCAAGAGCAAGCTCGATGACTTCAAGCAGCAGATCATCGACGGCAAGATCACGGTTCCCACCAAGCCGTGATGCTGCAATGAATCTGCACTGAACCGGACGCCGGTTCGGGGCGCCCAAAGGGTGTCCCCGGGCCGGCGTTTGGCGTAGGTTGAGCGGTCTCGCGTCCCCCGGGGTCAGTGCCGACCCGGTCCATCCCAGCGGAATGCCCGCCCAGCGGGCCGAATGAGGAGCGTGCGTCATCAGCGCCACGGACAACCCAGCAGGGCGCTCGGCTTCGACCGGCCCCACCGCGACGGACTCGTATGCCGTCGAGTTGCACGGCATCACCAAACGCTTCCCCGGTGTGGTGGCCAACAAGGACATCGAGCTGTCGGTCCGGCGCGGCACCGTGCATGCCCTGGTGGGCGAGAACGGGGCCGGCAAGTCCACCCTGATGAAGATCCTCTATGGGGTGCAGCAGCCCGACGAGGGCACGATCACCGTCAACGGTCAGGTCGTGACGCTCAAGAGCCCGACCGAGGCGATCGACGTGGGCATCGGCATGGTGTTCCAGCACTTCATGCTTGCCGACAACCTCACCGTGCTGGAGAACGTCGTCCTCGGAGCCGAGAAGCTGCACGGCATCGGTGACGGTGCCCGCACCAGAATCCGAGCGATCTCCAAGGAATACGGCCTGGATGTCGACCCGGACGACCTCGTCGAAGATCTCGGCGTCGGCGCCCGGCAGCGGGTGGAGATCCTCAAGGTGCTCTACCGCGGGGCCAAGATCCTCATCCTCGACGAGCCCACCGCGGTCCTGGTGCCGCAGGAGGTCGCCGAGCTCTTCGACAACCTGCGCGAGCTCAAGGCCGAGGGCCTGACGGTCATGTTCATCTCGCACAAACTCGACGAGGTGCTTTCGGTCGCCGACGACATCACGGTCATCCGCCGGGGCACGACGGTTGCCACCGCCGACCCCAAGACGACCACGGCCCGCCAGCTTGCCGAACTCATGGTCGGGTCGGCGCTGCCGTCGCCGAGCACCGAGGAGTCCACCGTCACCGACCGGCCGGTCCTCACCGTCGAGGGCGTCGACCTGTCCGGCCCGGCGGGACAACGCAAGGTCCTGGACAACGTCAGCCTGACCATCCATGCCGGCGAGATCGTCGGCATCGCGGGCGTCGAGGGCAACGGCCAGGCCGAACTCGTAGAGGTCATCATGGGGATGCGCGAGCCGAGCTCCGGGCGCATCCTGCTGGAGAACGAGGACATCTCCGACTGGGAGGTCCGGGAGATTCGCGAGGCCGGCGTCGGCTACATCCCCGAGGACCGCCACCGGCACGGCCTGCTGCTCGAGGCGCCGCTCTGGGAAAACGTCATCCTCGGCCACCAGACCCAAGCCCCCAACGTCAAGGGCCAACTCATCGACGCCAAGGCGGCCAAGGCCGACACCGAGGCGATCGTCAAGGACTTCGACGTACGCACCCCGTCGATCAACGTCACCTCCGGATCGCTCTCCGGCGGCAACCAACAGAAACTCATCGTCGGCCGCGAGATGCACCACGCCCCGCGGGTGCTCATCGCCGCCCACCCCACCCGTGGGGTCGACGTCGGGGCACAGGCCTCGATCTGGTCGATCATCAAGAAGGCTCGCCGCGAGGGCATGGCGGTGCTGCTCATCTCGGCCGACCTCGAGGAACTCGTCGGGCTCTCCGACACCATCCGGGTCATTCTCCGCGGCGGCCTCTCGGCGCCCTTCGATCCCGATGTCGTCACCCGAGAAGAGTTGGGTGCCGCGATGACCGGCGCCGACGGCCACGCCAAGGAGGACGTCCAGTGAGCTTCTCCCCGCGCAAGATCCTCATGGCGCTCGCCGCGCCGGTGCTGTCGATCCTCGTGGCGATGGTCATCACCTCGATCATCCTGCTGGCCGCCAAGGACCCGGTCGGTGAGGTCTGGGCCCAGTTGCTGCGGCTGCCCAGCCCGCGCCTGACGATCGCCATCGTCAACTCGGCGGTCGTGCTCTATTTGTCCGCGGTTGCCGTCGCCATTGGGTTCCGGATGAACCTGTTCAACATCGGCGTCGACGGGCAGTACCGGGTCGCGGCCTTCGCTGCCGCGGTCTTCGCCGGTCAGGCCTGGTTGCCAGGGTGGCTCAACATCCTCGTGTCGTTGCTCGTCGCGATGCTGGCCGGCGGGCTCTGGGCCGCGATCGCCGGCTGGCTCAAGGTCACCCGCGGTGTCTCCGAGGTCATCTCGACGATCATGCTCAATGCCATCGCGACCTATCTGGTGGCCTACTTCCTGCAGAAGGTCGCGCTGTCGTCCGAGGGCAGCAATGTCACCAACACCAAGACCATCCCCGAGAGCTCGCGGGTGCCCGGCATACCGGTGACCATCGGCGAGCAGCAGCGCGAGATCTACGGCCTGATCTTCCTCGCGGTCCTGGTCGGCTTCCTCTACTGGTTCATCCTCAACAAGACCCGCTTCGGCTTCGACTTGCGCGCGACCGGCCGGTCCGAGACCGCCGCCATCGCCAGCGGGGTCAAGGTCAAGCGGATGGTCCTCATGTCGATGATCCTGTCCGGCGCCGTTGCCGGGTTGGTCGGGATGCCGTTGCTCTTCGGCCAGGACTTCGCCTACGGCACGACCTTCCAGGCCGGGCTCGGGTTCTCCGGCATCGCCGTCGCGCTGTTGGGACGAAACCACCACCTCGGGATGGCCGTCGCCGCGATCGTCTGGGGCTTCCTCGAGCAGCAGTCCAACGGGCTGCAGATCAACGCCGGGGTGTCCGACCGGCTGGTCGGCGTCATCCAGGGCGTCATCGTCCTGTCGGTCGTCATCGCCTACGAGATCGTGCGCCGGGCGAGCATCACCATCGAGCAGCGCAATGTCGCCGCCGCGCTCGCGGCCGAGCGAGCCAAGGCGCAGAACGCAGCCGCGGAGGTCGCAGCATGAGCACCAGCACCGTGACCAATCCCCCGGCCGCCCCTAGCGACGCGGTCCCCGACCGGGGCAAGCGCAAGCGGCCGGTGTGGTTCTGGCCGGCCGTCGTCGGTGGGGCCATCGTGCTCATCTCGACCCTGCGGGTGATCACCGGTGCCAGCGATATCGACTCCAGTGGTTCGCTCGCGGCTGCCGTCGGGCTCACCATGCCGATCCTGTTGGCCGGGCTCGGCGGTCTGTGGGCCGAGCGGGCCGGTGTGGTCAACATCGGTCTGGAAGGGATGATGATCCTGGGCACCTGGGGCGGGGCGTTCTTCGCCTACTCCTACGGGCCGTGGGGGGGCGTTCTCGGCGCCGTGCTGTTGGGCGTCATCGGCGGGGCGATTCACGCCCTGGCCACGGTGATCTTCGGAGTCGACCACATCGTCTCCGGTGTGGCGGTCAACCTGTTGGGCGCGGGTGCCGCGTCCTACCTTGCCGCGCGCACCTTCACCGGCCTTCCCGGCGGAGGTCCGACTCAGTCGCCGCCCTTGGAGCCTTTCCCCAGCTTGACGATCGGGCCGCTGGCCGACGCCCTGGGCACGGTAGAAAGGTCCGGCACCTGGTTGCTCGCCGACATCGCCAGCCTGCTGCGTGCCCTGGTCAAAGACCTGTCGTTCATCACGATGCTCACGATCTTCCTCGTCATCGCGACGTGGTTCGTGCTGTGGCGCACATCCTTCGGCTTGCGGGTGCGCTCCTGTGGTGAGGCGCCGCAGGCGGCGGAGACGCTCGGCGTCAACGTCATCCTGCACAAGTTCCTCGCGGTGCTCATCTCCGGCGGTTTCGCCGGGCTGGGCGGCGGGTTCTTGGCCCTGGTCGCCTCCAACCTCTATCGCGAGGGCCAGACCGCTGGGCGCGGCTACATCGGCCTCGCGGCGATGATCTTCGGCAACTGGCGACCCGGCGGGCTGACCGCTGGTGCGGCGCTGTTCGGCTACACCGACGCGATCAATCTGCGCGGTCGCGGCGACGTCATTCACGCCTTCCTGCTGCCGATCGCCATCGGTCTGGTGGCCTGGGGCATCTGGCAGATCGTGCGCCGCCGGCAGGGCAAGCCGATGGCCGGGGTGGTCCCGGTGGTCACCGGAGTGCTCGCCCTCGCGTGGTTCTTCTTCACCAGCGAGGTGCCTCGTGAGTTCACCGGCATGACGCCCTATGTCGCCACCCTGCTCGTGCTCGCCTTCGCCTCACAACGACTACGGATGCCCAAGGCGGACGGCCAGATCTATCGCAAGGGCGAAGCCCGGTAGCCGCGATGACAGGCGCAGACGAGGGTATGCCGTCCGCTCACCCGGGCGGGTCGGTCCCGGACGTCGACTGGGCCATGCTGCGGGAGCGGGCCGTCGCCATGCTCGACCGGGCCTACGCCCCCTACTCCGAGTTTCCGGTCGGGGTCGCCGGACTCGTCGACGACGGCCGGATCGTCACCGGGTGCAACGTCGAGAATGCCGCCTACGGCGTGGGCTTGTGCGCCGAGTGTGGGATGGTGTCCGACCTCGTCGCGGGCGGGGGCGGACAGCTGCGGGCCGTCGCATGCGTGGGGCGGCACGGCATACCCCTCATGCCGTGCGGACGGTGCCGGCAGTTGCTGTGGGAGCACGGCGGACCGGAGTGCCTGCTGGCCACGCCCCAGGGGGTCCTGCCGATGCGTGAGATCCTGCCTCAGGCGTTCGGGCCCGAGGATCTGGCCGCCGACCGACGACGAGAGGAGACCCGATGAGCGAGGCCTTCGACGCCGTCGACGTCATCATCGCCAAGCGCGACCGCAGTGAGCTCAGTGACCCGCAGATCGACTGGGTCATCGACGCCTACACGCGAGGGGTGGTCGCGGACGAGCAGATGTCGGCGTTGGCGATGGCGATCCTGCTCAACGGGATGACCCCGCGGGAGATCGCGCGCTGGACTGGCGCGATGATCGCGTCGGGGGAGCGGATGGACTTCTCCGGGCTCTCGCGGCCCACCGCTGACAAGCACTCGACTGGGGGTGTCGGCGACAAGATCACCCTGCCCCTTGCGCCCCTCGTCGCGGCGTGTGGGGTCGCGGTGCCGCAGCTGTCCGGGCGCGGACTCGGGCACACCGGCGGCACCTTGGACAAACTGGAGTCGATTCCCGGGTGGCGGGCCGCGCTGAGCAATGCCGAGATGCTCGCGGTGCTCGAGGACGTCGGTGCGGTGATCTGTGCCGCGGGGGCGGGCCTCGCGCCGGCCGACAAGAAGCTCTATGCGCTGCGCGATGTCACCGGCACCGTCGAGGCGATCCCGCTCATCGCCAGTTCGATCATGAGCAAGAAGATCGCCGAGGGCACCGGGGCGCTCGTCCTGGACGTCAAGGTCGGCTCCGGCGCCTTCATGAAGGACGTCGACCGGGCCGGTGAGCTGGCCCGCACGATGGTCGACCTCGGCACGGCTGCGGGCGTCACGACCGTGGCGCTGCTCACCAACATGCAGACCCCCCTAGGGCTGACTGCCGGAAATGCTCTGGAGGTGCGCGAGTCCGTCGAGGTGCTCGCCGGGGGTGGTCCGGAGGACGTCGTCGAGCTCACCGTGCGGCTAGCCCGCGAGATGCTCGCGGCGGCCGGTCGCGACGGTGTCGACCCTGCCGACGCGCTGCGGGACGGGCGCGCCATGGACGCCTGGCGACGGATGATCCGGGCCCAGGGCGGCGACCCCGACGCCCAGCTGCCGGTCGCACGGCATACCCACGAGGTGCTCGCGGAGGGCACCGGCGTGCTCACTCAGCTCGACGCGCTCAAGGTGGGGATCGCGGCCTGGCGCCTGGGCGCCGGCCGGGCGCGCAAGGAAGATCCGGTGCAGGCGGGCGCGGGCATCGAGCTGCACGCCAAGCCCGGAGCGTTCGTGCGCGCCGGTGAGCGACTGATGACCTTGCACACCGACACCCCGGAGCGCTTCGCGCGCGCGCTCGAGGCGCTCGACGGGGTGAGTTTCATCGCACCCGTTGGGTCGCGGCCCGACCTGCTGCCCCTGGTCATCGACCGCATCGCCTGACCCGGGCGGTCTGACACTCGGCCGGAAAACCCGGTGCAGCCGGCCGCAAGGGCGTGACAGGCTCAGCGGTTGTGAGTCATCCCCTGGCGCGCCGGCTCATCCTCGGCATCGCTTTCTCTGCGCTGGGCAGTGGCCTCACCATGCCCTTCCTCTACGTTTACCTCGCCCAAGGACGGGGCATCCCGACCCAGACGGTGGGGCTGATCTTCGCCTGGATGGGCGTCGTGAGCTTCCTCGCGGCCCCCATGGGCGGCACGCTCATCGACCGGTTCGGACCCCGGTCCGTGATGCTCGTCGGATTGGTCGTCGAGGTCGTCACCACCTACCTCATCGGGCACGTCGCCACCGTGGGGCAGGCATTGGTCGTCGTCACCGCGATCTGCCTGGGCACCGTGGGGCTCTATCCCGCGACGACGGCGATGCTCACCCGGCTGGTCCCGCAGGCCGAGCGGGAACGCGCGTATGCCGTGCAGTTCATGCTCATGAACGCCGGTTTCGGCATCGGTGGTCTGGTGTCCTCGCTGATCGTCGACACCTCGTCGGTGGAGTCGTTCCAGCGGCTCTACCTCATCGATGCGCTCTCTTATGTGGGCTACATCGTCGTCGTGCTGACCTTGCCGCGCTCGGCCGGCTCACTGGCATCGGTCACCGACAGCGCGAGCGAGGTGCCCGCCGGGGGCTGGCGCGAGGTCCTTGCCGACCGGGCGATGGTGCGCTTCATGGTCGTATGCGTGGTCGTCGTCACCTTCGGCTATGCCCAGATGGAGGCAGGGTTTGCCGCCTACGTCACCGAGACCGCAGGGGTGCCGGCGAGTCGGCTGGGCTGGGCGTTTGCTGCCAATACGGCGGTCATCGTGCTCGGACAGCTCGTCGCATTGCGCTTCATCCCTGGGCGAAGCCGCACCCGGATACTCGCGCTGGCCGCCGCGATCTGGTCTGTGTCGTGGGTGGTCGTCGCCCTCAGCGGCACGGTCTCAGGGGCGGGCGCGATCCTCTGTGCTGTCGTCGGTCTGGGCATGTTCGGTGTCGGTGAAACCCTGTGGGCGCCGGTCGTGCCGGCCCTGGTCAACGATTTGGCCCCCGAGCACCTCCGTGGTCGTTACAACGCGGCGCAGTCGATGGTCTGGACGATCGCGGCGGTGTTGGGCCCGGCGACTGCAGGGCTGTTGCTGGGCAACCACCTGGCCGGTGTCTGGGTCATCGCGACTGTGGGCGGCACCGGCGTCGCTGCGTTGCTGTTCGTGCGCTTGCGCCGTCACCTCACCCCGCGGGCCGATGGCCGCGTCAGGACGGTGACGGACGAGTGACCGCGGGCCTCGTGGGGCTGAGGGGAAGCCGACGGGCCCGGGGGTCACTCCGACGGGACGACCCAATGTGGGAGGGGGGCCGCTCCCGCCGCCCGCACGGCACCCGAGGGTGCCCTGCGGAAATGCAAAGTCCGCCCCGAGCGTGGCATCTGGTTAGCGTTTCGTCACAGTGCAAGTTAATCGAGATCAGTTGATATGCGAACCCTGTGACGGCTGTTGATCGACATTAACCGGTGGGGTGACAGCGCTTTTAGGGTCTGCCACTATGGCGGAGCGCTCGCCGCCGGGGGATCTTCCGAGCGGTGGCGCGGCACCTCAGTAGTCTCCTCGGCGGTCCGCCGCTCGAGGAGGAGCCGGGATCCGGGGGGATTCCGTCTCGGAGCCGCACCGTTGGTGCGGATGTCACCACTGAGAGCAAGCGGTTGAGGGACCGGTTGCACACCAGGGTGATTGCCGAGGCGCCCGGTTGACCGTGGACTCGTCAGGTTGATGCGGCCGGACGTGACCACTTAGGGGCCTCATACGGATGCTTCCGTGTGAGCCTGTAGGGGAAAGTCAGCTCAGCCATATGGGACATTTACGGTTCTCAGTCGCGAACGGCAGACGGTGTGCGCGGGCTCTGCCCCGGAGCGAGGTGCAAGACCACGCCCCGGGGCCAGACCCTCGCAAGACCGCCTCTCACGGGGCTGACGCCCACGACACCGGGTGACTAGAGTTCGAGAATGCCGCACGTCACTACCGATCCCGTCCGTATCCCGGTGCCGGGAGGCAAGGTCATCAACGAGCACGTCGGGCTGGTCGCCACATCGACCGCGACCGTCTCGGTCGCGCACATGCTCGCGCCATCGGGGTGGGAGGAGCCCTTCCAAACCCCGGAGTTCGACGAGATCACCGTCGTCGTCCGAGGGGCACTGCAGGTCGACTGCGACGGGCGCCGCTACGAGGTGGCCGCGGGCCAATCGATCGTCACCACGGCCGGTGAGCGGGTGCAATACTCCGCCGGGCCGCTCGGGGCCGAATACGTCGCCATCTGCCTGCCGGCATACACGCCGGAAACCGCCCATCGTGAGGATTCATGAGCACTGCCACTCGGCCGGATGCGGCCACCGTCCTGGCCGCACCGAAAGTGCTGCTGCACGACCACCTCGACGGTGGCGTCCGGCCGCAGACGATCCTCGAGATCGCCGACGAGATCGGGTATGCCGGTCTGCCGGCGCACGATGCGGCGAGCCTCGGGACGTGGTTCCACGAGTCGGCCGACTCCGGGTCGTTGGAACGCTATCTGGAGACCTTCACGCACACCGTGGCGGTCATGCAGACCGAGGCCGGGCTGGCGCGGGTCGCCAAGGAGTGCGTGCTCGACCTGGCCGCCGATGGCGTCGTCTACGCCGAGAGTCGTTATGCCCCCGAGCAACATCTGGCGGGTGGCTTGCGATTGGAGCAGATCGTGGAGGCGGTCAACGCCGGCTTCCGCGCAGGCGAGACTGAGGCAGCCGCCGCCGGGCACACCATCCGGGTCACCTCGCTGCTCACTGCGATGCGGCATGCGGCGCGCAGCACGGCGATCGCCGAGCTGGCCGTGCGCTATCGCGACGACGGGGTGGGGGGATTCGACATTGCCGGCGCGGAGGCGGGGTTCCCGCCCACGCGCCACCTCGACGCCTTCGAATACCTCCGCCGCGAGAACGCGCACTTCACCATCCATGCGGGCGAGGGCTTCGGGCTGCCGAGCATCTGGGAGGCGATTCAATACTGCGGGGCCGACCGGCTGGGTCACGGTGTCCGGATCGTCGACGACATCGCGATCGCCGGGGTGGCCGCGTCGCTGTGGATCCGGATGGCCGAGAAGAACCACATCGCGAGCCTTGACGACGTCGACCTGTCCTCGGTGCGGCTCGGTCGGCTCGCCGCCTATGTCCGCGACGCCCGGATCCCGCTGGAGATGTGCCCGACATCCAACCTGCAGACCGGCGCCGCTCCGTCGATCGCGCTGCACCCGATCACCTTGCTCAAGCAGCTGCGGTTCCGGGTCACGCTCAACACCGACAACCGGCTGATGAGCAACACGACGATGACCAAGGAGGCGCAGGCGCTCGTCGACCAGGCCGGGTGGACCCTCGATGACCTGCGGTGGGTGTCGATCAATGCGATGAAGTCGGCCTTCATCCCGTTCGACGAACGGCTCACCATCATCGAGCAGATCCTCAAACCCCGCTATGCCGCGCTGGGTGCCGTGGGCTCGACCGCTCCGGTGGACTGAGCTCGCCCTCAGAACCGCTCGGGCGGGGTGAGCCGGTCGCGCAGGGCGGCCTCTGCGAGCAGGCGCAGATGGTCGCGTCGGCGCCGCTCGGCGACGACAGCCGCCATGACGTATTCCGGGTGGACGCCCGGTGGCGGCTCCGGCGAGAGGTAGCGGCGCACCTCCTCGTAGAGCTCGCGGCCCTGCTGTTCGCGGGCCCCTGGGTCCATCTGGAAGGCGGCCGGGAGGAACGATCGCAACCCCGCGGCCAGGTCATCGGGCAGGGGCGCGATGTCGGCGCTCATCGCCCAGCCCGCGAGGTGCGGTGGCATCGGCACGGCGGTCGACAGCCGTCCGCGGCCGCGTTCCCGCACGACGAAGGTGCCCGCGGCCATGTCGCCCATCCGCTTGGTGCGGGGGTTGACGACGGCGGCGACGACGGCCGGCATACCGAAGAACAAATAGACCTCGACCACGCCGGTGAGTCCGCGGGTGAGGGCGTGGCGGAAAGTGATCGGGCCGCCGTCGTCACGCAGGGTGCGCAGCCCGGTCGCCAGCTTGCCGACGGTGCGTCCCCGGGTCAGCGTCTCGAGGGTCACGGGATAGCCGACGAGCACGGCGACTGTCGCGAGCAGCATGATCCCGGCCGCGACCGCGTCGTCGGCGTGCAGGGCGAACATCGAGGCAATCGTCATGACGAATGACGCGGCCATCTGGATGACGAACAGGTCGATGAGCCCGGACAGCATCCGCATGCCGAGCGATGCGGCCGGCAGGTCGAGGGCGACCGCCTCACCGGTCACGAGGTCGTCGGCGGTCACGCCGAGCGTCGCGCCGGGCTGCAGGCTCATCGCTTCCCCTGTCCGAGCTGTCGTGCCTGTCCGAACTGTCGTGCCGCACCGATGGTGACCACCCATGTCGGGGCACCAGGCTACGCCAGGGGCGCGACCGGCATACAGTGCTGTCCGTGGACCTGGATGCCTTCGTCGCCGTGCACTCACGGGAGTGGATGCGCCTGGAGCAGCTGGTGTCCGCGCGCGGTGCCCTGACCGGGGCCGAGGCCGACGAACTGCTCGACCTCTACCAGCGCTGCGCCACCCACCTGTCCGAGGTCCGCTCGACCACTCCCGACCCGAGCATCGTGGCCGACCTGTCCTCGCTGCTGGCGCGCGCCCGGGCCCGCGCCGGCGGGGCGCGCACGACCTCCTGGCGCGACGCCGTCGGCTTCTTCACGGCGACCTTCCCCGCGGTGCTCTATCGCACCCGGCGTTGGTGGCTGTGGGTGCTCGCCGCCAACGTCGTGCTGGCCTTCGCGCTCGGCGCGTGGTTCGTGGCCAACCCGCAGTTCGAGTCCTCGCTCGCGACGCCGTCCGAGATCGACCAGCTGGTCAACCACGACTTCGCCGACTACTACAGCGAGTATGCCGCCGGGTCCTTCGCCTTCAAGGTCTGGACCAACAATGCCTGGGTCACCGCGCTGTGTCTGACCTTCGGCATCCTCGGCTTCCCGGTGATCTACCTGCTGTGGCAGAACATGGCCAACGTCGCGGTCATCGGGGCGCTGATGTGGAACCACGACCGCGCCGGCATCTTTTTCGGCCTGATCCTCCCGCACGGTCTGCTCGAACTCACCGCAGTCTTCGTCGCGGCCGGCGTCGGGCTGCGGGTCTTCTGGGCCTGGGTGGAGCCCGGTCCCCGCACGCGCCTGGATGCCGTCAGCCACGAGGCGCGCTCGGCGATGACCGTCGCGCTCGGGCTGATCGTCGTGCTCTTCGTCTCGGGCGTGGTCGAAGCCTTCGTCACCCCGTCGGCGCTGCCGACCTGGGCGCGGATCGGGATCGGCTGGTTCGTCGAGGCGCTCTTTCTCACCTACGTCTTCACCCTCGGCCGGTATGCCGTCCGGCGAGGTGAGACCGGCGACGTCGCCGCATCCGACCAGAGCGCGATGGCACCGACCCGGGCCTAAGTCCGGCCGAGATCTGCCGGGAAACCTTCCGACTCGCCGCCTTTCCCGCCTCCCGCGCCCTCTCTCACGGGGTGTCTAGAGCTGGCCGGTGGCCTTGAGCATGAGGTAGTGGTCCGCCAGGCGCGGGGGCAACTGCTCAGGTGAACCGTCGACGACGTCAATCCCCATTCGGCGCAGCACCGCAGCCGTCTGCTCGCGCAGCGCCAGCGTGCGCTCGGCCGCTGCCGCGGCATACGCATCCGCGGTCGTCTCACGGACCGCGGCCATGGCCTCCAGGGCGGGGTCACTGACCGACGCGAGCACGACCCGGTGGTGGCGGGTCAGGCTCGCCAGCGTCGGCAGCAGGGATTCCCGGATCGCGGCCGGTTCCAGCGGGGTGAGCAGCACGACGAGGGAACGGCGGCGGGTGGTATCGCTGACGGCGCTCGCGAGGGCTGGCCAGGAGGCTTCCACGAGGGCGGCGTCCAGCGGTGCCATGGCCTGCACGAGGTCGGCGAGCAGGGTGGTGCGGTTGGCCGCTGCAGCGACGCGGGCTCGCACCCAGCGGTCGCCGGCGAGGAAGTCGACTCGGTCACCTGCGCGGGAGGCGAGTGCGGCCAGCAGCAGGGCGGCGTCCATCGCCGCGTCGAGGCGGGGGATGTCGCCGACTCGTCCGGCGCTGGTGCGCGAGGTGTCGAGGACGAGGACGACCCGGCGGTCGCGCTCGGGTTGCCAGGTGCGCACGACGACCGAGCGGCGCCGGGCCGTGGCTCGCCAGTCGATCGAGCGCACGTCGTCGCCCTCGACGTAGTCGCGCAGCGAGTCGAACTCGGTGCCCTGGCCGCGGGTACGGACCGCAGACCGGCCGTCCAGCTGGCGCAATGTGGCCAGGCGGGACGGCAGGTGCCGTCGGGAGTCGAAGGGCGGCAACGCCCGAAGCCGGCCCGGCACATCGATCGACCGCTGCCGCGCCGCGATGCCCAGCGGACCGAACGACCGGACCGTCACCAGGTCGCTGCGCCGGTCGCCCCGGCGGGTGGGCCGCAGCACGGTGCCGAACCGGCGCCGCTCCCCGGGTGGTAAGCGCAGGGTATGCCGTTCGGTCACCGCCCCGGCCGAGGGCACCCAGGCATCACGGATGATCCCGCGGTAGCGCCGGCCGGTGGGGTTGCCCACGACGAGGTCGGTTCGTCCGGCCTCGCCGAGGCGCACCGAGTCGGTGCCCTCGCGATCCAGCCGCAGTCGGGTCGGCGAGGGGGCCAGGGCCAGGTCGAGCACCGCGAGCACCAGGCACAACAGTGCCCACAGCAGCACGGTGCGCCGGGTGGGGTCCAGGAGCACGGGGATGGCACCGAGGGCGACCAGGATCGGGAATCGTCCGGTCACGGCCATGGCTGCCCCCTTCCTGCGGCGTCCACGATCCAGTGGATCTGGCGAGTATCTAGCGGGTGTCCAGCGGTGATCTAGCCGAGATCTAGCGGGGCACGGGCACGGCGGCGATGGCGCTGGAAAGCACCGACGCGACGGAGACGCCCTCGAGCTCGGCCTCCGGGCGCAGGGTGAGCCGGTGCGCCAGGGTGGCGTAGGCCAGAGCCTTGACATCGTCCGGGGTGACGAAGCTGCGCCCACTCATCCACGCCCAAGCGCGCGAGGTGGCCAGCAGCGCGGTCGCACCACGCGGGCTCACCCCGAGCGAGAGCGAGGGTGACTGGCGGGTGGCTCGGGCGATGTCGACGATGTAGCTGGCGATCTCGGGTGCGACGGCCACCTGGCGGACGGCCCTCGCACCGGCGAGCAGATCGGCCGGGCCGGCGACGGCGGTGATGCCAGCAGCGGTGAGGTCGCGCGGATCGAAGCCGGCGGCATGGCGGCGCACCACTTCGATCTCCTCCTCGCGTGGGGGCACCGGCAGCACCACCTTGAGCAGGAAGCGGTCCAGCTGAGCCTCGGGCAGGGGATAGGTGCCTTCGTACTCCACCGGGTTCTGGGTCGCGGCGACGAGGAAGGGCACCGGCAGAGGACGCGGTATGCCGTCGACGGACACCTGGCGCTCCTCCATGGCCTCCAGGAGCGCCGCCTGCGTCTTGGGCGGCGTGCGGTTGATCTCGTCGGCCAGCAACAGGTTGGTGAAGACCGGACCTTCACGGAAGGAGAAGGTCGAGTTGTGCTGATCGAAAACGAGCGATCCGGTGATATCGCCGGGCATGAGGTCGGGGGTGAACTGCACTCGGGTGGTCTGCACGGAGAGCGCCTGGGCCAGTGCTCGCACGAGCAGGGTCTTGGCCACCCCGGGCACGCCTTCCAGGAGGATGTGCCCGCGGGAGAGCAACGCGATGAGGACGCCGGAGACTGCCGCGTCCTGACCGACGACCGCCTTGGCGACCTCGGCGCGCACGGCGAGCAGCGCCCGTCGTGCCGTCTCGGAGTCACGCGCAGCCTCGGACGCACGGGTCGGGCCGGGCTCAGGCGTCGGGCCGGGCTCCGGGGTGGGGCCGGGCTCGGTGGACGGAATCGTGCTCATGTCCGGCGGATCTCCTTCTCCAGGGCCGCGAGGGCAGCGGCCAGGCCAAGCATCTCGGTTTCGGTGGCGGCGGGTTCGCCGCCGAGCAGCCAGGCGACCTCGCCCACCGGACGTCCGGTTGCATCGGCCACCGGCGTGATGAGCAGGGCAGGTGGGACCCCGGCCGGCAGGCCGAGGTATGCCGTGACCCGGCGCCGGGTGGCCTCACGCAGCACCGCGGAGGCGCGTTCGTTGTCGGCGGCCTTGCGATAGAGCCGCGCGCGGTGCTCGGTCGTCTCGATGGCTCGCACCAGCACGGGGAGGGGTTCCTGGACCAGCCGGCCCAACCGGCGGCCGCGCCACCACATCAACGCCAGCATCGCCACGGTGGCCAGCAGCACCATGGCGCCGAGCCAGGGCGGCAGGATCGGGTCGTCGCCTTGGCCGGCGGAGGCCGTGGGCGCGTCCAGCAGGTCGGGGACGTACCACACCACCCGGGGGGAGTGGCCGAGCGTGCGCAACGCGATGGCAGCGTCGTCGGCTTCGGTGATCCTGCTGTTGACGATGAGGTCGGTCGTGCCGATGAGCACCACCTCGCGCAGCCCGCCGACCGATGCCTTGAGGTAGCCGGCATACCCGTCGGTGGTGAAGCAGGTGCTGCCCGCTGCGGGGCCGAGGTAGCGGTATTGCAGCCGGCTCAGCGCTTCGCCGCGGCGCACGTCCGGCAGGTCGCACTCGGCGGTCGCCGAGGTCCCAGCGGTCCCAGCGGTCGCCGAGGTGGCCGATGGGCTGACCCGCAGGCTGACTTGAGGCAGCATCCGGCGCACCGTGGCTCGGTCCGGGGCGAAGAACACCACCCGTCCGGCGTGCCGGACGATCTCGAGGAAGGTGCGTTCGGTCTGCTCCCGCAGCGCGGTCGTCGAGCTCACGACGACCGTGGTGTCTTCGCCGGGTCCGGCTGCGCGCAGCGCCTTTTCACCCTCGGCGACGATGACCTCGATGCCGTGGTCGGCGAGCACCCGGGCCAGCGCCTGCGCGCCGAGTGGACCGGGATTGGCCGGATGGTATGCCGCGCGGCTGCCCGGCCGCTGGTTGGCCACGGTGAAGGCCACCGCCGCGGCGAGTAGGACCAGCAGGACCAGCCACCGCACCCCCCGGGACCGGCCCGACCGGACCGACAGACCCGACTGACCCGACTGATGGGACCGGCTGCCGACCGGATCGTCGCCGACCCGTAGGGCGGCATCGCGCAGACTCATGGGTCACCCCCGCCGCCTGCGGAGGTGAGGTCGGTGACCGGCCGTGCTGTGTGAGCGCGGGCGGCGAGATCGCGGGCGGCGTGGGCGTCGGCCGCCGTCGCGGCATACCGGCTGTAGCGCACCGTGTCGAAGCGGTCCATGCCGCTGCTGATCTCGTCGGCGAGCATCGGGAAGACCGGCCCGAGGCGCACGCCGATCTCGTGGGCCGTGAGCGACGGCGCATCGTGCAGCAGGTCACGGTCGGCGGCATCGCGGGCGAACGCTCGGGTGTAATCCAGCACGGCCGCACCCCACTGCTGGGCCCGCAGGGCGGCGTCGGCCCGCGCGAGGTAGTCGGCGCGCGACAAATCGAGCTCGCCGAGCACCGCCTCCCGAGGCGCCTTGACGACCTCCCGGTCGGCTCGAATGCGCAGCAGCAGGAAGACCAGGGCCACGATCAGGGCCAGGCCAATGGCGATCAAGACGATCGGCGGGGCGTTCACTCCGTCGGCCGATCCGGTGGGCTGCCGGTTGAACAGCTCGCCCAGCCACCGGAAGAAGCGCTCGACGAAGCTGGCGGAGTCCTGGTATTCGGCCTTGGCCAACTCCTCGACCAGCCAACTACGAGCCTGGTCGGGGGTGGGGTCGAGCACGGCCGGGATCACGGCCGGCCCGCCCGGACGACGGCCCGCCGCAGCGTGAGATCCAGTCCTTCGCCGCGCATCCGCAGGTCGAGGTAGAGCAGCACGGCCGCCGCGGCGAGGACCGGGGTGACGAGGGTGGCCGTGACCAGCGCGGCAAGGGTCGCGGACACCGTGCCGAAGATCGTCTGCCACTCCCGGTCGAGCTCCAGCATCCCGATGATCGCGGTGTAGAGAAGGGTCTGGACGAGATCGAGGAAGATCGACACCAGGGTGATGGCCGCGGCAGTGACGAACAGCGAGCCTAGGACGCGGCCCGAGCGCTGGCGATTGAGCCGGAAGGCCCGGCGCCACGCGGTCGTGATCGAGGACTGTTCGACGGCCAGCGCCGGCCCGATGACCGCAAGGCGGGGCACCAGCAGCGCGGTCACCACGAGGCAGATCATCCCGCCGAGCATGGCCACGACCACGGTGAGTGGCACCGAGCCGGTGCTGATTGCGGCCACGACGATGACGAGGATCAGCCACGGGGCCGCCAGTGCGGCCGCTGCAGCGGTCTGGCCGACGATCGTGCGCCAGAGCCGCGGACACAGCTCCCGCCAGATGTCACCGGCACCGACCCGGTGGCCCAGGGTCGCGCGGCTCACGGCATACCCGAGGATCGACGACAGCAGGAAAGTCGCCAGAACCGAAGCCAACAGCCCGAGGAGCAGGACGATGACCGAGGAACCGAGCAACCCGGAGACCCCGCTGCTGCTGATCCAGCTGCCGCGGCTGAGCGCCGCGAGCAGTGCGCTCATCGGCACCAGCGTGCTCGCATTGACGACCGCCGAGACGGTCAGGACGGCGCC
>JBGAQV010000005.1:16863-50902 GCA_044220505.1 Dermatophilaceae bacterium
GCGTGACGCCGCACGAAGTTGATGGCGCCGTCGATGACCTCGGAGAGGGTGAGGGGTGACAACGGGATGATCCCGGGCTTCGCGGCCGCGGTGAGCGCATAACGACGCCCGTATGCCGTGGTGCTACCGGCCCGGACACCCGGCGGCAGGTAGGAGGCCGGGCGGGCCTGCGCCGCGGGGGGCGCGCCCGGTGGCGGACCGAACGATCCGGCGGTACCGGTCGCAAACGCACTGCTGGTCGCAGCCGCACTGCCGATTGGGTCCGGGATCGAGGACGCCACGGTCATTTCACCCCCTGAGTCGTCACCACCCTAACGGGCCACGGGCCTGCTGTCCGGGTGACGGGTGATGGCATCGAAGGTCTCGTCGGGGGTGGCGCAGACTGCTCCGAGGCGCACCGCCCGGGCGACGATGTCAGCTTCGCGGCTGGCGAGCGCCCAGCCCCGCCGGATCAGGACCAGGGGTGGCTTGCGGCGTTCGCGCAGGTCGCGCCCCAGTCGGAAGAGGAAATTGCCGACCCGGCCATGGGTGATGCAGTAGGCGCCGGTGAGCTGGTCGCGCTCGCGCAGCACGGGAGCGATCTCGGCGGCGAAGATGCCTTCGGCGACGACCACACTCCCGGGTGGCGCAGTGACGACCTGGCTGCCCACCGTGGCCGAGGACGCCAGGTCGTAGCTCGGCACCACGGTGCGCCCCGTCGCGAGGAGCTCGGTCAAGGCGCTCACGGCCGCATCGGCGCGCCAGGACCGCGGGTCGTCCCAGTCGGGCAGCCGGGTGCCGCCCAAATCGACCATCGGCAGGCCGGGGTCGTCCCCGTCGCGGTAGAAGTCGTCCAGGCGCACGACCGGCCACCCGTATGCCGTGTGCAGACGCCGCGCCAATCGGGACTTCCCGGCCCCCGAGGGACCGGTCAGCAGGACGACTCCACCCATCGCTCAGCGGCCCTTGGGGTGCCAGACGGTCTTGATCTCCAGGAACGCCGTCATCCGGTGCAGCCCGGGGGTGGCCGTCCAGTCCGGTTCGCGAGCCGCCGGGCCCTCGCCCTCGGGACGCAGCACGCGCTTGAGGTTGTCGGCGGCGGCTGCCTCCAGGGCGCCCCAGTCGACGTCGGTCGCGTCGGCCGCGCCGGTGAGGTCGATCGCGTTGACGTCACGGTGCGAGGCCAGCCACGGGGCGATCTCGGCGGTGTGGCCGGTGATGAGGTTGACCACCCCGCCGGGCAGGTCCGAGGTCGCGAAGATCTCGGCGAGGGTGACCGCGGGGATCGGGCGGTCCTGGCTGGCGATGACGACACAGGTATTGCCCGAGACGATGATCGGTGCGATGACCGAGGTCAGCCCGAGCAGCGAACTTCCTTGCGGCGCAACGACGGCCACCACTCCGGTCGGGGACGGCGCCGAGATGTTGAAGTAGGGTCCGGCCACCGGGTTGAGGTTGCCGACAACCTGGGCGAGCTTGTCGGACCACCCGGCATACCAGACCCACCGGTCGATTGCGGCGGCAACCGTGCTCGCCGCACGCGCGGCGCTCAGGCCCTCGGCCTCGGCGACCTCGGCGGCAAGTTGCGCGGCGCGCCCCTGCATCACCTCGGCGACGCGATAGAGCACCTGCCCGCGGTTGTATGCCGTGGCGCCGGCCCATCCGGCCACGGCAGCGCGCGCGGCGACCACGGCGTCGCGGGCGTCCTTGCGGGAGCCCTGGGCCACGTTGCCGAGGAAGGCGCCGGGGCCGGCGGAGCCGCGGCGGGAGGCGGCGTGCACGGCATACGAGCGGCCGGATTCACTACGCGGGAAGGCGCCGTTGACGTAGAGCTTGTAGGTCTTGCGGACCTCCAACCGGCTGCCGGTGGCGGTGCCGGTGGCGCTGGCGCTGGTGGTCGTGGAGCTGGCGGGACTCATCGGGTCGCTCCCGTCGTGAGGTAAGGCTCCAAGCCGTGGCGGCCGCCTTCGCGGCCGTAGCCGGATTCCTTGAGGCCGCCGAACGGTGAGGTGGGGTCGAACTGGTTGAAGGTGTTGGCCCAGACCACCCCGGCCCGGAGCTGGTCGGCCATCCAGAGGATGCGTGAGCCCTTCTCGGTCCAGACCCCGGCGGACAGGCCATAGGGGGTGTTGTTGGCCTTCGCGACGGCTTCGGTCGGGGTGCGGAAGGTGAGCACCGACAGCACCGGGCCGAAGATCTCTTCCTGGGCGATCCGGTGTGCCTGGGAGACGCCGGTGAAAACCGTTGGGGCGAACCAGAATCCACGATCGGGGAGGGTGCAGGCAGGCGACCACGGCTCGGCGCCCTCGGCCTGGCCGACCGCGGTCATCTCACGCACCCGGGCCAGCTGGGTGGCCGAGTTGATCGCCCCGAGATCGGTGTTCTTGTCCATCGGGTCACCGACCCGGATCGTCGCGAGCCGCCGCTTGAGCCGGCGCACCACCTCGTCGTGGATGCTCTCCTGGACCAGCAGCCGCGAGCCTGCGCAGCACACGTGGCCCTGGTTGAAGAAGATGCCGCGGACGATCCCTTCGACGGCCTGGTCGATCGCGGCGTCCTCGAAGACGATGTTGGCGGCCTTGCCGCCGAGCTCGAGGGTGGCCCGCTTGCGAGTGCCGGCGACCGATCGGGCGATGAGCTTGCCGACCTCGGTGGAGCCGGTGAAGGCGATCTTGTCGACGCCCGGGTGCTCGACGAGCGCCTGACCGGTGGGGCCGGCGCCGGTGACGATGTTGACCACGCCCGGGGGCAGGTCGGCCTCCTGGCACACCTGGGCGAACAGCAGCGCGGTGAGCGGGGTCGTCTCGGCGGGCTTGAGCACGACGGTGTTGCCGCACGCCAGCGCCGGGGCGATCTTCCAGGCGAGCATGAGCAGCGGGAAGTTCCACGGGATGACCTGCCCGACGACACCGACCGGTTTCGGGGGGTCGGCGGGGGAGCCGGTCAGGCCGGCATACCCGAGCTTGTCGGCCCATCCGGCGTGGTAGAAGAAGTGCGCCGCAGCGAGCGGGACGTCGACGTCGCGGCTCTCGGTGATCGGCTTGCCGTTGTCGAGGGTCTCCAGGACGGCGAACTCGCGGGCCCGCTCCTGCAGGATGCGGGCGATCCGGAAGAGGTATTTCCCGCGTTCGGCACCCGAGAGCCGCCCCCACACCTTTTCGTATGCCGTGCGCGCGGCGGCGACCGCTCGGTCGACGTCGGCAGCGCTCGCCTGGCCGACCTCGGCGAGCACCTCCTCGGTCGCGGGGTTGACCGTCGGGAAGGACGGGCCGGACGCGGGGACGAAGTCGCCACCGACGAAGATGCCGTAGCTGTCGGCAATGGTCACCACGGCCCGGGACTCCGGGGCGGGGGCGTAGTCGAAGCGGGTCATGTCGTCCTCAGTCGATCGTCACGTAGTCGGGACCGGAGTAGGCGCCGGTGGCCAGCTTCTGACGCTGCAGCAGCAGGTCGCCGAGCAGGCCCGAGGCGCCGAAGCGGAACCACTCGGAGGTGAGCCAGTCGGGGCCTGCGATCTCGTTGACCATGACGAGGTATTTCATGGCGTCCTTGGTGGTGCGGATGCCGCCGGCCGGTTTGACGCCGATCTGGGTGCCGGTGAGCTCGCGCCAGTCGCGGACGGCCTCGAGCATGACGAGGGTGACCGGCAGGGTGGCGGCCGGCGTGATCTTGCCGGTGCTCGTCTTGATGAAGTCGGCTCCGGCGAGCATCGCGAGGTAGGACGCCCGGCGGACTGCGTCGTAGGTGGCCAACTCCCCGGTCTCGAGGATCACCTTGAGATGGGCCGCCGTGCCGTCGGGGCGGGCACACGCCGTCTTGACCGCGACGATCTCGTCGAAGACCTGCAGATAGCTCCCGGCCAGGAAGGCTCCGCGGTCGATGACCATGTCGATCTCGTCGGCTCCCCCCTCGACCGCGTCACGGGTGTCGGCGAGCTTGACCGGCATACTGGCCCGTCCCGACGGGAAGGCGGTGGCGACCGCTGCGACGTGGATCGGGCTGTCTCCTAAGGCGTTTCGCGCGATGGCGGCGAGGTCGCCGTAGACGCAGACCGCTGCGGGCCGCGGCGTGGCCGGGTCGCTCGGGTCGGGCACGAGAGCCTTGGCGCACAGCGAGCGCACCTTGCCGGGGGTGTCGGCACCCTCCAGGGTGGTGAGGTCGATCATCGAGATCGCGAGGTCGATGGCGAAGGCCTTGGCGGTCGTCTTGATCGACCGGGTGCCCAGGCCCGCGACGCGCGCCTCGGCTCCGACCTGGTCGACGCCGGGCAGGCCGTGCAGCCAGCGCCGCAGGACGGCATCGGTGAGGCGGGACACCCCGAGCAGGTCATGGGCCACGGAAGGGCGGACTGTGGTCACCGAGTGAGTCTAGGCCCCGGTCGGGCGTGGGCGACATGCCATCATGGGCGGACGATGAACGACGCGACCGCTCCTGCCGAGGACGATTTCGGCTACGTCCTGCGGCATACCGGCACCGTGGTGCTCGGGGTGATCGGGGCGCTCGGGGCCCTGGTCGTGGCGGGGGTGTCGCTCGCGGCGGGGCCGGTCTTCGTGGCTGCCCTGGTGACCTTCGCGGCGTTGTCGGTCGTGCTGCTGGTGCGCCCGAGCGTGCGGGTGGGCACCCGGGGAGTGCGCATCGACAACCCCTTCCGGCGGCACGTCGTGCCGTGGCCGGCATACCAGGACGTCGCCAGCCGCTGGAACCTCTGCGTGTATGCCGCGCGCGATCCCGGTGAGGTCGAGATCAAGGCGTGGGCGCTCGCCTCCAGGGTGACGCGACCGCGCGGCGAAGGTCTGCTCGGCCTGCCGGGCATCCGCGGGCGATTGACCCGTGACCTGCCACCGGCTCCGGATCGCCCGCACACGACCGGGCTGCCCGCACACGTCAAGGGCACCGCAAGCGGGGCTGCCAGCTTCATCGAGCAGGCCCATGCCGAGTGGCAGGAGGGCGTGGCGACCGGCGAGTTCCGCGCCCCGGCCGCGCAGGAGCGCCACGTCGCCCGTCGCTGGGACCTGCTCGACATCGCCCTCGTCGCCGTGCCGGCCGCCGCTTGGCTGATCTCCCTGCTGGTGCGCTGAGCGCTCAGGCGCCGGAGACCTCCTTGAGCACACCCTCCTGCGGGGTCGGTATGCCGGTCTGCTCGGTGCGGACTTCGGTCTTCTGCGCGCGGTCGCGGTAGTCCCACAGCTCGAAGGTCTGCAGCCCCCAGAACAGCCCGAAGGACGCGATGAGGACCACTTCGATCCAGAAGACCCGGGTGTCGTTGACGCTGGAGCCGGCGGTGATCAACACGACGGCCACGAGCAGGATGATCATCAGCGCGGCCGTGAGGACATAGCCCAGCGCCCAGGTCCGGTCGCGGTTGAGATAGGCACCGATGGCATTGGTGAGGATGACCAGGATGATTCCCACGAACATCGTCACCGCGGCCCAGTTGTGGGCATTCGCGACGAACCACGTCTCGTCCCGGAAGAACTGCCAGACGATCCTGGCGACCACGGCATACCCGAGGGCGGCCGTGATGAAGACGACCGGGTGACGGTAGTCCTGGTTGCGGCCGCGCCCGATGACCACCCAGCGGACGACCTCGGCGGCCAGCGCGGCGATGAAGACCGCTTTGACGTTGTTGGTGATCGCGGCGGCGGTGTCGTAGTGCACCAGGCTCCCGGCGCACTGGCGCAGGTCGGCGCCGACCATCGGCACCATGGCCACGAGGAACGCGAGGAACCCGCTGAAGTTGAGCACGACGTCCTCGAAGGCCGAGTTGCCCTGGTTGGCGATCAGACACATCCCGATGACGCACAGCGACGCGACGAAGACACTGTGCACCGGCGTGAAGTAGTAGGCGCTGATCGAGCCGAGCGAGCACCCGCCGTCGACGCCGCGTTGCAGGGTGACGGAGACGCCGAGAAAGAACGCGACGACCAGCGGCGCGACCCGCAGGTAGCGGTAGGTGTCGCGGGCCATGGGATCAGGACGGCCAGGGTCGCACTCTGGCCCAGGGGGAGAGACTGGACTCATGCCGACAGTGTGAGGGTCAGGACCCAGTCATGTCCTGAAAACCGGCACGCAACTGCGCCAACCGAGCAGCTCCGGTATGCCGTGCGCGCGCCAGATCGTCAGGCCCGGCCACCGGTTCGATAACCTCGAGGTAGACCTTGACCTTGGGTTCGGTGCCCGAGGGGCGCACGATCGCGCGCGAGCGATCGGTGAACCAGTAGCGCAGCCCGTCGGTCGGCGGCAGTCCACCGACGCCCTCGGCGAGGTCCTCGACCCGGTCGACCGGCACGCCGCCCACCGCCGTCGGCACGTCGGCCCGCAGCCGGGCCATGAGCGCCGGGATGAGCGCGAGGTCGGTGACCCGGACGGAAAAGGCATCCGTGGCATAGACCCCGTGTTGCACGGCCAGCTCGTCGAGCAGGTCCAGCAGGGTGCGACCGGCGCGTTTGAGGTCGGCGGTCAGCTCGGCGACGAGCAGTGCCGCCGACACGCCATCCTTGTCGCGCACCACATCCGGGGCCACGCAGTAACCCAGCGCCTCCTCATAGCCGTAGGCCAGCCCGGGCACCCGCGCGATCCACTTGAACCCCGTGAGCGTCTCCTCGTGCGGGATGCCCGCCGAGGCCGCGAGGGCCGACAGCATCCGCGACGAGACGATGGAGTTGGCGAACACACCCCCCTCGGGCACACCGCGAGTGATCGCATGCGCGCCGAGCAGCACGCCCACCTCGTCGCCGCGCAGCATCCGCCAGGTGCCGTGGTCGAGCACCGCGACGGCGCAGCGGTCGGCGTCGGGGTCGTTGGCGATGACGACATCGGGGCTGCACTGCTGGGCTAAGGTGAGGGCCGCGTCGATCGCGCCGGGTTCCTCCGGGTTGGGGAAGTGCACCGTCGGGAAGTCGGGGTCGGGCTGCGCCTGACTCGTGACGACCGCCGGAGCAGGGAACCCGGCCAGCGCGAAAGCCCTTGCGACAGTGTCATTTCCGACGCCATGCAGCGAGGTGTGCACGACCTGTACGTCGCGGGGAGCGTCCTCGCGGACCAGGCCGGCCACCGCGGCGAGGTAGGCATCGAGCACGTCCGCACCCAAGGTGTCCCAGCCCTCGGTCGCCAGAGGAACCTCGGCCACCGAGGTCACTTGCGCGATCCGGGCCGCGATCCCGGCGTCGGCCGGGGGCACGATCTGCGAGCCGTCGCCGAGATAGACCTTGTAGCCGTTGTCCTGGGGCGGGTTGTGGCTCGCGGTGACCATGACCCCCGCATCGGCTCCGAGATGGCGGATCGCGAAAGCGAGCACCGGCGTCGGCAGCACGCCGGGCAACACGGCCGCGCGCCCCCCTGCGGCCACGACGACCGCGGCGGTGTCGCGCGCGAAATGGGCCGAGCGGTGCCGGGCGTCGAAGCCGACGACCACGAGGGGTTCGCGGCGCGGCCCACCCAGCGCTGCGGGCAGGTCATGACGCAGGTATGCCGTGAGGCCGGCTGCCGCCCGGATGACCACGGCCCGGTTCATCCGGTTGGGGCCGGCCCCGATCGCTCCCCGCAGCCCTGCGGTGCCGAACTCCAGCAGGCCGGCGAACCGGTCGGCGAGGTCGGCCGCGGCGTCGGCGTCGCCCGCCTCGGCCGCGGCGATGACGGTGGCGAGTTCGGCTCGGGTGATCTCGTCGGGGTCGTCGGCGAGCCAAGCCCGCGCTTCGGCGAGCAGTGCGGCAGAGACAACGGGGACAGCGGGGACAGCCGCCGCGGTGGCAGCCGGGATGGCGGTGGACGGAACGGGGCTGGACGGAACGGGGCTGGACGGAACGGGAGCGGACGGCATACCGACGCCTTTAGTTGCGGTGGGCGATGCGGGTGACCACGGCGGCGAGCAGGCGACCGCAGCGGGCGGCGGCAGCCTGGCCGGCTTCGAGGACTTCCTCGTGGGAGAGCGGCTGGTCGGAGATGCCGGCCGCGAGGTTGGTCACCAGGGAGATTCCGAGCACCTCCAGGCCGGCCTCGCGTGCGGCGATGGCTTCCAAGGTGGTCGACATGCCCACGAGGTCACCGCCGAGGATCTTGGCCATCTGCACTTCGGCCGGGGTCTCGTAGTGCGGCCCGCGGAACTGCACATAGACGCCCTCGTCGAGGCCGGCGTCGACCTCGTGGGCGATGGCCCGCAGCCGGGCGGAGTAGAGGTCGGTGAGGTCGACGAAGTGGGCGCCCTCGATCGGGGAGGTCGCGGTGAGGTTGAGGTGGTCGCGGATGAGCACGGGGGTGCCCGGGGCCCAGGCCGGGTTGAGGCCGCCGCAGCCGTTGGTCAGCACGATCGTCGAGCACCCCGCGGCCTTGGCCGTGCGCACCGCGTGGACCACCGCGCGCACCCCGCGCCCCTCGTAGAAGTGCGTGCGGGTGCCGAAGACGAGCGCCCGGGCCCCGGTGTCACCGATCGCCACCGAGCGGGTGGCACTCGAATGGCCGGCGACGGCCGCCTTGCGGAAGCCGGGGATGTCGGCCGAGTCGACGCTCGCGAGGGTCGACCCGATGAGCTCGGCCGTCTGGCCCCACCCGGAGCCCAGCACGAGGGCCACGTCGTGGGTGGGTGCGCCGGTGCGGTCGGCGATGACCGCCGCTGCGGCCTCGGCCACCTCCAGGGGGTCGACGGTGGGGTCGGCAAGGTCCAGATGGGTGCTCACCCGGCTGAGCCTAGTCACGGTCGATGGGCTGCGGGAGCACCCCGTCAGAGGTGCGCCGGGACCGGTCGGTGAAGGTGGTTGGATGGCGGGGTGATCGCACGTCAAACGTCGTCAGTTGTCGTCATCGGTGGGGGACCGGGAGGTTATGAGGCCGCTCTCGTGGCCCGTCGGCTCGGAGCGCAGGTGACCATCGTCGACGGCGACGGTCTGGGCGGTTCGTGCGTGCTCACCGACTGCGTGCCGAGCAAGAGCCTCATCTCCACTGCCCACGTCGTGCGCCGGATGAGCGCGGCGGCCGAGCACGGCGTCGACATCTCGTCGCTCTCGGCGGGCACCGACTTGCGCGCGGTCAACCGGCGCATCCTCGCCCTCGCAGCTGCCCAGAGCGCCGACATCACCCAGCGGATCACCTCCGACGGCATCAGGGTATGCCGTGGCACCGGACGCCTGCTCTCGCCCTCCCGGGTGCAGGTCGACCTCGACGGCGGTGGCTCGGAAGACCTCGAAGCCGACGTGGTCCTCGTCGCCACCGGCGCGACGCCGCGAGTGATGGCCACCGCCAGACCGGATGGCGAGCGGATCCTCACCTGGACTCAGATCTACGCGTTGGACGACGTGCCGGAGAACCTCATCGTCGTGGGGTCGGGTGTCACCGGCGCCGAACTCGCCCAGGCCTATCTGGGCCTGGGCAGCCGGGTCACGCTGGTCTCATCGCGCGACCAGGTGTTGCCCGGCGAGGACTCCGACGCCGCCAAGGTCATCGAGGAGGTCTTCAAGCGCGAGGGCATGCAGGTGCTCTCCCGGTCGCGGATGAGCGCTGTCGAGCGCACCGCCGATGGCGTGCTCGTGCGCCTGGAGGACGGACGCACCGTCGAGGGCTCACATGCCCTGCTCGCGGTCGGCTCGGTGCCCAACACCCGGGGGATTGGCCTGGAACCGGCCGGAGTGCTGCTCGGTCCCGGTGGTCACATCCAGGTCGACGGAGTCTCCCGCACGTCGGTGCGCGGCGTGTATGCCGCCGGCGACTGCACCGGCGTCTTCCCGCTCGCGTCGGTAGCCGCCATGCAGGGCCGGATCGCCATGTGGCACGCCCTCGGTGACGCGGTCACCCCGCTGCACCTGGATGTCGTCTCGGCCAACGTCTTCACCGACCCCGAGATCGCCAACGTGGGCGTCACTCAGAAGCAGGTCGACTCGGGTGAGGTGCAGGCCAAGGTGGTCACCCTGCCCTTGGCGACCAACGCCCGCGCCAAGATGGACAGCATCCACGACGGCTTCGTCAAGATCTTCGCCCGCCCCGGTCAGGGCACCGTGCTCGGCGGGGTCGTCGTCGCGCCGCGCGCGTCGGAGTTGATCTATCCGATCACGATCGCCGTCGAGAACGGCCTCACCGTGGATCACCTGTCCAACGCCTACACGATCTATCCGTCGATCTCGGGGTCGATCGGTGAGGCGGCACGCAGACTGCACTCCGCGCTGCGCTGACCCGCGGGTTGGCGCCCGGCGAGGCCGGGTTTGACTGCGGGTCGGAAGGTTTCCCGGCATACCGAGTCTCGGGGGTTCGGGTTTGTCGGCGGGTTGGAAGGTTTCCCGGCATTCCGAGTCTCGGGGGGTCGGGGTTTGTCGGCGGGTTGGAAGGTTTCCCGGCATACCCAGTCTCGGGGGTTCGGGTTTGGCGGCGGGTCGGAAGGTTTCCCGGCATTCCCAGCCCTGCGGGCCCGGGTTTGTCGGCGGGTCGGAAGGTTTCCCGGCTAAGGCGAAGCCACCACCCTCGCGTTATCCGCGAGGGTGGCGGCTCACCCGACGTGCGGGACGGGTCCTAACCCTCGTCCTTGATGTCGGCCAGCACCGTGCCGCTGGAGACGGTCTCGCCGACCTTTGCCGCCAGGCCGGTGATGACCCCGGCCTTGTGCGCGTTGATCGGTTGTTCCATCTTCATCGCCTCGAGAACGACCACGAGCTCGCCGGCGGCGACGGTCTGGCCCTCTTCGACGGCGACCTTGACGATGGTGCCCTGCATAGGTGCCGTGAGCGAGTCACCAGATGCGGCCGCACCGGACTTGCCTGAGCCGCTGCGCTTGGGGGCCCGCTTCTTGGCCGCGCCTGCCGCCCCGCCACCGTTGCCGCCACCACCGAGGGACAGGCCACCGGGTAGACTCACCTCGATGCGCTTGCCGCCGACCTCGACGACGATGGTCTGGCGCTCCTGGGCCTCCTGCGGGTCAGCCGACCCACCGGCATACGGGGCAATGGTGTTGTCGAACTCGGTCTCGATCCAGCGGGTGTGGATGGAGAAGGGGGCGTCGGCGTCGGCCGGCGCGAAGGCCGGATCGGCGACGACCGCCCGGTGGAACGGGGTGACCGTCGGCATACCCTCGATGACGAGCTCATCCAGGACGCGGCGCGAGCGCTCGATGGCCTGGGCGCGGTCGCGACCGGTGACGATGAGCTTGGCGATCATCGAGTCGAAGGCCCCGGCGATCGTGTCGCCTTCGACCACACCGGCATCCCAACGCACCCCCGGGCCGCTCGGGACGACCATCCGGGAGATGGTGCCCGGCGCGGGGAGGAAACCGCGGCCGGCGTCCTCGCCGTTGATGCGGAACTCGAGGGAGTGGGCGTGCGGCTCGGGGTCGGGAAAGTCGAGGGCCTCGCCGTCGGCGATGCGGAACTGTTGGCGCACCAGGTCTACGCCGGTGACCTCTTCGGTCACCGGGTGCTCGACCTGCAGGCGGGTGTTGACCTCGAGGAAGGAGATGTCGCCGGCCGGGCCGACGAGGAACTCGCAGGTGCCGGCGCCGACGTAGCCGGCTTCCTTGAGGATGGCCTTGGATGCCCGGACCAACTCGGTGTGCTGGGCCTCGGTGAGGAAGGGTGCGGGGGCTTCTTCGACGAGCTTCTGGTTGCGCCGCTGCAGCGAGCAGTCGCGGGTGGAGACGACGACGACATTGCCGTGCTGGTCGGCCAGGCATTGGGTTTCGACGTGCCGGGGCCGGTCGAGGAAGCGCTCGACAAAGCACTCGCCGCGGCCGAACGCCGTGACGGCTTCGCGGACGGCCGATTCGTAGAGCTCGGGGATTTCTTCGAGATTGCGGGCCACCTTGAGGCCGCGTCCGCCGCCGCCATAGGCCGCCTTGATGGCCACCGGCAAGCCGTGGGCCTTGGCGAACTCGACGACCTCGTCTGGACCGGAGACCGGGTCGGAGGTGCCGGGCACGAGCGGAGCCTGCGCCTTGAGCGCGATGTGCCGGGCCTTGACCTTGTCACCGAGCGAGTCGATGGCGGCGGGCCCCGGACCGATCCACACCAGCCCCTCGTCGATGACCCGCTGGGCGAAGCCGGCGTTCTCCGCGAGGAAGCCATAGCCCGGGTGCACGGCGTCAGCGCCGGACTCCTTGGCGATGGCGATGAGCTTGTCCTGCACGAGGTAGGAGTCACCGGGTGTCGAGCCGTTGAGGGCGTAGGCCTCGTCGGCCACCTTGACGTGCAAAGCGTCGCGGTCGGGGTCGGCATAGACGGCGACCGAGCCGATGCCGGCGTCCTTGCAAGCGCGAGCGATACGGACGGCGATCTCGCCGCGGTTTGCGATCAAGACTTTGCTGATGGCCATGCTGCGCAGCGTAGCGCCTCACCTCCCCGCGGTCCCGTGCTGGCCGCAGGTGTGCGCTATCCCTCCTCGCGAGCGCCGTATGGTGAGGAAATGACCGGTGATTTCAGCCCTGTCCCGACAGCCCCGCTACGCGCGCTCGGCGCAGCCGTTGAGATCCCGCAACTCGGCTTCGGCGTGTGGCAGGTCCCGGACGATCAAGTCGAAGCGGCAGTCGCGGTCGCGCTCGACGCGGGCTACCGCCACATCGACACCGCCCGGATCTACGGCAACGAGGAAGGCGTCGGTCGGGCGCTGCGCACGGCATACCAGGCAGGTATGCCGTCCGGCTCGGTCTTCGTCACGACGAAGGTGTGGAACGACGACCACCGTCAGGTGCGAGCCGCCTTCGACGCCTCGATGCAGCGGTTGGGACTGGATGTGCTCGACCTCTACCTCATCCATTGGCCGGCGCCGCTCGGGGACGCCTATGTCCAGGCCTGGCGCGAGGTGCTCGCGTTACGGGCCGAGGGCCGGGTGCGGGCGGTGGGCGTGTGCAATTTCCACGTCGCCCACCTGGAGCGACTGGCGGACGAGACCGGGGAACTGCCCGCGATCAACCAGATCGAGCTGCACCCCTATCTGCAGCAGCGTGAGTTGGTCGCCTTCCACGCCGCACACGACATCGTCACCGAGGCTTGGAGCCCGCTGGCCTCGGGCAAGCAGGTGCTCGACGACCCGGTCGTCACCGCGATCGCTGCCAAGCACGGGGTGAGCCCGGCCCAGGCGGTGATCCGCTGGCACCTGCAGCAGGGCTTTGTCGTCATCCCCAAATCGGTCACCCCGTCACGGATCCGCGACAACATCGACGTGTTCGGCTTCGAGCTGGACGGCGAGGATCTCGAGGGCCTGGCCGGATTGGACCGGGGGATGCGCACCGGCCCCAACCCGGACGAGTTCACCCTGCACGCGGTCCGCTGACTTCTGGTCGGCGCGGCGGCGCGGCACGATCTCAGCGCAGCCGGTCGAGGTCGTCGCGGCATCGGGCCGCGAAGGTGTCCAACTCCGCGAGGGCGTCGTCGATGTCGCGACGCCGGTGTTCGAGGTCGGCCCGCCGATCATCGATCTGGGCCAGGCAGTATTCGAGCTGGCTGGCCTTGCCGCGCGGGGCGTCGTAGAGGTCGATGATCGTGCGGATCTGCTCCAGCGGAAAGCCCAACCGTTTGCCGCGCAGGATGAGGTTGAGCCGGGTGCGGTCGCGGCGGTGATAGCGGCGGGTGGTGCCGCGCCGCTCGGGGGTGATGAGGCCGAGCTCCTCGTAATGGCGCACTGTGCGATGGGTCACACCGAACTGCGCGGAGATCTCGGCGATCGTCCACGTCGGCTCGGTCTGGTCCGCGCCTGCACTTGTCACGGCCCCCACCATGCTTTACGTTGACGTTAACGTCAAGCAGCGGCGCACCCGGCGCGCGCGCAGCCACCCTGGAGGCGACCCCCATGACGACGTCTTTCGAACTCAGCCCCGAGCACGAGCACTTCCGTTCGGTGGTGCGCGATTTCGCCGCCAACGAGATCGCCCCCTATGTCGCCCAGTGGGACAAGGACTCGCATTTCCCGACCGAACTCATCCCCAAGCTCGGTGACCTCGGCGTGTTCGGCATCGTCGTGCCAGAGGAGTACGGCGGATCCGACGGTGACTTCACCTCGCTGTGCATCGCGATCGAGGAACTCGGCCGGGTCGATCAGTCGATCGGAATCACCCTGTCGGCCGGTGTCGGCCTCGGGATCAACCCGATCCTCACCTATGGCACCCACGAGCAAAAGGAACGCTGGCTGCCCGACCTCGTCGCCGGCCGGACCCTCGCCGGCTTCGGTCTCACCGAGCCAGAAGCGGGATCGGACGCCGGCGCAACTCAGACGCACGCCGAACTCGACCACGATGAGTGGGTCATCAACGGCAGCAAGGCGTTCATCACCAACGCGGGCAGCTCGATCACCTCGGTCGTCACGGTGACCGCCCGCACCGGCGCCAACCCCGACGGATCTCCCGAGATCAGCGCGATCATGGTCCCGAGCGGCACACCCGGATTCATCGTCGACCCGCCCTACCACAAGCTCGGTTGGCACATCTCGGACACCCATGGGCTGTCCTTCGACAACTGTCGGGTGCCGATGGACAACCTCCTGGGCAACCGCGGAGAAGGCTTCAAGCAGTTCCTCAAAACCCTCGACGACGGCCGTATCGCCATCAGTGCTCTCGCCCTCGGCTGCACCCAGCGCATGCTCGAGGAGGCCGCGGCATACGCCAAGACCCGAATCGCCTTCGGGCGTCCGATCGGGGTCAACCAGGGCGTGTCCTTCCAGATCGCCGATCTGGCCGTGATGGTGGAAGCCTCCCGGCAGCTGACCTATCGGGCGGCCTGGCTCAAGGACGAACAGCACAAGGGACACAAGTCGGTGGCCGAGGTCAAGCAGGCCGCCGCGATCTGCAAGCTCTACACGAGCGAGGCGGCCATGGCCGCGACACGCATCGCCACTCAGATCTTCGGCGGCAACGGCTTCATGGAGGAATACCCCGTGGCCCGGTTCTACCGGGATGCGAAGATCTTGGAGATCGGTGAAGGCACCTCGGAGGTCCAGCGCATTCTCATCGCGCGCGGGCTTGGGTTGCCTTCGCACTGACCCGCTGTTCACGCACGTGGCCCCTCCAGGAGTCGGTATGCCGTCCAACCACGTCCCCTCCCCGCTCAGCCCCGACGCCGCGACACCCTTCGCGACCGATGGCGCGGGGGATGACCCGCGCGTCGACAGCATCCGCGAGCGGTTCGCGACGGCATACCGGCAGACCGCCGCACCGCTGTCGGCGGGCGCTGCCGCCAAGCTGGCCCAGCAGGGCAAGCTCTACGTGCGCGACCGGATCGAGATGCTCTTCGACGCGGGGTCGTTCGTCGAGGACGCCCGCTATGCCAACTCGCTGTCGGCCGGCCTGCCCGCCGATGGCGTCGTGACCGGCCGCGGCCTGGTCGAGGGCCGGCCGGCCGTCGTCATCGCCAACGACCCGACCGTCAAGGCCGGCTCGTGGGGTTCACGCACCGTCGAAAAGATCGTCCGGGCCACCGAAATGGCGCTGCGCGAAGAGCTTCCGGTGTTCTGGTTTGTCGACTCGGCGGGCGCGCGGATCACCGACCAGGTCGAGATGTTCCCCGGCCGCCGGGGTGCCGGGCGCATCTTCCACAACCAGGTGGCGCTCTCGGGCAAGGTGCCCCAGATCTGTTGCCTGTTCGGGCCGAGCGCCGCAGGGGGGGCCTACATCCCGAGCTTCTGCGACATCATCGTCATGGTCGAGGGCAATGCGTCGATGTATCTCGGCAGCCCGCGAATGGCCGAGATGGTTGTCGGCGAGAAGGTCAGCCTCGAGGAGATGGGCGGGGCACGCATGCACTGCACCGTCTCCGGAGTCGGCGACCTGCTGGCCCACGACGATGCCGAGGCGATCGAGCTGGCCAAGCTCTACTTCTCCTACCTGCCCGGCTGCTGGCGCGACCACCCGCCCGCCTACCACGCCGAGGAGCCCGCGGAGCCGCTCACCTGGCATACCGTGCCCGAGCGGGAGAGCCAACCCTTCGACATTCACGAGGTCATCGACGGTCTCGTCGACGATGACTCGTTCTTCGAGCTCAAGCCGCTGTTCGCCGCGGAACTCGTCATCGGCTTCGGGCGGATGGCCGGGCAGACCGTCGGCATCGTTGCCAACAACTCGGCGGTCAAGGGCGGGGTGCTCTTCACCGACTCGGCCGACAAGGCGGCCCGGTTCATCTGGCTCTGCGACGCCTTCTCGATCCCGCTGATCTACCTCGCCGATGTCCCAGGCTTCATGATCGGCTCGGAGGTCGAGCGGGGCGGCATCATCCGGCACGGGGCCAAGATGGTGTCGGCGGTCTCCGAGGCGACCGTGCCGCAGTTCTGCGTCGTCGTCCGCAAGGCCTACGGCGCCGGGCTGTATGCCATGGGCGGGCCGGGCTTCGGGCCGGACGCGACGATCGCGCTGCCGACCGCCAAGATCGCGGTCATGGGGCCCGAGGCGGCCACCAACGCGGTCTACGCCAACAAGATCGCCGAGGTGCATGCCGCCCAAGGCGCCGAGGCGCGGGACGCCTTCGTCGCAGCCCGGCGCGCCGAATACGAGCAGGATGTCGACCTGCAACGGCTCGCCGCCGACCTGGTCGTCGACGTCGTCATCGAGGCGGATGCGCTCCGCGAGGAGCTGCTCCACCGCCTGCAGTATGCCGCTCGGCGCGACCGGCACTTCAGCGATCGCCGCAGGTCGGTGCCGCCGGTCTAGGCTTCACCTCATGCGCGCGGGCACTCGGGAGACTTCTGCGACCCCCGGGACGACTCGCTGGTCGAGCACCCGCGGCTTCCGCCTCTGGTTTCCGCTGGCCCTGTATGCCGTGACGCGCGCCATCGACGCCGTCTACTTCGCGATCATGCAGACCCACCAGATCGCCATGGGCGGCTCGGTCGAGGTCGCCCGGGTGCTCTACCCGACCCCTGCGGCACCGGGCTACTTCGTCACGATGGCCAACTGGGACGGCCAGTGGTACCACGAGATCGCCGACCTCGGCTATCCGGTGCCGTTGCCCACCGGTCCCGACGGGGCCGTCGTGCAGAACCCGTGGGCCTTCTACCCGGTCTTCCCGCTGTTGACCCGCGCGGTCATGAGGATCACCGGCGCCGACTTCTATGTGGCGGGGTCGATGCTCTCGCTCGTCGTGGGCGCCATCGCGATGGTCTTGCTCTTTCGCTTGGTCGACGATGCGGTGGGTCGGTGGCCCGCAATCGTCGCCACGACCATGGTCACGGGCTATGTCGCAGCCCCGGTGCTGCAGACGACCTACACCGAGTCGTGCGCCCTGCTACTCGTCGTCCTCGTGCTCACCCTGCTCCGTCGCCGACGCTATTGGTGGGCGCTCTTGGCCCTGGTTGCCCTGGCGCTGACCCGCAACATCGTTCTGGCCATGGCACCGGTGCTCATCACCCACGCGGTCGTGCGGTGGCGGGCCCGGCATACCGATCCCTTCCCGGTGCTGGATCGGGTCCTGGTGGCCGGGCTGGGAGCGCTGTCGGTGCTGCTCACCTACCTCTGGCCGACCATCGCGCGCCTGGTCACCGGTGACCCGGAGGCCTACACCAAGACGATGGCGGCCTGGCGGGTCATCGCCTCGGAGATCAAACTCCACACCTGGATCGACTATGTGTATGCGGACTACGGCCCGATCGGGTGGCTGGTCGCGGCGGCTGTGATCGTGGCCTACGCGCGGTTCATGCTCAGCCCCCACGCCTGGCGCTGGGGGCCGGAGCTGTGGGGCTGGGCGGGGTCCTACCCGGCATACCAGGTGCTCGTCACCGGGATCGGACCCTCGCGGGTGCGCTATTTCCTGCTGGCCTTCCCGGTGTGGCTCGTGCTCGCGTGGTTGCTGGACCGGGACCGAGTCCGGCCGTTCCGGGTGCCGCTGCTCATCGCACTCGCCTGCGGCGGGGTGGCCTTGCAGGGCTGGTGGATCTGGAACTACTGGGTCATCACCGATCTCACCGGAGAGTTTCAGTTTCCGTGAGAGCACGGCCCTCGCTGAGGGCCGTGGCGATGTCGGCCATGAGCTCGAGGACCGCACCGGAGCCGTTGGTCGGTCCGCCCGCGAGCATCCCGTCTGCCCCGAAGAGCACCGCTCCGGGCGAGTTGAGCTGGAAGAACTGGACGAAGATCAACTCCGGGTCGACGAAGACTTCGAGGCTCGGATCGAGGCGGGCCTGGGCGGCCTCGTCGTAGCGCTGCAGGAGCACATGGACTGCGAGCTCCGGG
The DNA here is from genome assembly GCA_044220505.1 of Dermatophilaceae bacterium. Lineage (GTDB taxonomy): Bacteria > Actinomycetota > Actinomycetes > Actinomycetales > Dermatophilaceae > Phosphoribacter. The sequence goes on from JBGAQV010000005.1 coordinate 34,961, forward strand.
TTGTCCGCCTGGAAGGCTGGGAGCGCGTCGATGACCGTCATGCATGCGCCGCACCCGAGGTTGGCGTAGACGACAAAGCGCGCCTGCTGCAGCGATAGGGCGAGCAGGTTGTACCGGTCGCCCTGGGTGTCGGTGAGAAACAGGGTGGGCGTGGGCCGGCGTTCGTAGTCGGCGAGGTCCTCGTCGGCCGGTGGGTCGGCTGCCGGGGAGCCGGAGGCGTAGGTCATCAGCCCGGTGACCAGGACGGTGACCGCCAGAGCGGACAGCCAGCCCCACTCGACGGCATCGGCGCCAAGGAGGCGACGCACGACGCTGCCGTGTCGCCAGGCGTCGAGCAGCGCCACGACAGCCAACCCGAGCAGGAGCACGTTGCGGAGGATGGTCACCGGGCCCACGGTCCCCAGCCCCAGCTTGCCCAGGCAGCCACACTCGACCTTCTCGGGGAACCGGCTGGCCCGCACGATGACCACGAGGTAGCCGGCGAACAGCGCGACAGTCCCGATCGCCACGAGGGTCTGGAGCACTCCCGAGGTCAGCAGGAGCGCCACGGCCAGCGCCAGCTCCACCCAGGGCAGCACCCGCGGTGCGGCCGACCGGGTGAGCCGCAACGGCAGGCGCAAGGAGTAGAAGCTCTCGCGGGTGGACTGCGGGTCACGCGCCTTCGCTGCGCCGCTCACGGCCAGCACGAGGGCGAGCAGGAGTGCCGGCACACTCCAGGTCAAGGGCGACATTCCTGCGAGGATACCGGCGGGGAGCGGCCCGCTCAGCCCACCGCTCAGCCCATAGATCGGGGCAGCAGGTGAGTCCAGGGGACTGCGAGGTCGGTCAGCAGCTCTCGCAGCAGGGGCAGCGACAGGCCGACGACATTGTGATGGTCGCCCTCGATGCCGGTGACGTAGGCGCCGCCCAGGCCGTCGATCGTGAACGCGCCCGCGACCCGCAACGGCTCACCAGTAGCCACATAGGCAGCGATCTCGGCGTCGCTGAGATCGGCGAAGTGCACCGTGGTCGATGCGGTCGCCCCCACGGTGCCGACGCCCCGCAGAGGCTTGCCGGCCTTGGGGGCGCGCACGTCGATGAGCCAGTGCCCCGTGTGCAGCACCCCACTGCACCCGCGCATCCGCCGCCAGCGGGCCGCGGCTTGGTCAGCATCAGCGGGCTTGCCGTGCACCTGGCCGTCGAGCTCCAGCAGGGAGTCGCACCCCAGCACGAGATCGCCGCGACGCCGATCCGGCGCGCCGAAGGCGACATCCTCGGCCTTGGCGCGGGCCAGCAGCAGGGCCACCTGCGCCGGCTCCAACTCACCGAACCGCTCGAGGGCCTCGGCCAGGACGGCATCCTCGTCGACGTCGCTCACGATGACGTCCGGCTCCACCCCGGCGCGCTGCAGCGTCTGACGCCTGGCGGGAGAGGCCGATGCGAGGGTCAGGCGGATCCGCGGACTGCTCACTCGCCCCAATGTATGCCGTCCGCCCACCTCTAGGAGAGTTCGCCCAGCACCGCTGCGCGCAGGGTCTCCAGGTCGACTCCGCCGATGTCCAGAGCTCGCCGGTGGAAGGCCTTGAGGTCGAAGTCGGCACCCTCGCGCCGGCGCATTTCCTCGCGCAGCGACAGCCAGAGCCGCTCGCCGATCTTGTAGCTCGGCGCCTGCCCCGGCCACCCGAGGTAACGGTCCAGTTCGAAACGCAGCGACTTCTCGGTCTGGTTGGCGTGGGTGGTGAGATAGGTCCAGGCCTTGTCGTAGGTCCACTGCCCGCCCCCGACTTCGGCCGGCGCCGGCAGCTGGCAGTGCACCCCGATGTCGATGACGACTCGGGCAGCACGCAGCGACTGCATGTCCAGCCAGCCCAGCCGGTTGCCCGGGTCGTCCATGAAGCCGAGCTCGGTCATCAGCCGCTCGGCATACAGTGCCCATCCCTCCCCGTAGCCGCTGGTCCAGGCCATCAGCCGCCGCCAGCGGTTGAGCGTCTCGCCGCGCAGCACGGTCTGGGCGACCTGGAGGTGATGCCCGGGCACGCCCTCGTGGTAGACCGTCGTGAGCTCACGCCAGGTGCCGAACTCGGTGTCGCCCTTGGGCACCGACCACCACATCCGGCCCGGCCGGCTGAAGTCCTCGCTCGGTCCGGTGTAGTAGATGCCGCCGGTCTGGGTGGGGGCGATGCGGCACTCGATGGTCCGGGCGGGCACCGGGATGTCGAAGTGCACATCCGTGAGCGCCGCGATCGCCGCGTCGGCCTGAGTCTGCATCCACTCCTGCAAGGCCGCGGTGCCCTCGAGGCGGTAGCGCGGATCGGCGTCGAGCAGCGCGATGGCCTCCTTGACCGAGGCGCCGGGGCGGATCTGGCCGGCCACGGCGTCCATGGCGGCGGAGATCTCGGCGACCTGCTCCTGGCCCCAGGCGTAGGTCTCCTCGAGGTCGATCGTGGCGCCGACGAAGACCTGACTCACCAAGGGGTAGCGCTCGCGCCCGAACGCGTCGGTCTCCGGGGCGTGCGGCAGCACTTCGGTGCGCAGGAACTCCCCGAGATCGCGGTATGCCGTGGCCGCAGCATCGCGCGCAGCAGCCAGATCGCGGGCCAGGGCCGGCGGCAACGGGCCGTCGCCGACCCGAGCCTGGTCGACGAGAGTGGTGAAGTAGCCGTCGGCGGCGACGTTGTCCTCGCACTGCCCGATCACGGCCGCGACCTGACGCCGGGCCGCAACATCGCCGTGAGCGCGGGCGTGCAGCAGCGAGGCCCGATAGCCGGCCAGCGCTTCGGGCACCTTGGCCATCCGGGTGGCGAAGGTTGCCCAATCGGCCTCGGTCGACTGGCCCATGAGGTCGAAGATGTCGCGCACGCCCTGGGCCGGGCAGGCCAGGACGTTGAGGTTCATGTGGTCCAGGCCCGCCGCATACAGCTGCTCGGCCAGGCCGAGGCGGTCGGTCATCGCCGCGATCGTGATCCGGTCGACGTCGTCGGTGGGCTCGGCCGCGGCCAGGGCGGCGAGGGTGGAGCGGCGCAGCGCCGAGTGCTCGGCCAGCCCGTCCGGAGAGAGGTCGTCGAGGTCGGCGTCGTGGCCGGCGATGCCGTAGTAGGTGGCTTCCATCGGGCTGAGGGCGACGAAGGAATCGACATAGGACTCGGCGATGGCGTCGATCGCCGTAGCGGGGCGCGCGGTGCCCGGACCGCTCTGCGGGTGAGTGCTCACCGGATGAACCTATCTGTCGCGGCTGGGCCCGCCAGGTGAGCTTGCCCGCCGACCGTCGCAATGTCGCTGCTGGATGCCTATCGTGGGGAGCATGCTCGCTGCCTATGCCGCCGCCCAAGATCGTGCGAACCCGTTGTCGGGCCTGGTCATCGGGGATCAACCCGAGCCGGCGGAGCGTCCCGGCTGGGTGACCGTCGACGTGCGGGCCTCCGGGCTCAATCACCACGACGTGTGGTCGCTCATGGGAGTCGGCCTGGCGCCCGACCGGCTGCCGATGATCCTCGGCTGCGACGGCGCGGGCGTCACCCCCGACGGACGCGAGGTCATCATCCACGCCGTGGTCGCCAGCGATGGCTGGCAGGGTGACGAAACCCTCGACCCGGCGCGCACCCTGCTGTCGGAGTTACACCCGGGCACGCTCGCCGAACGGGTGTCCGTGCCGGGGCACAATGTCGTGCCGAAGCCAGAGGGCATGTCGTGGGCGACGGCCGCGTGCCTGTCGACGGCGTGGCTCACGGCATACCGGATGTTGTTCGTCAACGCGGGGGTGACTCCCGGCGCCACGGTGCTCGTCCAAGGAGCCGGCGGCGGGGTGGCCACCGCGCTCATCCAGCTCGGCGCGGCCGCGGGCTATCGCATGTGGGTCACCTCGCGGGATGAGGCCAAAGCCGCCAAGGCGCTGGAGATCGGGGCCGACCGGGCCTTCGGGTCGGGGGAGCGGCTGCCCGAGCGGGTCGATGCGGTGATGGAGACCGTCGGCGCTGCGACCTGGTCGCACTCGGTCAACTCGCTCAAGCCGGGCGGCGCCATCGTCATCTCCGGCGCGACCAGCGGTGACGCGCCGGCGAAGGCCGAGTTGACCAAGATCTTCTTCAAGCAAATGCGGGTCGTCGGCTCGACGATGGGGTCCCGGGCCGAGTTGGAGCGGCTCGCGCAGTTCGTCGTGGCCCGCGGCATCGAGCCGGCGATCGACTCGACAGTGTCGCTGGCGGATGCGCGGGTCGGCTTCGAGCGGATGGCGGCGGGCGAACTCTTCGGCAAGGTCGTCGTCACGGTGGGCTGACCCCCTCGGGCAGCGCCACCTGCACGGGCGTCGGTATGCCGTGCCGCACCAGGTGCCCCCGGCCGGGGATCGCCTGGGTCACGATCGGCGTAGTGATCCCGCAGACGCGCTCGTAGCCCGGCGGGAGGGCTCCGAGCAGGAGCACCTCACCGTTGCGAGCGAGAGCCCCGGCCAGACTCGTGACGGCATCGGTGCTGTGCTGGGGCGTCGTGGCCAGGACGAGGAATCCCTGGTCCTCGTCGACCAGCCGCGCGATCTCACGCAGCACCTCGTCGATGGGGCCGGAGTCACAGCGGTGGGCGTCGTCGACGAGCACTGCGAGGTCGGGGTGAGACCGGCGCAGCGCAATGAGTTCGTCCACCTGGTCGTGGCGCAGCGCGGACACCCGAGGGAGCCCATCGGGTGGCGCGGTGGACAGCAGCGCGACCGGCATACCGGCCTGCGAGAGCGCGGTCTCGATGGTGCGCAGCGCTGTGCTCCGCCCCGCACCCGGAGACCCGACCACCACGAGCCGACGGGACCCATTCCCGGGTCGGAGCGCGACCGGCCGATCGCCATCGGTGCCGATGACGATTGCTCCTGGCTGAGTCGGCAGCGAGGCGAGGCTGACCCGACTCGGGAGCGACCGGACGCGGCGCGGAGCCCAGTCGGTGGGCAGCTGGTGACCGGGCGGCTCGGCAGGGTTCCCGTCCACAGCCCCCGCAGGAGCAGGGGGCACGAAAGCGAGCTGCAGGAGCAGCCCGGTCTTCGGGTCGATGGCCCGCCCGGGCGGAGCCTGGCCCGGCGCCTGACTCGGCCGCACTCCGGCACAGGTGAGGTCGATCGGGTCGGCGGGCAGCAGCAGCACGGTTGACCCGAAGCGGGCCGCCATCAGGCCGGTGAGCAACGCTCGACCGCCGGCCACCGCGACGTCCAGGTGCCGGTCGGCGGCATCGCGGACCAGGGCCTGCAGCCGGTCGGCCACCCGACCGGACGGGCTCAGTTGGTCGAGGAGCCGCTCCCAGTCGTCGACCAGCAGCAGCCGACGCAGCGGGCCCGGCGCAGGGGTGTCGAGGGCATCGATCAGTCGATCAACGGTGGCAGCATCGGCCGCAGCGACGCTGGCGCCGCACAGCGGCAGCTGGGCCAGATCGGCCAGCGCCCCGGTGTGCACGGCATACACCTGCCAGGGGTGCGGGCGCTGGGAGGTGACCCGGTGGGCCAGAGTCCGCAAGGTGCTCGACCGGCCCGACCGTGCGGTTCCCACGATCGCGAGCGCGCCGTCGTCCGGCGGATCCCAGGACCACGGCCGCTGGGCCAGCTGGGTGGGGTCATCGACCAGCCCCAGCGCGACCCCCGCCGGCACCTCGGCCAGGGCGTCGAGGTCCAGGAGGGTCGGCAACGGGGGCAACCACGGCGAGGTCGGCGGGGTCGCCCCGAGCGCGGCGGTGGCCTGCCGGGTGGCCGCGACGAGAAGGTCGAGATCGGTCGGTCCGTCGGTCGGCTCGGTAGTGACCGGCAGCGGTATGCCGTCGACGCTCACCACGCGCACCTGCGCGGCCCGCGGGTCGGGGACGGGCGCGGTCACCCGGGCGGTCTGGAACTCGGTGATCGGCGTCGTGGCGCTGGCCAGGATGGCCCGACCCGGCGCGTGCTGCGGGAGGTCGGCAGCGTTGGTCACCCCGAGGACGTCGAGGGAGTCGACCGCATCGCGCACCCGCAGTGCGATCCGGCCCGAGAGGTTGGCGCGCATGTCCGCCGTGATCGCGCCCCCGGGACGTTGAGTCGCGATGACCAGGTGCACACCGAGCGAGCGACCGAGCGCGGCGATGCGGACCAGGCCCTGGACCAGATCTGGTAATTCATCTGCAAGAGAACGGAACTCATCGATGACGATGACGAGCCGGGGGATCCGGGGGTCTTGCTCGGTGCGCTTCCGACGGTAGGTGGCCAGGTCCGGACAGCTGTGCTCGGCCAACAGCCGCTCCCGGCGCCGGAGTTCGGCGGTGAGCGAGGCCAGGGCCCGTTCGGCCAGGTGCTGATCGAGGTCGGTGACCATCCCCACGACGTGGGGTAGGTCGCGGCAGGCGCCGAAGGCCGCCCCGCCCTTGTAGTCGACCAGGACGAAGCACCACTCGTCCGGGCGGTTGAGCGCAGCAGCGGCAGCGACGAGGCTCACGAGGAACTCGGACTTGCCCGATCCGGTCGTTCCGCCGACGAGGAAGTGGGGTCCGTCGTGGTCGAGGTCGAGCACGAGCGGGCCGGTTGCGGTGACTCCCAGGGGCAGTCGGGCAGCGGCCGGGTTGTGCGACCAGCGCTCGGTGAGTGCGGCGGCCCAGGTCTGCAGAGCCGGTGCGGGCTCGGCCTGTGGGGGCACAGCGAGATCCACCAGATCGGGAAGGCCCAAGGACTCCGCGAGACGGGCTCGCCCCGGGATGGCCGCTGCGCCGGGTCTGCCCGGTGCCTCACGCAATGGCGCCAGCGCGTCGGCCAGTTCCTCGGCCCAGAGCTGGGAGACGCCGTCACAGCGCAGCTCCGAGACCTGCTCCGGTATGCCGTGCAGGTCCGGCAGGTCCGGCAGGTCCGGCAGGTCCGGCAGGTCCGCGGCGTCGGCCAGCTCGACCACGCTGGTGGCGGCCGCCGGCAAGGCGCTGCGCGTCGGTGCCAGAGCGATGACCAGGGCGCCATCGGGCACCGCGGCCGCACACTGCCGGCCGACCGCAGTGAAGCAATCCACGACGACGAGAGTCCGTGGGCCGGCCGTGCCGATGCCGGCTCCGACGGAGACCAGGTGCGGCAGGCGCGCTGTCCAGCCCCAGGTCTCCTCGTCGCCGGCGACGGTCAGGTGTAGTGCGGCGGGACCGTGCCGGACAACGGCAGCGCCCAGGGCTGCCCGGGCCACCCGCAGTGCGGTGTCGCGTGGCCCGACCACCCCGAAGCCGCCGCCCGGGCGCACACGCAGCACGATCGGCACCTCCTCGACCAGGACCTCGCGATCGGCGACCGACGTGGTCGTCCGGGCGGGTGCTCGGCCGGTGCCGATCCGGATCGAGAGTCCATCGGCCGGGTCGCGGTCCCAGAGCAGGCTGAGTCGGCTGCGGGCCGCGTCGAGCACGGTGGCGGGGTGTGGGTCGGCCAGGCGACGGCATACCTGCTCTGTGGTCAGGGCGTCCGCGAGGCGCCGTTCCGCGGTGTCGAGGTCGGTGCGGTATGCCGTGCGCGCTGCCCGGCTGGTCCGTCGTCCCGATCGTCGGTCCTGCCACCAGGTGCCCAGGACCAGGGCCGGCGACATCAGGCCGAACAGCAGCATCGTCGGCGAGCGCAGCACGGCCGCCATCAGCCCGGCGAGCACCAGCGGGAGCGCGATGGCGAGCCACGGCAAGCGGGTCGGGTTGGATTCGGTCGGTGCGGTGGGGAAGGCGATCGGCGGTGGCTCGGACGGTGCCGCACGGCGGGGTGGTCGGTGGACGATGAGGTGGCCCTGGTCATCGGGACGGACGGTCGCCGGGAGTTCCGTGGGGGTCCGGATCTCGAATCGGGTCTGACCGAGGCGAACAGCGTCATTCGGTTGCAGCGCAATGGGTTTCGCGCCCAGGATGCGACCACCGACGGTGCCGGGGTTGGTCGACCCGCAGTCGGTGACCGACACTCCTTCCCCGGTGACGTCCAGCGTCGCGTGGACCCGCGACAGGGTGGGGTCAGCGAGCGAGATGGTCGCCGCACCGGAGCGCCCGAGGGTATGCCGTCCCGGAGTCAGCGGAAACACCCGTCCGCTGTCGGGGCCGTCGAGCACATAGACCCGCAGCAGGGCCGCCTCGGGGGTCGGGCCGCGGTGGGTCCGCGCCGGCGCCGGGCTGGTCGTCGGGTCGCTCAGGACGGCGTGATCAAGCAGCGGCGGTCGGCCCAGTGGGGTGGCATCGGGAAGCCGGGACCCACCGACCTGCACCGTCTCCGGGAGCGCGAGGGCTGCGCGGAGGTGGGCGAACGTCGCACCCGGGCCGGCCTCGATCCGCACGCGCAGAGGCCGGGGCCTCTGATCGACGCGCAGCTCCAGCAACATGGCGACCTCCTCGGGGATCGGTGACGAGGAAGGTCTACCGCCTGAGGCCGACGGCCCGGGAAAGTTATCCACAGGGTGCTGCTGGACGTCGCTGACGGGCTGGACGAGAAGCGCCCCGCCCCTTCGGAGATTAGGCTGCCGAGCATGGCAACCCTCGTGCTCACGGTGACCGGTGCTGACCGCGCTGGATTGGTGTCCTCTCTGTCCACCAGCGTGGCCGAGCACGGCGGGAGTTGGCTCACCAGCCGAATGGCCCGGCTCGCGGGCACGTTTGCCGGGGTGGTCCTGGTCGAGGTGCCCGACGAGCAGGTTTCCGCCTTCCGGGAAGGCGTTGTCCGACTTGCCGACAGTGGGTTGGCGGTTGCCGTCACGGTGGCAGGGCCAGCGTCAGCGACGTCAGGAATCCCGTTGCAGCTCAACCTGATCGGCCATGACCGGCCCGGGATCGTCTATCAGGTCTCGGCTGCTCTGGCCGCCTTCGGGGCGAACATCGACCACTTGGCCACCCAGACGCGGGAAGCGCCGATGGCCGGCGGGGTGCTCTTCGAGGCGGAGGTCGACGTGATCGCCCCGCCGAGCGCCGACCTACCGGCCCTGCGCAGTGCGCTGGAGGAGATCGCCGACGAACTCATGGTCGACATCGAGCTGAGCGACGCCGGTTTGGCGGCAGGCTGACGCAGCAGCCGTATTGCCCGGCGCTACCATGTGAGGACCCGCCTGCCGCGGGTGCACCCATCGGGGGGTTGTCATGCACGTCGATGTCGATCGCGCTGAAGTTTCCAAGCGCACCAGTCCATCTCGGCGTGCCCTCGTCTCAGGTGCTGCGTGGGCGGCACCTGCGGTACTCACCGCCGTCGCCGCGCCGGCGTGGGGCGCGGCGTCGGTGCCCCTGAAGTGCTACACGATGGACTGGGGACAGCTGGCCACGGGGACGTCGCTGACCGGCAAGACCCTCACGAGTTCCGACCCGGTATTGGGCGCCGGACCCACCATGTCTCCAACCTTGGCCATCAGCTCGGGCACGGCCACGGCATACAATTTCGAGGTCGACTACCGCGGCGTCTGGTACGACAACTCCACCCTCGTCGTCGCTGGGATGAGCACGACCAACACCGGAATGATTCTCAACCTGCGGGGCGCCAACGCCACTGAAACGGTCACCCTGAGTTTCAGCCAGCCGATCCGGGAGTTGTCCTTCGTTGTCTACGAGCTCAACCGCTGGACGACGACCACCGAGAACGACACGCTCAGCTTCAGCCAGTCGGTGTCCATCACGGGCACCGGGCTCAATGCGACCACCGGCACCGGCCCGTTCTACCGCACGGCCACCTATTCGGCGCTGACGGCGATCACCGTGCGCACCACGGCGACTTCTGCGTTCAGCACCTTCGCCATCACCTACCTTGATGCGGTGACTGCGTCCTCCGGCGGCGGATATGTCGGGATCGGCGACTTGACCATCTGCGTGTGAGCCGCACGGCCTACCTGGTGTTGCTGGCAGACTGCACCGGTGACCGGACCCGCAGTGGTGACCACCCAGGCCACGCCCGAGCCGCAGATGCCGTGGCGGGAGCGGCTGGTCTTCGCGTTCGGTGACACCTTCGGCGGGGGATCTGCTGCCACCATCGCCGTCCTCTATCTGTTCTACCTCACCGACATCATCGGCATCGAACCCGCTGCTGCCGGCGCGACGATCGTCGTCTCCAAAGTCTGGGATGCCGTCAACCACCCGATCTTCGGGATGTTCAGCGACAACACCCGATCGCGGTGGGGCCGCCGCCGCCCGTGGATCTTCGTCGGCGCGCTGCTGCTGCCCCTTGCCCAGGCATTGCTCTGGGCGCCGATCGGGTCGTGGACGAGCGAGCCGGCCAAGATCGCCTTCATCATCGGCGGCCACCTGGTCTATACGACGATCGCGAGCATCGTCCTCGTCCCGTTCGCGTCGCTGAGCGCCGAGGTGAGCACCGACCCCGACGAACGCAACACCGTCAATGTCATGCGGCTGGCCGTCGCCGCGAGCTCTGGAGTCGGGTGCACCCTGCTCATGTCGGCGCTGCTCACGAGCTACAAGAACGGCGACGTCGGCGTCATGACGCTCTACTACGTGCTGGTCTTCGGTCTGGGCACCGCGTTCGCGCTGCCACTGCTGGCAGTTGCCGTTGTCACCCACGAGCGCGCACCGGTGCCGCCGCATGCCCACCTGTCCGTCAAGGCGATGATCGAGCCACTCAAGGTCAAGGAGTTCCGTCAGCTCACCCTGCTGTATCTCTGCCCGGCGCTGACCCTCGACATCGTCACCGCGCTGATCATCTACTACGCCACCTACGTGGTGCGCGGGGTCAACACCACGGTCTTCTTCGGCATCTTCTTCGTCATCATCCTGGCGACCTTCGCCATCGTCGGGAAGCTCGTCACCAGGGTCGACAAGGCGGTCATCTATCGCCGACTCATCCCGCTGGGTCTGCTCGCCGTCGCCGGCGTCGCCTTCTATCCCGCCCATGGGCCGGTCGTCGGCGTGTATGTCCTGTCGGCCTTCGTCGCCATCGGCCTGGCCGGATCGCAGACCATGACCTGGGTGATGTTCCCCGATGTCGTCGACGCCGGTGAACTGCAACAAGGCGCCCGCAACGCCGGCTCGTTCAGCGGTCTGCTCGTCTTCGTGCGCGCGCTGGCCTCGGCCCTGGCCATCTGGATCCTCGGCATCACCCTCAGCGTGACCGGCTATCACCGCCCCCAAGAGGCGTATGCCGTTGCCAGACAACCGGAGTCGGCGATCCTCGGGATCCGGCTCTCGCTCGTGGTGTGGGTGGTCGTGCTCATGTGCGTCGGGTATGCCGTGGCGCGCACCTACCCCCTGTCCCGCCCCGCCTGCGCGGACCTCACCGTCGAGTTGGCCGCAGCCCGAGTCGCGCGGCACGCCGTCGCTCCCGAAGAAGGCCGCAATGCCCTGCCGACCTTCGACGAGACCGCGTGGGACGAACCTCTCGATGAGCCCGAGGGATCTCAGGCCCAAGGTCCCGGGGCGTCAGAACCCCCTCGTTAGAGTGGAATTGGCGGGTCCGCACCCTGCGTCGACCCAGCCGTGGAGTCGATGATGACCGCCCCTCGCTCTGTCGTCGTCCTGGGAGCCGCCGGTCGCGACTTCCACAATGTCAACGTGGTGTTCCGCAACGATCCCCAGTATCGGGTGGTGGCCTTCACCGCGACCCAGATCCCCGACATCGCCGATCGCCGCTACCCGCCCGAGCTCGCGGGACCGCGTTACCCGGACGGCATCCCGATCCTCGAAGAAGCCGAACTGACCGACCTGATCGAGCGGGAGAAGGTCGACATGGCGGTCTTCGCCTACTCCGACATCCCGCACGAGCGGGTCATGCACCTGGCCTCGCAATGCCTGGCTGCCGGCGCAGACTTCGTCATGCAGAGCGGACGCAACACCATGCTGCGTTCAACCAAGCCGGTCGTGGCGGTGACCGCCGTGCGCACCGGGGTCGGCAAGAGCCAGACCACTCGCTATCTGGCCAGACTGCTGCGCGACCGCGGGCTGCGCGTGGTGGCGGTGCGCCACCCCATGCCCTACGGCGACCTCGCTGCGCAGGCGTGCGAGCGGTTCGCGGACTACGCAGACCTCGATCGATACGACTGCACGATCGAAGAGCGGGAGGAGTACGAGCCCCACATCGACGCCGGGGTCGTCGTCTATGCCGGGGTCGACTACGAGCGGATCCTGCGCGAGGCCGAGCAGGAGGCCGACGTCATCCTCTGGGACGGCGGCAACAACGACCTGCCCTTCTACGTGCCCGATCTGCACATCGTGCTCGTCGACCCGTTGCGCCCCGGCGACGAACGGCGCTACCACCCGGGCGAGGCCAACGTCCGGATGGCTGATGTCATCATCGTCAACAAGTGCGACGAGGCCATGCCCGAGAACATCGCCCTGGTCGAGACCTCGGTGCGCGAGCTCAACCCGACGGCCGAGATCATCCGCTGCGACAGCCCGGTCACCCTCGATCAGCCCGAACTCGTCGCCGGCAAGCGGGTGGTCGTCGTCGAGGACGGCCCGACGCTCACCCATGGCTCGATGACCTTCGGCGCGGGCGTCGTCGGCGCTCGCGGCGCACGGGTCGAGGCGATCGTCGACCCGAGCGGGTATGCCGTGGGGTCGCTCGTCGACACCTACGCCCTTTACCCCAACGCCCGCGGCATCCTCCCGGCGATGGGCTACTCCCCGGCCCAGGTGCGTGACCTGCAGGCGACCCTGGAGGCCGTCGACGCCGATGCGGTCGTCAGCGGCACCCCGATCGACCTGCGCCGGGTGCTCACGGTGCGCAAGCCGATGGTCCGCGCCCACTACGAACTGCGCGAGCAGGTGCCGGGCCGGCTCGATGCCGCGCTGGACCGGGTGCTGGGCGCAAAAAGCTGATGCCCTTCGGTATGCCGTGCGGCAGGATGCCGGGGTGACATCTCCCGGCGTCGGCGACCACACGGCATACCGGATCTCCCACGACCCTGCCGAACTCGATCTCGACCGTATCCACGAGTGGCTGTCCACCCTGGCCTACTGGTCTATCGGGCGCCCTCGTGAGGTCACCGCGCGTGCGGTGGCCGGCTCCGAGGTGTGGGGTGCCTTCGACGCCGCCGGGGACCAGGTCGGGCTGGCGCGCCTGGTGACCGATGGGGCGACGTTCGGGTGGCTGTGCGATGTCTTCGTCGCTGCGGACCATCGCGGTCGCGGCGTGGGCTCGGCCCTTGTGGCCGCCGTACTTGCGCATGCCGACGCGCTACAGCTCAAGCGGGTCATCCTCGCCACCGAGGACGCCCACGAGGTGTATCTCCGCCAGGGCTTCGCGGCGCTCGCGGACCCGACGATGTGGCTGCAGCGCGGTCGCCCGGTGGACCTGCCCGCCGTCGATCCAGCGTCCGGCCTACGATGAGGTGACATGGGCCAGGACCTCACCAACAGGCATTTCGTCAAGGAACTCGACTTCACCCCGCAGGAGTGGATGGGTCTGGTCGGCCTGGCCCGGCGGCTCAAGGCCGCGCGCTTGGAGGGCCGCGAGGAGCGGATGCTCGTCGGCAAGACGATCGCCCTGATCTTCGAGAAGACCTCGACCCGCACCCGGTGTGCCTTCGAGGTCGCTGCCTATCACCTCGGCGCACAACTGACCTATCTCGATCCACACGGTAGCCAGATCGGACACAAGGAGTCGTTCGCGGACACCGGTCGAGTGCTGGGTCGGCTCTACGACGCCATCGAGTTCCGGGGCTCGCGACACGAGGACTGCGAGACCCTGGCTCGGTATGCCGGGGTGCCGGTCTACAACGGCCTCACCGACGCCTGGCACCCGACTCAGGCGCTCTGCGACATCGTGACGATGGTGGAGCACTCGGCCAAGCCGGCCGACGCCATCTCGTATGCCTACGTCGGCGACGCACGCTACAACATGGGCAACTCGCTGCTGGTCTCGGGTGCGATGTCGGGCATGGATGTGCGAATCGTCGCACCGCGCTCGCTGTGGCCGGCCGAGTCGATCGTCGCGGACGCGCGCAGGGTAGCTGCGCAGACCGGCGGCTCGGTCACGCTCACCGAGTCGGTCGAGGACGGCGTGCGCGGCGTCGACTTCGTGCACACCGACGTCTGGGTGTCGATGGGCGAACCGGACCAGGTCTGGGCCGAGCGGATCGCGCTGCTTACGCCGTATGCCGTGACGACGCAGGTCATGGATGCAACCGGAAACCCCGACGCGAAGTTCATGCACTGCCTGCCTTCGTTCCACAACCGGGAGACGAGCGTGGGGGAGCGGATCTTCCAGGAGTACGGATTGGAGTCGCTGGAGGTCACCGACGAGGTCTTCGAGTCGGCCGCGTCGATCGTCTTCGATCAGAGCGAAAACCGGATGCACACGATCAAGGCCGTGCTCGCGGCGACCCTCTGCGGCCACGAGCTCTGACTGGTCGATGGTTGGCTAAGCGATGCCGGTGAGCTACCGGGATCAGACGGCGGTGCCGACGAGCAGGCCGATGCCGTAGGTGATCGTCATCGCCAGCCACCCGCCGACGACATTGCGCAGCACCGGTCGACGCCAGCCGGCCCCGCCCAACCGGGCGCTGGCGTAGCCGGTCAGAGCCAGCGCCAGGACGACACTGCCGACGGTGGACGGCAGCCGCAGCTCGGTGGGTGCGAAGAGAATCGTCAACAGCGGCAACATCGCCCCGAAGGTGAAAGCCGCTGCCGACGAGAAGGCTGCCGTCCACGGGTTGGTGAGATTGTCCGGGTCGATCTGTAGCTCGACCTCGGCGTGCGCGGCCAGCGCGTCATGGGCGGTGAGCTGCACCGCGACCTCGTGAGCCAGCTCCGGGGTCAGCCCCTTGCCCTGATAGATCCCGGCGAGCTCACGTAGCTCCTGCTCCGGCAGCTCGGCCAATTCGCGACGCTCCTTGGCCAATAGCGCCGATTCGGTGTCTCGTTGGGTGCTCACCGAGACGAATTCCCCGACGCCCATCGACAACGCTCCGGCCACGAGACCGGCCACGCCCGCGGTGAGGATGGCAGGTCGTTCGGTCGTCGCGCCGGCGACACCCATGACGAGGCCTGCCACGGACACGATGCCGTCGTTGGCGCCCAGCACAGCCGCGCGGAGTGCATTGAGGCGGGAGGCGTGGCCGCCGTTGTGTGCTTCGCTACGGTGCGGCACAGTGTTCCGCTGCGCCATCGCGTCGGTCTCACCGGGCGGCGCCGGCACTGCTGGAGTCTCGTTCACACACCTAGCCTTCCAGGTTCAGGGGGACCCCCAGGCGTCCCTATGCCTGTTCAGCCAAGGTCCCCCGAGTACCAACTACGTGCCGTGGCTACGCACCGCTGGACGGTCCGGGGACACGTTCCATCTCGATCTGCTGCCGGTGCAGGTGGACGTGGGCGCTGATCAGCAGGCACCACCATGGTGAAGAACCTCCCACGATCGGTCGCTGAATGCAGTGGGTGCCCGGAGGGACCAAAGCCGGCCGTTCCTAAGCCTCGATCTGGGGTTCCCCCCAAATCGTGGAGGGCTTGCTTTACGCGGCTCTCGGGGTGAGGGCCGTGGTCTCGTAGTCGATGGGTGACATCATGTCGGCGGCGCTGTGGCGTCGCTCGGTGTTGTAGAAGTTCCAGCACCAGTCCATCACAGCGGCGGCTGCTTGGGTGGTGTCCTCGAACTGATGACGTGAGAGCACTTCCCATTCGAGGGATGAGAAGAACGCCTCCGCCGCGCTGTTGTCGAAGCACGAGCCGACCCGGCCCATGGATTGCCGGATCCCGTAGGTGTCCTTGGCCAAGGTCGTGTAGGCGTGCGCGGTGTAGGTGCTGCCACGGTCGCTGTGGAAGATGACCTTCTCGTGGTCACGGTCGCGCCGGATCGCTTCGACGCCACCGCGGACGGTGACGGCCATCGTCAAGGCCGCTTTGGCCAGGTCGGCGTCCGGGTGTAGCGAGGTCGCAGCCCCGATCAGTCGCCGGCTGAACAGGTCGATCACGGTGGCCAGGTACAACTTGCCTGCCGCGGTGGGGATTTCAGTCATGTCACCGACCCATTTCCGGTTAGGGGCGTCCGCGGTGAAGTTCCGCCCGATCAGGTCCGGGAACGGGGCCCTGGTCTTGTCCTGCACCGTTAAC
>JBGAQV010000060.1:0-17071 GCA_044220505.1 Dermatophilaceae bacterium
CCCTCCTTGACCGCCCGCCGCGGCCCGGGCGACTGTCCGCCCATGGAGCCGCTCCCGCGCTACGAGCCCAACGCGGCGCTGCGCTGGCTGTATCGCCGGTTCTTCGACGCCATCGAGGTCGACGAGGCCGACCTTGAGGAGCGCATCACCACGCTGCGCCAGCGCTTCGGCACCCTCAAGGTCATCGAGCGTGCCGTCGAGACCGGCGACTTCGTGTCGCTGGACCTGACGGCCGAGATCGACGGCACCGAGATCGACTCGGTCTCCGGCGTGTCCTACGAGGTCGGCAGTGGCACCATGCTCGAAGGTCTCGACGAGGCGCTGGTGGGCCTGTCCGCCGGCCAGACGAGCACGTTCGCGGCGGCGCTGGCCGGTGGCGAACACGAAGGCGAGTCGGCCAACTGCACGGTGACCGTCCAGAGCGTCAAGGTCCGCGAGTTGCCCGAGCTCGGCGACGACTTCGCCGCGCTGGCCTCCGAGTTCGACACCATGGACGAACTGCGCGCCGACCTGCGCACGGAGGCCGAGCGCGGCAAGCGGTTCCAGCAGGGCTTGCAAGCCCGCGACCGCATCATGGAGGCGCTGCTCGCGGCCGTCGAGATTCCCGTGCCCGACTCGATCGTCGAGCACGAGGTCACCCACCACCTTGAGGGCGAGGGCCGGCTCGACGACGACGAGCACCGCGCCGAGGTCGACGCGGAGACCCGCAAGGCGCTGCGGGCGCAGTTCCTCCTTGATGCCATCGTCGAGAAGGAAGAGATCCGGGTCGAGCAACCCGAGCTCATCGAATACCTGCTCATGTCCGCGCAGCAGTACGGCATGGACCCCAACCAGTTCGCCCAGGCGATCGACCAGCAGGGTCAGATCCCCGCGATGGTCGCCGAGGTGGCCCGGCGCAAGGCGCTGGCTGCGGTGCTCGAGCACGCGACGGTCACGGACAGCAACGGCGAGTCGATCGACCTGGCCGAGCTCACCCCGCGTCCGGCGTTCGAGAGCGACGACTTTGACGACCTCGAGGACGTGGACGACCTCGCCGAGTTCGACGTGGACGACGTGGACGACGTGGACGACGACCGGTCCTGACCGAGTCAGCACTCTCGCGGCCGGCATCGGCCGATAGGAGTTCGCCATGACGGCAGCCCCGTCGCAGTCCATCCCCACGTCGCCTCCAGCGGTGCTCCGTGCAAGGACGGCGGTGTATGCCGTCTTCGCCCTCGCCGGTGTGCAGTTCGCGGCCTTCGCCTCACGGATCCCCGAGGTCAAAGCCGCTCTCGACCTGTCCGCGAGCGAACTGGGACTGACCCTCTTGGCGATCTCTGTCGGGTCCCTCGTCGCCTTGCCGACCTCTGGCTGGCTGGTGCAGCGCTTCGGAGCCTCTCGCACCGTGACGGCGGGGGTCATCCTGGCGGTCATCGGCCTGGCCCTGGCCGGGATCGGGGCCGACCTGTGGCACTCGCGTCCGGTCCTGTCCGTCGGCCTCACCCTGGCAGGTCTGGGCATCGGTTCCTGGGATGTCGCCATGAACATCGAGGGCGCCGCAGTGGAGCAGCAGCTGAGCCGCTCGATCATGCCGCGTTTCCATGCGGCCTTCAGCGCTGGCACGGTGTTCAGCGCGTTGGTCGGCGCAGCGTTGAGCGCTGCCGGCATACCCATCGTCCTGCACCTGGTGGCGACCGGAGTGGCCGTCGGGCTGGTCGGCGCGTGGTCCGTGCGCCGTTTCCTGCCGCGCATCGTCGAAGTCCCCGGGAAGATCCCGGACGGGATGGCCGAACCCGCAGCCTCGGCTCCCGTGTCGATGCGGGGAGCGTGGACCGAACCCCGCACCCTCCTCATCGGGTTCGTTACTCTCGCAGCCGCTTTCACCGAAGGAACGGCCAACGACTGGCTCTCGGTCGCCTTCGTCGAGGGGCACGGGCAGCCGCCGTGGGCGGGGGTCCTCGGCTTGGCGACGTTCCTGGTCTTCATGACCGTCGGACGAGTCGGCGGCACGTGGCTGCTGGATCGCTATGGCCGGGTGCTCGTGCTGCGAATCACCCTGGCATTGGCCGTGATCGGTGCCCTTCTCGTGGTCTTTGGCTCCACCCCCATCGCGTATGCCGGTGCGGCCTGTTGGGGGATCGGGTCGAGTCTGGGGTTCCCGCTGGGGATGTCGGCGGCAGCCGACGACCCGGTCCACGCCGCCGCCCGAGTCAGCGTCGTGTCGACGATCGGCTACCTCGCCTTCCTCGCCGGCCCGCCGCTGCTGGGCTTCCTCGGTGACCACGTGGGCGTGCTGCGGGCGTTGCTCGTCGTGGGGGCGATGGTCGCGTTGGCCCTGCTCGCTGTGCCGGCCATGCGCGAGCCTCGCCACCAAGCTCCCCATGACACCGACCCAGCCTGACTCGGACGTCTGTGCGCTCACGGCGAACACGGCTGGGACGCGGGATAAGGCACGCCCGTCTGCGCGTTAGGGTCGGACGACGGGAGTACCTACGAATGTATGGAGATCACTGGTGAGCCACGGACACGAGGTCGTGATGGCCGGGACGCCCACGCCGGGCGGGCCTGAAGACCACATCTACAACCGCCTGCTCAAGGAGCGCATCATCTTCCTGGGCTCGGAGGTCAGGGACGACAACGCCAACGCCATCTGCGCGCAGATGCTCCTGTTGGCCGCCGAAGACCCCGACAAGGACATCTGGCTCTACATCAACTCACCCGGTGGCTCGGTCACCGCGGGAATGGCCATCTTCGACACCATGCAGTGGGTGCCCAACGATGTCGCCACTGTCGCCATGGGCATGGCCGCGTCGATGGGCCAGTTCCTGCTCTCGGCCGGCACTCGCGGTAAGCGCTATGCCACCCCGCACGCCCGGGTGATGATGCACCAGCCCTCCGGCGGCATCGGTGGCACCGCATCGGACATCAAGATCCAGGCCGAGCAGATGCTGCACATCAAGAAGCAGATGGCCCAGCTCATCGCCGAGCACACCGGCCAGTCCGTGGAGCAGATCGAGAAGGATTCCGACCGCGACCGGTGGTTCACTGCGGCCGAGGCCAAGGACTACGGCTTCGTCGACCACGTCGTCGAGCGGGCCTCCAGTGCCGGCCGTGCCGCCGACAACCCCGTGACCGGCTCCTGACGCCCGCGACGACGAAAGAGACCACGATGACCTACACGCCGCACGGGCGTCTGACCGTTCCAGCCTCCGGCACGGCATACCCGGGGTATGCCGGCCCGCAGAGCCGCTACATCCTGCCGCAGTTCGAGGAGCGCACCTCTTATGGGATGAAGCGCCTTGACCCCTACACGAAGATGTTCGAGGACCGGATCATCTTCCTCGGCGTCCA
The DNA here is from genome assembly GCA_044220505.1 of Dermatophilaceae bacterium. Lineage (GTDB taxonomy): Bacteria > Actinomycetota > Actinomycetes > Actinomycetales > Dermatophilaceae > Phosphoribacter. Next base: position 3,331 of record JBGAQV010000060.1, read on the forward strand.
GGTCGACGACGCGTCGGCCGACGACATCATCGCCCAGCTCATCGTGCTCGAGTCTCAGGACCCCGACCGCGACATCCTCATGTACATCAACAGCCCTGGCGGCTCGTTCACGGCGATGACCGCGATCTACGACACGATGCAATACATCCGCCCGGACGTGCAGACCTTCGTCGTGGGGCAAGCTGCGTCGGCCGCCGCGGTGTTGCTCGGCGCGGGTGCGCCTGGCAAACGCTTTGCCCTGCCCAACGCTCGGATTCTCATCCACCAGCCGGCCCTCGCCGGCGGTGACTACGGACAAGCCTCCGACATCGAGATCCAGGCCAACGAGGTGCTCCGGATGCGCACCTGGCTCGAGGACACTCTGGCCAAGCACACCGGCCGCACCAGCGAGCAGACTGCTCGTGACATCGAACGCGACAAGATCCTCTCGTCCGCGGAGGCCAAGGACTACGGCCTCATCGACGAGGTGCTCGCCTCCCGTAAGGCATCCGCTCAGCGTTGACCCAGCCGACCGGAGGCCTGGGACGCCTTGTCAGCCCTGAGCGGACAAGCCGTCATGATTTCGGCTCACCGCGTCTAATAGGGGATGAATGTGGCGGCTGGCGATAACGTCGGCCGCAGTGAGCGTCCTGGGTGATCAGGGGCAAAGGCACCCAGGACGAGCGGACCGACAGCGGGAGGACGAACGTGGCACGCGGAGCCGAGAGCAGCGATCTGCTCAAGTGCTCTTTCTGCGGAAAGAGCCAGAAGCAGGTCAAGAAGCTCATCGCCGGGCCGGGCGTCTACATCTGCGACGAGTGCATCGACCTGTGCAACGAGATCATCGAGGAGGAGCTGGCCGAGACCTCCGAGCTGGGGCTCGACGAGCTGCCCAAGCCGCGCGAGATCTTCGACTTCCTCGGCAACTACGTCATCGGCCAGGACACCGCCAAGAGATCCCTGGCCGTCGCGGTCTACAACCACTACAAGCGCATCCAGGCGGGCGAGGCGCTCGGGCGTCGCGGTGAGGATGCCGTCGACATCGCCAAGTCCAACATCCTGCTCATCGGTCCCACCGGGTGTGGCAAGACCTACCTCGCCCAGACCCTGGCGCGGATGCTCAATGTGCCCTTCGCCATCGCCGATGCCACCGCGCTGACCGAGGCCGGCTACGTCGGTGAGGACGTCGAGAACATTCTGCTCAAGCTCATCCAGGCGGCCGACTACGACGTCAAGAAGGCCGAGACCGGCATCATCTACATCGACGAGGTCGACAAGATCGCCCGCAAGAGCGAAAACCCGTCGATCACCCGAGACGTCTCGGGCGAGGGCGTGCAGCAGGCGCTGCTCAAGATCCTCGAAGGCACCACTGCCTCGGTGCCGCCACAGGGTGGGCGCAAGCACCCGCATCAGGAGTTCATCCAGATCGACACCACCAATGTGCTCTTCATCGTCGGCGGTGCCTTCGCCGGCCTTGAGAAGCTCATCGAGGCCCGCTCCGGCAAGAAGGGCTTGGGCTTCGGCTCGCAGTTGCACGCGGCCAAGGACGAGGGCCAGTCCTACTCCGACGTCATGCCCGAAGACCTGATGAAGTTCGGGCTCATCCCGGAGTTCATCGGTCGGTTGCCGGTCATCACCACCGTGAGCCCGTTGGACCGCGATGCTCTCGTGTCGATTCTCACCGAGCCGCGCAATGCCCTGGTCAAGCAATACCAGCGCATGTTCGAGATCGACGGCGTCGAGTTGGAGTTCACCTCCGAGGCGGTCGAGGCGGTCGCCGATCAGGCGCTGCTGCGGGGCACCGGAGCCCGCGGCCTGCGGGCAATCATGGAGGAGGTCCTCCTGCCGGTGATGTTCGATGTCCCCAGCGAGGACGACATCGCCCGGGTTGTTGTGACCCGCGAGGTCGTGCTCGACAACGTCAACCCCACCATCGTGCGCCGCGACGTCCCGTCGGTCGCCAAGCGCGCCCCGCGCCGCCAGTCCGCCTGACTTCTTCCGGTATGCCGTGACCCGGCCTTTTCGTCTCGTCCCTGGTGTCCCGGCTCCGGCGCAAGCCGGCCCCGACGATTGTGGTCCGACCGCACTGACCGTGGCTCGCATGCTCGTCGATCCCGACTTCGCGGCGTGGATCACCACCGGTGGTGCGGGGCACCCGCTCGGGGTGACCAGCGACGCTCAGGCAAGGTTCACGGCATACGTCGGGGAAGTGCACCGCCGCGCGACCGCACTGACCGGGCCCACGGGCGCCGCGCAATTGCCCTGGCCCCGCGCGCTGGGCACACCCCCCTGGGGAGTATGCGGTGAGCTCGAGACCGTGGCGCGGCCGGGGGGCACGCGATACCGCGCCGTGCCGGTGCGTTGGGCCTCCTCGTCGCGTCGGACCCGCCTGCTGGACCACCTCTCGCGTCACATCGGCGAGGGCAGGCCGGGCGCTCTGTTTGTCGGCTCGCGGTGGCTGCCGCGCCACGTGGCGCTCATCGTCCCCGGGGATCGCCAGCCGATGATCTACGACCCTGGCCGCGGCACGGTGAGCCGGTGGGATGTGGAGGCCCTGAGTGTCGGGCGGGCCGACATCGGCGGCTGGCCGCAGCCGTGGTGGCTGATCGCCCCGGTCGATGACGGGTCCGGGGACGGCGTCGTCACGTCGGGTCGAGCGGGCCGATGAACTTCTCCGGGCGTTCCAGTGGCGCTGGCGCACCGTGGACCGCCTCGATCATCTTCGGGAGCGTCATCTCGCGTTCGAACGGCATCGCCGAGAGCCGTGGCAGGTCCGTCTCGGCCAGCCGCTCGGAGCATGCTGGCGCCCGGTCGTCGTCGTTCACGGCAGTGACCCTCCGAGGTAATGGTCGGTGGCTGCGTGAACCGGCACCGGCGTGTGGCGACCGGCGTGCAGCGCCGTGTCCGCCGCATTCCACAGCCAGGCAGACTGGCCGACCCGGGGATCGGTGGGATCACTGCGGTCGACTGCGAGCTCGACCGACTGGCCGGCGATATCTCGACGGCCGAGCACCTCGAGGGGAGTGCCGGCGGGCAGCACGATGGGCACTTCGGCGGGTCTGGTCGCCACGGCCGACGCATCACGGCCACCGGTGACGAAGACGACAAACAGCAGCGGCGGCACCGTGGATCCGCCGCGCGCTGGTGGTCCGCTGGACAGGGCCAGGGCTGGCAGTGCGGTGAGCAGCAGAGGTCCCCGGGTGGTGTGGGCCCCGGGCGCCAGCTCGTAGCGCAGGCCCGCAAACGCCAGTCCTTGAAAGCGCGGGCAGCGCCGCAAGATCGCGTCGAGATCCTGTGGGGTGGTCGCTTCCGCGCCGAGGGCGAGCCCTACCCGAGCGATGGCTTGGGCGTCGAGGCGCGCTTGGGGGTCGTCCGCACGACCGGCCAGGACGCGGGCTTCGTGCTCGGCGCGATCCGCAGGAGACAGCGAGGCCAACCATGCCGCGACATCGGGGTCGTCCTCGCCCACGATGTCCAGGTGGGGGTAGTCCAGCGCCTTGTCGGGGTTGACCCACCCGTAGCGTGGCGTCGGTGACCCCTGAGTCGAGGTCACGCTATGGGTGGGCCTGGTCTGGCATGGGCCATCCGGAGGACGCGACACGGTGGGGCACCCCTCGGTGCCCTTCTCGTTGGCCAGCGAATCAGCAAACGGGCGGTCCGGAGGTCGCCGCTCACTCATTCGCGGGGTTGGCTCGGGGGTACACCCGCCGCAGTCGCTTCATGGCCTCCTGGGCCGACGGGTGGACGTCACCGGTCGCGATGACTGCGCCAGTGGCAGCCCTCAGCTGGAAAGCGAACCCCCCCGGCACTTCGACGATCTGGGCACTGCCGCTCCACGGCGCAGGCCGACGCGGAGCGCCGTGCTGTGGAAGCCAGGTCGGATCACACAGCTTCGCGAGCGTATCGCCAGCAGTCGTGAGCGAGGGGGAGTAGCCGTCGGCCCGACCGTTATGCGCGACGACGAAACTGAGATTCGAGCGGGTGGTGGGTCGAGACGCGTGCCACCCCAACCCTTCTACGGGGCTGAGCTGCCACCCCTGCTCGGGAGCATGCAGGTCGACTTCGGCCAGATACCGCCGCAGCACCTCGAAAGCGTCATCACGGTTGAGCAAGTTCGAGCTCCTTCCACGCGGACCCTGTCGACTCCCGGTAGAGGACTTCGATACTGTCGAAAGCTCCACACGGAGGCGGCCAGCCACCGAATTCGCCGGTCTGGGCATCGACCCAGCGTAGTTCACCCTCCTTGACGACGCCGTTGAACCAGTGGCCGCCATTGGATAGTCCGTCCGAGACCATCCAGTCGACTCCGGCGATAGCCGCCGAGTCGTCCGGCTGTTAGGTGCCCGGCATCACCCGGATTCTCTCGGGCATTCATCGCTGCCCCAGACCCTCGCGGATCTGGTGCGGAGCGGCACGGGCCGTGAGGATAAGCGCGACACAGGGGAGAGCGGCCCCGATCGCGCGCCATCCGCTGCTGGCGGTCAGAGCAACGCCGACGATCGTGGCACCGACGGCCGTCAGGGCGAGTGTGGCGAAGCCTGCCAGACGTCCCCGTGAGCGGGCGAGGTGGGGATTGCGACCGACACCCACGGCAGCAGCGATCGTGATGGCCAGGGCGGAGACCGGGACGGCCCAGGTCACCCCGACGAATGCGCCGACAGCGTTGGCGGCGGAGTCCTTGGCAAGGAGGAAGATCGCCAGAGCGAATCCGAGGATGGCGATGGCGGCGAGGTAGGTGACGGAAAGGGCGAGTCTGCGCGACCATCCTGACGGTCGCTCGGGGTGAGTTTGGAGACTCATGCGGCCCTCCTTTCCCGGACGGATAGTACGCCGCAGTTGGATGCCAGCCGGCACCCCGCGTGGGGTCGACATCTGGCGCCGAGAGCAGAGCGAGTCGTTAAGCGATCAACCGGGCGATCACGCCGGACCCGGCGTGATCAGGGGAGGTATGCCGCCGACCCGCGGCCGATTCTGAGGCAGAAGGAAGACCGCCAAGCTCAGCCGGCCGGTTTGGCCAGGGGCACGAGGACGGCTCCCCTGACCTCGACCTCTTCGGCGACGGCATACTCAAGGTGCCCGATGCGGCCGGTGGCGCGCAGGTCGCCTTCCGCAGTCGCGACCGCGTCGAGCACCGGCTGGGGGGCGGCAAGCGTCATCGACGTGATCTCGGCACGCATGCCGACCTTGGCCTCGGACTTGGCCTTTCGGACCGCACCGAGCGCCTCGCCGACTGCGGCCAGCAGACCCGCAGCACCCGGCATACCGTCCGGAAGTGCCTCGGCAGGAAGCGGCCAGGTCTGGCGGTGCACCGATCCCTCGCGCCACCAGGACCAGACCTCTTCGGTGACGTACGGCAGGATCGGGGCGAACAGGCGCAGCAGCACGTCGAGCGCGATGCGCAGGGCAGCGCGGGCCGAGGCGGCGCCGGCCTGGCCCTGACCACCGTAGGCGCGGTCCTTGACCAGCTCGAGGTAGTCATCGCAGAACGACCAGAAGAACGACTCGGTGATCTCCAGGGAGCGGGTGTAGTCCCACGCCTCGAATCCGATGGTGGCGGCACGCACCACGTCGGCAAGTCCGGCGAGCATGGACCGGTCGAGCGGATCGGTGACCGCAGCCGCGAGGTCGCCCTCGACCTCGCCGAAGGACAGCGCGAACTTGCTCGCGTTGAGGACCTTGATCGCCAGCCGCCGGCCGACCTTGATCTGGCCCGGGTCGAACGCCGCGTCGGTGCCGAGCCGGCCGGAGGCGGCCCAATAGCGCACCGCATCGGCCGAGTGCTGGATGACCAGGTCTTCGGGCGTGACGACATTGCCCTTGGACTTGCTCATCTTCTTGCGGTCGGGGTCGAGGATCCAGCCCGAGATCGCCGCATTGGTCCACGGGACTGAGCCGTGCTCGTGATGAGCCCGCACGACGGTCGCGAACAGCCAGGTGCGGATGATGTCGTGCGCCTGCGGACGCAGGTCCATAGGGAACACCGCTGCGAACAGCTCGGGGTCGCCGCGCCACCCGGCCGCGATCTGCGGCGAGAGCGACGAGGTGGCCCAGGTGTCCATGACGTCGGGGTCGCCGACAAAGCCACCGGGCCGGCCGCGCTGCGATTGGTCATAGCCCTCCGGGGCATCGGCGGCCGGGTCGACCGGCAACTGATCCTCGCGCGGCACCAGCGGGTGGTCGTAGTCGGGTTCGCCGTCGCAGTCGAGGGCATACCAGACCGGGATCGCCACACCGAAGAAGCGCTGTCGCGAGATGAGCCAATCGCCGTTGAGGCCGGCCACCCAGTTTTCGTAGCGCGCCCGCATGAAGCTCGGGTGGAAGTCGATCTCACGGCCCCGCTCGATGAGCTTGGCGTTGAGAGCACCGTCGCGGCCACCGTTGCGGATATACCACTGCCGGGAGGTGACGATCTCGAGCGGCTTCTCGCCGCGCTCGTAGAAGTTGGCCTTGCGCTGGGTGGGCGTCGGCTCGCCGTCGAGGTCGCCGGACTCCCGCAGCGCGCTGACAATCGCTTCACGAGCCCCGTATGCCGTTGCGCCAGAGACCTTTTCGGCATAGAGCTGCGCTCCTGGCCCGGTCAGCCACGCAGGGGTCTCGGTCTGCAGCCGCCCGGTGCGGGTGATGATCGAGCGCATCGGCAGTTGCAGCTCGCGCCACCAGATGACGTCGGTGAGGTCGCCGAAGGTGCAGCACATCGCGATGCCGGCGCCCTTGTCGGGCTCGGCCGCAGGATGGGGCAGCACCGGCAGCTCGACGTCGAAGAGCGGCGAGCGCACGGTCGTGCCGAACAACGGCTGGTAGCGCTCGTCGTCGGGGTGGGCGATGAGTGCCACGCAGGCCGGGATGAGCTCGGGGCGGGTGGTCTCGATGTGGACCGGTCCCCCGGCGCCGTGGAAGGCCACCCGGTGGTAGGCGCCGGGGTAATCCCGGGCTTCCAACTCGGCCTGGGCCACGGCGGTCTGGAAGGTGACGTCCCACAGCCCCGGGGCCTCGGCCGTGTAGGCCTCGCCGCGGGCCAGGTTGCGCAGAAAGGCTTGCTGCGCGGTGGCCCGGGAGTGGTCGTCGATGGTGCGATAGGAGATGTCCCAGTCCAACGAGAAGCCCATCCGGCGGAAGAGCGCCTCGAAGGCCTGCTCGTCCAAGACGGTCAGCTCGTCACACAGCTCGATGAAGTTCTGCCTGCTGATCGGCACCTCATCGGCCGCCTTGGTCGAGGTGCGGTTGCCGTGGAAGGGCGGGACAAAGTCGGGGTGATAGGGCAGCGACGCGTCGCCACGCACGCCGTAGTAGTTCTGGACCCGCTTCTCGGTGGGTAGGCCGTTGTCGTCCCACCCGATCGGGTAGAACACGGCATACCCCGCCATTCGCTTGTACCGGGCCATGCAGTCGGTGTGCGTGTAGGAGAACACGTGCCCCATGTGCAGCGAGCCCGATGCCGTAGGGGGCGGGGTGTCGATGGAGAAGACCGCTGACCGCGGACCGGCGAGAGCGCGCTCGCGGTCGAAGCGGTAGGTGCCCTCGGCCCGCCATACCGCGCCCCACTTGTCCTCGAGGCCGTCGACCGTGGGGCGGTCCGGGATCGAGGTCGCGCGGGAAAGAGCCGCGCGGGGAATAGCCGCGCGGGGAATAGCCGCGCGGGAAGCAGGTGTGCCGGGCGTGCTGGTCATGGGGTGCATCTTCCCAGACGGTGGGCACCCGCTTCACGCGGATATCGCCAGCTGTCAGCGGGCCGGTTGGCCTGGTGTTCACCCGCCCCTCAACCTCCCGTCAACACTGTGATGGGGACCACGAGTGGCGCACGTCGCTCCGGGCCTTTCTCGCCCGACGGTGTGATTACCGTTCGGTAGGCCTGCATGCGGCGATGTCATGTCAGGCGACCACGGAAGGCTCAGAGCATGTCGGCCAGTGCAGCGGGTGCAGACCGCGAGGAGCGCTGCTGCCCCGACCTGCCCACCGAGATCCTCGACTCGCACGGCATACCGCTGGTAGTGCGTCTGGTGGATCCGGGCGACGAGGCCGCGATCCGCGACCTGCACGAGCGCTGCTCCGAGCGTGCGTTGCGCTGGCGCTACCTCGGCATCGGCCCGCAGGTCGAGCACCTCTTGGGCTGGGTCTTCGACCGCAGCGTCGGTGAGGCCGTCGGCGTCTTCCATGGCGAGCATCTCGTGGCCCTGTCCAACCTCAGCTGCCCCGACCGGCATGGGGTCGGCGATGTCGCCTTCCTCGTGGCCGACGCCTGGCAAGGCCGACGGATCGGCTCGCAGATGGTCGCGCTGCTGGGGGAGCGGGGACGAGCCGAGGGCTGCCGCTCGCTGCACGCCGACGTGTCGCTGGACAACGGCCGGATGCGCACCCTCTTCGCCCACCGCGGCTGGACCGGCCACATCGAGGACGGCGACTACAGCATGGACCTGCAGCTGGTCTGAGCACCCTAGGGTGGCTGTCGTGGATCTCGTCTATTGGCCGGTCATCGGCGTCGCCCGCACGCTCTTTCTCGCGCAGGGTTTGCGCTTCACGATCGTGGGCAAGGACAACGTCCCGCGCAGCGGTGGTGCGGTGATGGCGATCAACCACACGGGATACCTCGATTTCACGTATGCCGGGTACGCGGCACTCCCAGCCCGCCGGTTGGTGCGCTTCATGGCCAAGGAGTCGGTCTTCGACCATCAGCTCAGTGGTCCGCTCATGCGGGGGATGAAGCACATCCCGGTCGACCGCACGGCCGGTGCGGCGGCATACCGGCATGCCGTATCGGCACTGCGCGGCGGGGAGATCGTCGGGGTCTATCCCGAGGCGACCATCTCGCGGTCCTTCGAACTCAAGGACTTCAAGCTCGGGGCCGCCCGGATGGCCCAGGAGGCCGGTGTGCCGATCCTGCCGACGACGGTCTGGGGCGCCCAGCGGGTGTGGACCAAGGGCCACCCCAAGAACCTCGGCCGCACCAACACCCCGATCTTCGTCACGGTGGGGGAGCCGATGCCGGTCGGGGCCGACGCCGACATCGTCGAGGTCACTGCCGAGCTCAAGCGACGGATGCAGGAGCAACTCGACGGGCAGCAGGCCGCCTATCCCCCGATGCGCGCTGACGAGGCCCACCTCGTGCCGGCCCGGCTGGGTGGCACCGCGCCCACGCTCGAGCAGGCCATGGCCATCCACCGCGCTGACGCGGAGCGCCGCCGCGACGAGGCCCGGTGCAAGGCCGAGCAGCGCGCCGCCGCCGACGGCGTGGCGGCCCGAGACCGTTCGGTGCCCGCCGACGGGTCGGCCGAGGGGTCACCCCACGGCTCGGACGCGGCACCCGGCCAGGCGTGACCGTGGCTCGGCAACGCGAACCCGAGGGCCCACCCCCGGCACCGGTCGTCCAGAAGGTGCGACTGCGCTACGCCAAGCGTGGCCGGCTGCGCTTCTCCTCGACCCGTGACTTCCAACGCGCCTTGGAACGGGCGCTGCGCCGGGCTGAGGTGCCCATCGCCTTCTCGGCCGGCTTCCATCCGCACCCGCGGATCTCCTATGCCAATGCGGCGTCGACGGGCACGGCCAGCGAGGCGGAGTATGTCGAACTCGCCCTCACCCGCCGGGTCGAGCCGACGGTCTTGGCCGAGGCCCTCGATGCGGCCCTCCCGCCTGGCCTGGATATCGTCCAGGCCGCGGAGGCCGCTCCCGGACCGTTGGCCGACCGCCTGCAGGCCAGCGACTGGGCCATCGCAGTGCGGGGAGTGCAGGCCGCCGAGCTCATCGCTGCGGTCGAGATCTTTCGGGCGGCCGACCGCATCGAGGTGAGCCGGATGTTCAAGACCGGCCTGCGCACCTTTGATGCCCGGGCGGCTGTCGTGCAGCTGCGCGTCGACACGGCCGACTCGGTCGTGGTCCTGACCGAAGTCGTGCCCCCGGAGTGTGCGATACTCCGAATGGTCGTACGGCACACCACACCCGCCGTGCGCCCCGACGACATTCTGACCGCGCTGCGTGCAGTTGCCGGTCTGGAGCCGCCGACACCGCCCCTGGTGATCCGGCTGGCCCAAGGCCCGCTGCAGGACGACAACGCGACGGTGGCCGATCCATTGGCCGCCATCGAGAGCGTCGCCGGCGCCTGATTCGGGGCCGCGCATCCCGCGCGAACTGGGTCGGACGTAGCGAGCCGACTTCCGTCGCGCCGCACCCGCGGCGTAGACGACGCCAGACCACGCGCCGCGTGGTGACGTGGGGAGACCCCGGTGGTGTGGGCGTTGCCGCGCGGGTGACGAGAGGACGCCCTGTGGCATCCACCGAAGAGCCCACCGGCACCACTGAGGCCGCCATCACCTCCGACATCTCCGACTCCGGTATGCCGTCCGTCGCGCCGTCCGAGGGTGCGACCGACGCGGCCCCCGCGCCCGCCAAGCGAGCGCCCCGCAAGCGGGCCGCGACCCGCGCCCCGAAGCGGACAACCGGCGACGAGGCCGGTCCCACCTCAGCTGGCGAGCCCCAGCCCGGCGACGGCGACGGCGACCAGGCCCAGCAACCGCTGCAGATCGAGACCACTCCCACTGCGCCACGGGTCAGTCGCACCCGTCGCGCACGCAAGGCCACGGTCGAGTCTCCCGAATCGCTCGACGCTGCGTCCGCTCCCCCAGAGGCGCCCAGTGGCACGCCGGAAGTCCGCACGGCGACGACCGACGATGCCCCCGCAGCAACCGGCGGGTCGGACCCGGTCGCTGAGACCCCGCCCACTGCCCGGAAGCGGACCCCGCGCAAGCGCGCGACCAAGGCCGCCGCCGCGCCGGCTTCTGACGCAGCCGATCTGACCGTCGACCACGCCCAGGTCGGGCCCGACGCCGACACCCCGGCCGTCCCCGCCGCCCCAGATGCCTCGGCCGACCCGGGCGCCTTGGCGGACTCGGATGCATTGGCCGACCCGGACGCCCCGGACTCTGCTGAGGAAGGTGACCACCCGGCATACCACGAGCCGGTGGCCACCGTGCCGAGCTTCGGAGTGCTCTTCCAGGCCCCGGCGCCCGTCGTCGCACCTCGGCGTAGCCGTCGGGCCAGTTCACCCGCTGTCGCACCCAAGGTCGACGATCCTGCTGGGGCGGCCTCCGACGAGACCGATGCCCCCGATGCGACCGCCACCGACCCGGCCGCGCTGGATCGTGGCGCGATCGGGTCGGGCGCGAGCGACGCCGTGGATCACAGCGATTCCGGTGGCTCCGAGGCTGATGGCGACGCCGACGGTGAGGACACGACCGCGGCGGGCCGTCGTCGCCGTCGCCGGGGTGGCAAGGGCCGTCGTCCGCGCAGCGCGGATGGGGCGACCGACACCTCAGACGGCACGGCTCCCAGGGAGCCGGCCGAGAGTGGTGCGGCCGAGGACGACAGCGCTGAGGTGGCCGACGAGAGCGAGGACGACAACGGCGCAGCTGGCGAAGGCACCGGCACCCGCCGCCGCACCCGCCGTCGCAGGCGCACCGGCAGCGCCGACACCGAAGACGCCCCGGGCGTGGTGACGCGGGTGCGCCAGCCGCGTCCCGAACGTGACGAGGTCATCGGCGTCAAGGGGTCCACCCGACTGGAAGCCAAGCGCCAGCGCCGCCGTGAGGGCCGCGAGGCCGGGCGTCGTCGCACGATCATCACCGAGGCCGAGTTCCTGGCCCGCCGCGAGAGCGTCGAACGCGTCATGGTCGTGCGAGCCCGGCAAGGCCGCACCCAGATCGGCGTCCTCGAAGACGGCGTGCTCGTCGAGCACTACGTCTCTCGCGAGACCAACTCCTCGATGGCCGGCAACATCTACCTCGGCCGGGTCCAGAATGTCCTGCCCTCGATGGAGGCCGCCTTCGTCGACATCGGCCGCGGCCGCAACGCAGTTCTGTATGCCGGCGAGGTCAACTGGGATGCCGCAGGACTGGATGTGGGCAGCGCCAAGCGCATCGAGAACGCGCTGGAGTCGGGGCAGTCCGTGCTCGTCCAGGTCACCAAGGACCCGATCGGCCACAAGGGCGCCCGGCTCACCTCGCAGATCTCGCTGCCGGGCCGCTACCTCGTCTACGTGCCGGACTCGTCGATGACCGGTATCTCGCGCAAGCTGCCAGACACCGAGCGGGCCCGGCTCAAGCGGATTCTGCGCGATGTCGTGCCCGAGTCGGCGGGCGTCATCGTCCGCACCGCGGCTGAAGGCGCCTCGGAGGAGGAGCTGCGGGCCGATGTCGAGCGGCTCACGGCGATCTGGGAGCAGATCAAGGCCAAGGCCGACGGCCTCACCAGCGGACGCAAGGGCAAGGGCGGGGTCGCCCCCACCCTGCTGCACGGCGAACCCGATATGACCGTCCGGGTCATCCGCGATGTGTTCAACGAGGACTTCACCCAGCTCGTCGTCGCCGGCGACACCGCGTGGGCCGAGGTCAACGACTACGTCAACTCGGTCGCCCCTGACCTCGCGCCGCGCCTGCACAGGTGGACCAGCGAGACCGACATCTTCACGCAATACCGGGTCGACGAGCAGATCGCCAAAGCGATGGACCGCAAGGTCTGGCTGCCCTCGGGGGGGTCGCTCGTCATCGACCGCACCGAGGCGATGACGGTGGTCGACGTCAACACCGGCAAGTTCGTCGGCTCGGGCGGCAACCTCGAAGAGACGGTCACCCGCAACAACATCGAGGCGGCCGAGGAGATCGTCCGTCAACTGCGGCTGCGTGACATCGGCGGCATCATCGTCATCGACTTCATCGACATGGTCCTGGAGTCCAACCGTGACCTCGTCGTGCGGCGAATGTTGGAGTGCCTCGGCCGCGATCGGACCAAGCATCAGGTCGCCGAGGTCACCTCGCTCGGTTTGGTCCAGATGACCCGCAAGCGGGTCGGGTCCGGGCTCATCGAGGTGTTCTCCGAGTCGTGCGTGCACTGCAACGGCCGGGGCTACATCGTGCACAGCGACCCCATCGAGCGCGGACCTGCTGCTCCGGAGCCGGAGCCGGCGGCGGGAGCAGCGCCGGCGCGCACCAGCCGCTCACGACGCGGTCGCTCCGGTATGCCGGCCGAGCAGGTCGCGAAGGTCGCAACCCCGCCGCCAGGTGGACCGACACCCGCTCAGATCGCCGCTGCGGCTCATGCCGCCGCAGTCAAGAGCGCCGAGGCACCAGGTTTGGCCGACGACTTCGCCGCGCTGCCGATCGGAGGGGTAGAGGCCCCCTTGGATGAGGTGACCACCGAGCTGACTGAGGTCGTGCCGGAGGTTTCCGGCTCCGACGCTGTCGAGGGCGTCGAACTCGACGGGGCCGATCGGCCTGCCGAACCCGAGGTGTCCGCCGTCGGTGCTGAGGCGCAGCCTGAGGCTGAGGCGCAGGCCGAACCGCAGGCCGAGCCGGACACTCAATCTCAGGCCGACGTCGAAGCCGAGGCCGAAGCCGAGGCCGAAGCCGAGGCCGAAGCCGAGGCCGAAGCAGCCGCCGTCGAGGTCGGTGACGAAGGTGGTGTGGCAGCACCGCGATCTGCCACCACGTCACGCGGTCGGGGCCGTCGGCGGCGGGGCCGGGCCAGCGCTCCGGCCGGTCCACCGCGGCCGGCCAGTTAGTCGTTGATCGACGGCCGACGGTTGGTGGCTGACCGGTGGTGACGGACGTCGGCCACTGGTTTGGCCGGTGGGCGACCCGCCAGTAAGCTATCCCCTTGGTGCGCCCACCGATCTGTGCCCCTGCGTCCCCGCAGGCTGCTACGTGACGGTTCCCGAGAGCGCGCGCCCTCGTGAAATGGAAGGCAGTAACGACGTGTACGCGATTGTTCGCGCTGGCGG
>JBGAQV010000061.1:0-16721 GCA_044220505.1 Dermatophilaceae bacterium
TGGCCCGGTGGGGACCAGAGGTGCATCAGCAGTCCGTCTGGAACTACCGACCTGAGGATGGTGCACCAGTGAGCGCCTGGTGGCGTGAGGACGTCATCTACCAGATCTATCCGCGCAGTTTCGCCGACTCGGACGGCGACGGCATGGGCGACCTGCCGGGCGCGACCTCCCGCCTGGGTTACCTGCGTGATCTCGGGGTCGATGCCGTGTGGCTGTCGCCGTTCTACACCTCGCCCCAGGCCGACGCCGGCTACGACGTCGCCGACTACCGCGACGTCGACCCGCGCTTGGGCACCTTGGCCGATTTCGACCTGCTCATGGCGAGAGCGACCGAGTTGGGCCTGCGGGTCATCGTCGACCTCGTGCCCAACCACTGCTCGGACGAGCACCCGTGGTTCGAGGCGGCTCTGGCCGCAGGACCCGGCTCGCCAGAGCGGGCCCGCTTCCATTTCCGCGACGGCCGGGGGCCGGCCGGTTCACTGCCCCCGAACAACTGGATGTCGGTGTTCGGTGGGCCGGCCTGGACTCGCGTCGTCGGTCCGGACGGGCCGGAGCAGTGGTATCTCCATCTGTTCGACTCCAAACAGCCGGACTGGGATTGGACCAACCCGGGGGTGCAGGCCGAGTTCGAATCGGTGTTGCGGTTCTGGCTCGACAAGGGTGTCGCGGGCTTCCGCGTCGATGTCGCCCATGGCCTGGTCAAGAAGGCCGGCCTGCCCGACCATCCCGGGGAGCAACATGCCCTCGCCGGCGTCTCGGCCGAGCGCGACGAGACGGCCGAGCCGCTGCCGACCAACTCCTCCCCCTATTGGGACCAGGACGGCGTCCACGAGATCTACCGGTCGTGGCGCGCCGTGCTCGATTCGTATGCCGGCCCGCAGCGTATCCTCTGTGCCGAGGCCTGGGTGACACCGACCGAGCGCATGGCGCGTTACCTACGCCCTGATGAGATGCATCAGGCCTTCGCCTTCGACTTCCTCGAATCCCATTGGGACGCAACGCAGTTACGTGACGCGATCACCCGCGACATCGCGGCTCTGGCCCCGGTCGGCGCCAGCTGCACCTGGGTGCTGTCCAACCATGACGTCGTGCGGCACGCCAGCCGCCTCGGCCTGGACCAGACCCTTCCTCGCCCGCACGGGATCACGGCCGAGGACCCCCAGCCCGATCGCGCCCTCGGTCTGCGCCGGGCGCGGGCCGCCACCATGGCGATGCTCGCCCTGCCCGGCGCGGCATACCTCTATCAGGGCGAGGAGCTCGGCCTGCCCGAGCACACTGCTCTCCCTGCCGAGGTGCGCCAGGACCCGGCCTTCCACCGCACCAGCGGGCTGGAGACCGGGCGCGACGGCTGCCGGGTGCCATTGCCCTGGGCGGCCGCCGCGCCGGGCTTCGGCTTCTCGCCCACCGGCGCGAGCTGGCTGCCGCAGCCGAAGGACTGGGCCGAGTATGCCGTCGACGCTCAACTCGGCGTCCCAGAGTCAACCCTGGAGCTCTATCGACTCCTGCTCGCGCTGCGCCACGCCCACCGGCTCGGGGCCGGGACGCTGGATTGGGACAACTCCTACGATCCGGCGACGGTCATCGCCTGGCGAATCGCGGGCGTGCACGTGCTGGTCAACCTCGGCGCCGACCCGGTCACTGTGCCGTCCGGCTATCGGGTCGTGGCCTGCTCCGGGGAACTGACCGCCGACGGGCAGGTGCCGCTCGACACGGCAGTGTGGTCGATCGCGGACTGAGCGGGTCTCGACTCGCCACGTAGTCCTGAATCGGTTCGGCCGGCCTGGGGATAACTTTCCGGGCTCGGTCCCGAATCGGCCTACTCTCACCGACATGTTGATCCGTGTCGATCCTGACGAGCTCACCGGCACCGCCACCGGGCTGCTGGCCGATCGCGACCGCCTGCAGGCAGTGGCTGCGACGCTGCGCGGCGCCCATGCCGACGCTGTCCACACCGGCGACAGCGCCGCATTGCTCGACGTCCTCACCCAGGCGCTCGAGACGACGACCGTTGCCACGCTGACCCTGGCCGAGGCTGCCGACGTCCTCGGTGCCGGACTGGCCAGTGCCAGTGCGGGCTATGCCTCGACCGACAGTGCCGTGGCGCTCGCGATCGGAGGAGTGCGATGAGCACCACGGCAGCCGCCCACTTGCCCGGACCCGTCGGCGATCCCGAGCGACTGCTCACTCTGGCTCGGGCCCTGGCCGGCGTCAGCACGGAGGTCGCCGGCACCGCACTGGCCCGCTCCGGATCGGCCACTGCCCTGCCAGCCTCGTGGGTCGGCCCCGCGGCAGCAGCCGCTCGAGCGGAGCTGGGGGCGCTCGCCGGCCACGTCCGCGTGCTGGGTGACAGCCTCGCGCCCATGGCGCGGATCGTCCTCGGGTATGCCGGTGCGCTCAGCCACGCGCGGCAGGCAGTGGCGGCGCTGCGGATCGACTGGGACGCCGCGGACCGAGAGCACCGCGATCGCCGCACCCGCGCCGTTAACTCCGGTGCCCTCGACCCGACCGCGGGAGTGGCCGAGGCGGCGGCAGCCGATCGGGACTGGACCCACGAGAAGGCTCGCCTGCTGGCCCGGCATACCCGGGTCATGACCGAGCTGGCCGACGCGGGGCGGTTGGCGGCAGCGGCGACTCATGTGTCGGCTGGCCCGACCTTCGGCAACGCCGGACAGGTCCGCGACCGACTCCTCGCGACGCTCCCGCTCACCCAAGACACCGCGGCCGGTGCCGCCGCGACCGCGGCCGTGGCGCGCTGGCTCCAGGGTCACCCTGGCTCCCCCGGGTCGTGGACCGTGGCCGAACTGGCGAGCTTGGCGGAGCTCACTCTCACCGATCGCCACATCGCCCAAGCGTTCCTGGCTGCCCTGGGCCCCGTCGAGCTCCGGCTCTTGACCGGACGATTGCTCGACCTCACGGGAGGCCGCCGCACCGCCACTGTCGGTCCAGATGCGACCTCGGAACGACCGGGCGCCGAGGCCGCCCTCCTTGCTCTCGCCACGGCATACAGCAGCGCGTTAGCCCCCGCTGGGGGGCCCGACTCGGCCGCTGAGGCACGCGCGGCAGCCTGGCGATCGGCGTGGTCGGCCGCCGTGAAGCGTGCGGACGCGACGCCGCCCCGAGCGTCCGAGCTGCTCCCGCTGCGCGACATCCATGTGCAGGCGGCGCTGCTGCGCATCGGGCGAGCGGCCGGATTGAGCGCTCCCGCCGATGACGTCCTCATGGCCCTCATCCCCGCCGTGATGCGCGCGGAAACCCTCGATCAGGCCAGCGCCTGGCACGATGACGCTCGCACCGACGCGGTCGCCGCCCTGCTGGATCGCTGCCGAGACCGGCCCGAGAGTGCGACGGCGATCCTCGGCACTCCGCTGGGGTCCTATGCCTTCCTCGCCTACCTCGTGGTCGACCGCCCGGTCACCGTGACCCGTGGCCCGTCTGCATCGGTCGCCGCCGTCGCCGACGCGATGGCCGACATCCTGCCGTGCGCCCCGATCACCCTGAGTTCTCAGGTGTTGGCCGCCGTCGCGCAGCACGTCGGGTCCGTGCAGGCGACGCCCGGACCGGAGCTTTCGATCGCGCAGTCGCTCGCACCCTGGCGTGCCCTGGTCGCTCAGCTCCTGCTGGATCACCCCGACGCCACCCAGACCGTGCTGCTGGCCCCTGCGACGGCAGGGGGCTTGGACACCACGGGGTGGAGTGAGACGGGGCTCCCCCAGCTGCGCCTGCCCAACGAGCGGGCCGCCGCTCGATTGTGGGGGCTCATCGGACTGCCGGCCGACTCGGTCCTGCCCTGGCAGCCCGGCCACAACGACGAGTTCACCGCCGCCTTGTCCGCAGCCTGCGGTGAGGACCTCCTGGCGGTCATTCGCACCCTGCCCACCGATCCGGACGCAGCCGACGCGGCCTTGCGACGCGCCGGCGTCGTCATCGGGTTCACGACCGCAGGTGCCGCCGACGTCCTGGCCCACGCCGCGCAAGGCCAGGACGCCGCCAACAGCGCCGTCCACGAGCGCATCGACCCGGTGCTCGAGGCGGTGAAGATCCCCGCCCGATTCAAGGTCGGGGTGCCCGGTGCCCTGGCCGCCCTGGGCCTGCACCTGCTCACCGATGCGGCGACCAACCGGTTAGACCACGTCGCTCCGACGAATGCCGGGCAGGCAGCCGAGACCGCTGCACGAGAAGCGCGGATCGGGCTTGCGGAAAGCACTCGCGCCTTGGCGTGGGACCTGGTCAGTCGCGCCGGCGCCTGGGCACCCGCCGACGACCCCCGCGCCTGGATCACGCTCCATCGAGCGCCGGATTTCCTCGACCAGACCGGGCACCCTCGACCGTGGTCTTCGCTCACCATGGCCCAACGCGACGCCTTCGTCCGGTGGGCCCAGGATGTCCCGAGCTATACGCGGCTGCCGTCGGTGCTGGAGCAAGCCATCGCGACCGGGCGCAGCCGAGCCGACGACCTCGTCAAGCGCTGACCAGGGCCAGGACGGCGGTCACCTCGGTGACGTCGTACCACATGAGGTCGGCCTCTGGCCGAGGATTCTCGTCGACGTGGAAGGACACCAGCTGACGCAAGGTGACCGGTTCGGCGATGGTGACTTCCGCGGCGCCGCGCGCGGCGGTCACGCCGGCCTCGGTCACCACAGCAGCCGGCAGATCGCCCGCAGCGATCACTCGGCGCAGTTTCTTGGATCCTCGGATGCCGTCCGACCACGCTGCGGCGGCCAGCAACGCGGCATACTCCAGGGCCTCGTCGTCCTCGCCGGGCTGCTGCGCCCGCAACCGGCTGGTCACCGCGAAGGCGACCACTGGCCGGGCCGCCAGCCGTCCGTGGGTCGCGAGGTCATGGACCTGATCGGACGTGAGCGGGAGATAGACCCGCACGCCGCTCACCGGGCGACCTCGCCGGCGTCGGCGAGTTCGGCGAGGGAGTCGACGATCGACTGGCCGAGCACGTCGAGATCGGGCATGGCGTCACGATCGGCGTTGAGTCCGAAGTAGACCCCGCCGTCATAGGAGGTCAACCCGATGGCCAACGCCTGACCCTTGGCCAACGGGATGACGGGGTAGGTCGCGAGCATCCGAGCGTCACCGGCATACAGCGAACTCTGCGGCCCCGGCACATTGGTGACGATGACGTTGAACAACCGTTTGGACATCGCGCTGCCCAACCGCGCGCCCATCGAGTGCAGCGTCGGGGAGGCGAAACCCGCCATGCCGGCGAGCCGATCGGCCCCGACTGCCCTCCCGCCCTCGATCTGTTGGCGCATGTGGAAGGCGATCTGGTGCAGCCGCATCGACGCCGCCGGCTCCCCCACCGGCAGGTCGACCAGGCAGGCCGAGAGCTGGTTCAAACCGTCACTGCCTTCGGTTTCGACGCTCACCGGCACGAGCGCTCGCACCACGGTGGCGCTGTGCACCGGAGCGCCGCGGGTGAGCAGCCAGGTGCGGAAGGCGCCCGAGATCGTGGCAAGGACCACATCGTTGACCGACACGTCGTCGGCGTGCACCCCCCGAGCCAGCCGGTTGCGGACCCGCCGGTAGTCCGCGAGGTCGGTGCCGACCATGACGAAGCGCCGCGCCGATCCGACCGGGGCATTGAGCGGTGAGGTCGGCGCCGGTGCCGCGGCACCGCGCGCGACGGTCGACACGAGCGAGCCGATCCCGGACAGGACCTTGCCGCCGATCTCGCGGACCTCGGTCATGCCGCCGCGGACGGCGTCGATCATCAGGCCGGGAGCACGGACCGACTCCAGCAGTGCGTCCGCGACGAGCTTGGCTTCATGAGGTGCCGGTCGTGGGCGCCAGAGATCGGGGCTTGGCTTCTCCCAGCCGGGCGCGTCGTTGACCAGGACCTGGCCGATATCGAGCGCGTTGACCCCGTCGACGAGCGCGTGGTGGGTCTTGGTGACGATGGCGAACCGCCCGTGCTCCAACCCTTCGACGATGTACATCTCCCACAGCGGGCGATCCCGGTCCAAAGGGCGGGGCTGGATGCGGGCGACGAAATCCTCGAGCTGGGCGTCGTTGCCGGGGCGCGGGAGTGCGGAACGGCGTACGTGATAGGTCAGGTCGAAGGTGTCGTCGTCGACCCACACGGGGTTGGCCAGGTGACCCGGCACCCACTTGATGCGCTGGCGATACCGCGGCAGATGGGCGATCCGCTGCCCGACCAACGCGAGGACTCGGTCGTGGTCGATGCGGTGCTCTGGCGGGTCGAAGACCATGACGGCCCCGACGTGCATGACGGTGGAGACGTCCTCCATATAGAGAAAGGAGGTATCCAGCGAGGTCAAGCGGTCGGCCACGGAGTCATCCTCTCAGATGCCCGAGTCCGCACCCTCTCACGCCTCCCACGCCTCCCGCCTCGACCGCATCCGCCCGCATCCGGCAGCGCACCCGCCTGTGACGCTGAGCGATCACCGCCTGCGGCGTAACCGGCCGCTGCGTGACCGTTCACCGGTGCCGCTCGGAGCCACCCCCGCCAATCGCGCCGCGATGGCGGTCAACGCCCGACGACTCGGCGACGTCGGTGCACAGTCGGCCAGCACCCGCCCCTCCAGCATGGCCCGGTCCAGTGCTGCCGGGTCGTCGGGCACAAAGAGGGGCTGCGCAACTCCAGCGAACCGCGCCAAGGCCGCAGCGACCTCCCGCTCGGCCGGATGACCCACCGGTCCGGGCCGCACCCGATTGACCACGACGATCGGTTCGGGGGTGCGCAGCGACCCGAGTTCCTGCAAACCTCGCACCAGGCGCTGCAACGAGACGGGGTCGCAGCTGCCCACGGCGATGAGTTCGTCGGCGGCATCGAGTGCGGCGAGGGTCGCCTGGTTGCGCCGCGGGGCGATGGTGTCGTAGCTCAACTCCTCGTCGTCCTCGAGGCAGAACCCGCAGTCGACGACGATGTCCTGGACCAACAGACGCGCGACATCCAGGACCCGGGTGAGAGCCGGCCCGCGGACCTCCGGCCACCGGGCGGCAGTCGGTATGCCGGTGAGCAACCGCAGGCCCGGGCTCACTTCGGGCGCGAGCCGGGCCAAGGCCATGACATCGAGGGTGCCTTGGTCGGCCGACCGGGCTGCCGCAGCGACAGCGGGGGCTTCGTCGAGGACGGCCAGCGCTTGGGCGACGCACCCGCCGTAGGTATCGGCATCGACGATGAGGACCGAGCGACCCAGCGCCGCGAGTTCGGCCGCGAGGTTGACTGCGACCGTGGTCCGGCCGGGCGACCCGATCGGTCCCCAGACTGCGATCACCCGCCCGCGGGCGCTCGAGGGCTCGAGCGACCCGTGGTCGGAGCCGGACCACCCGGCATACCCGCTGGGTGGGGTGCTCGCGGCGGGCGCCGGGCGGAACGGGTCGGGACCCTGGTTGCCCCACCCGGCCCACGCCGGATCAGGTGAACCGCCCGGTGCGCTGCCTGCAGATCGGCCCGAGGAGTCGCCACCCAGTGCGCCGAAAGCATCGGGACCTGACTCCAGAGCCGTCGCCACGCCCCATGGGGCATCGTCGGCTGCCGGCCAGCCGCTCGGCCCACCACCCACCGCACCTGCACCGTCCGGGGACCCCGCCGCCACGGCTGCGCCCACCGTCGCGGCCAGCGTCACGCCGTCAACGTTGGCCGGGATGACCACCCGGATCCCGCGCTGGCGCAGCCGCCGCTCGGTGAGTTCGTCAGCCGGATCGGCGAGCCCGACGATTCCGACACCTTGGGCCTCGAGGGTCGCGATGTCGGAGAGCGACAGACCGCGCAGGTCGGCGTCGACCAGGGCCACTTGCCCGAGTCCCGCGGCTGCGGTCGCGAGCAGATCGGCCAGATCGGCGCAGCGCCGTGCGATGGTCACCCCCGACTGGCCGTCGAGGGCCGCGACGACAGGGCCGTCCCAGCGCGACCCCAGGGCGGTGAGGACGGTCGTCACGATGCAGCCGCGCGCGCTGAGCCGGGCACCGGCACCAACGTGATGCGGGACTGGTCGTCCGTGGCCGTGATGAGGACGGGCACGTCGGTAGTGCCCACGAGGACCTGCACCGCCTTGGTCGAGGCCGACATGCCGAATGCCCCCTGGTCGCTGGGAATCCACGCGACCGACACGGCGTGCAACGCCAACGCTGCCGGTTGATAACGCTCCTGCCCGGCTGTGGCGTCGCGCTTGCTCACCCACACATCGACGACGGAACCGGCGATGAGCGAGCTCACCGAGTTGGCCTCGACTCGGATCGTCACGGGTTGGACGCTGACCTGGTCCCGCCCGCCTACGGCCGACACCGGCACGAGTTCACCCCGCCGGACCTCCCGCAGGACGAAGTGCTCGGCAGGCACGGCGCCGGTCGCGGGGAGATACTCGGCAGCCCCGTCGCCGAGTTGCACGTCGATCCGCACGAGGTTGTCACTGGTGAGGCGGTCACCGGGCTTGAGCGCGGTGGCTGCCGCGAAGACCGGCACTCGGTCGTCGGCGCTGGCCACCGCCTTGGCGCCCAGGGCCGTCGCGGCCAAGACCAGCAGCAGGCCGACGAGCAGCCTGCTGTCCCGCCACGACGGCCGCTGCAAGCGCGTGGCCACCGGACGCGGCGGACTGTTGAGAGAACCCCCTGGATGAGTCACGGTGGTCATCTTGGCCGCTTCGTGCGCCGCGCGCCACGTGAACCTGATTGGCCTGTGGATAAGTCGGGGGGCTCGTCCCGACATGCCAGACTTGTCGCCATGCCGCCGCGTTTCCTTCAGCTCAGCGACGTTGCGGAGGTGCTCAACATCTCCGCAGCCCAGGCCTATGCCCTGGTCCGTTCCGGTGACCTGCCGGCCATCAAGGTCGGCGGCCGGGGACAGTGGCGGGTCGAGGCCGAGCAGTTGGAGGCCTACATCCAGCGGATGTACGCGCAGACCAGGCAGTTCGTGTCGGCTCACCCCTTGGGTGGACCTGCTGACGGCGACCTCATCGACGACTGACCGGCCGACCGGAGGCCAAACCACCCTCTCTGGGTGCACACCCGAGTGGGAGCCCGCGGTCCTCTGAGACCGCACCGTGGGACCAGGTCAGACTCGCCGGCCTACCAGCGCAATCGCGAAGAGAGGCACGGTGCGCACCGCCACGACGTTTTCGGCGCGTCGGGGCAGGTCCGGGGCGTGCTCGGCCAGATCGAGGGTGTCAGCGCCGATCGCGTCAATGGTCCCGATCATGCGCTGACCGTCGAGGTCGACCAGGTCGACCACCGCGCGATCCCGGCTGAGCACGCGCAGCGCCAGGCCAAGCCCGAACCCGCGAGCGACCGCTCCGGGCAGGACCGCGCGTCCACGCAACCCGGTCACCGACCGTAGCGCCGCCATGGGCACGATGGCCTCGCGACCGCTGCCATGGCTGAGCAGCACCCAATCCGCGCCGACGTCGATCACCGCAGCGGAGAACGCCCCCACGCCGGCGACGCGCACCTGCAGGCTCCCACCTCCGCGCGCCCCGACCAGGCGGTCGACGAGCGAGAGGTTGGCCCGTTCGCGCCGAGTGCGATCGGCCACCTCGGCGTCCAGCTCGAGCGCGGCCTCGGCGGCCAGTTGGGCCTCCAGGTCGTCGAACAGCAACTCCCACCGCATGGGCACTCCTTTCCTCCCGCTCATCCTGGCCGACCAACCCCAGCCGCGCGCGCCCACGGTTAATCGAGTGCTTGACGACGCTCGCTGTCATATGCAAACGTAAGTAAACGACATCAAACGCGCGAGAACAGGGGAAGAAGATGCCTCGCGGGACGCCACTCCAGCCCACTCCTCACCACCCGCGCCAACGGGCTGCCGCACTTCTACGCGGGGTCATCGTGACCCTCGTGGGCATCGCGGCCGCAGTCACCATGACTGTGCTCCTGGGCCGCACCGGAGTCCAGCTGGTGACCCACACCCCATGGGAGGCCGCGCGCCCCGAGGATCTGCTCGCCGGTGGGTGCGCCCTGGTCGGCGCGGCGCTGTCGGGATGGCTCGCGATGGGGACCGCGCTGAGCGCGCTCGGGCAGCTCCCCGGCGCGCTGGGACAGGTATGCCGTGCCCTGGCGCGCGCCGTGGCGCCTGCCGCGCTGCGGCGCACGGTCACCTTCGTGCTGGGCACCTCGCTGGTCGCTGCGGTCGTCCCTGGCACGGCGGCCGCCGCGATGAGTGCGCCGGCGCTGGCCACCCGGCATACCCTCGTCCTCGACGCGCCCGGCCCGATCGCGCTCGACCCAGGCTTCCATCCACCCACCGACACGTCCTGGACGCCGTTGGACCCCGACCGCCCGATCCCCGAGTGGGCCAGCGACTCGGCCTCGGCCACCACAACCCCAACCACTGCGCCGACGGTCCAACCGGTCGCAACGACCCCGCCGACGACGGCGGTTCGGGACTACGTCGTGCAGCGGGGAGACTCCCTGTGGTCGATCGCGGCACGGCACCTCGGGCCGGACGCCACGACGGCCCAGATCGCCGTCGCTTGGCCGCAGTGGTATGCCGTCAACCGCCAGACCGTGGGTCCGAACCCTGACGTCATCACGCCCGGTCAGCGTCTCGTCGTGCCGACGCTGGTGACGGAGGGGGTCCGATGAGCTCGCTCCCGCCACTGCGGGTCATCACGATGCCCGACCCGCGACCGGCTCCCATTTCCAGCGAAGAGGCCTTCCGCCCGCTCACCCCTTCGCCCTACGTGCAAGACAGCTTGGCCCTGGACTTCTCCCGTGAGCGGCCCTTCGACCGGCAGTGGACCCCGCGCCGCGACCTGCCCGATCCCGCGCCCATGGTGCGCCAGCTGGTGCAGGCCTACGTCGAGATCATGGCCGGGTTGCGCCCCGCCGCTCAGGTCGCACGTTGGAGCGCCCCTGAGGTCTACGACGTGCTCTGCCGCCGATCGGTGGTGGCCGCACGCCGCCCCAAGAGCACCCAGCGTCGTCCGGTGGTGCGCAGGGTGCGCGTGCAAGAGCCGGCCGACGGGGTCGTCGAAGCATGCGCGGTCATCGTCGAACACGACCGCGTGCGAGCGCTGGCCTTGCGCATGACCGGAATCGACCGGCGCTGGGTGGTCACCCAGCTGCAGATCGGTTGAGCGTCACTTCCCGCGCCGGCGGGCCTTCTTCGAGGTCCGCCGGACCGGAGGACGGGTCGCCCCCGCCGCCGCGCCGGACCCTGGTGCGACGACATCGCGCTCCTCGGTGCCTCCGCCCTCCCCCGGGGCCGAATAGTGCAGGCGGCCACCGCTCGGACCTTCCAGGCCCTTGGCGTGGATGACCGGCTTGCGGAAGGCCGAACCCTGCCCGTCGGCAAGGCTGTCCGCCACGTCCGAGGAGGCCAGCGCATCGGCTGGCGCCGGCGCGCTATCGGAGGGTGCCATCCCGCCGGCGGCGTCGGTGGCGGCGTCGGCCAGCCCCTGGAGCAACTGGCCAACCGGCATCGGAGCCACCGGAGCCACTGCCGGGGCCGGCGCAGCCACTTCGACCTCGACGTTGAACAGGTAGGCGACCGACTCCTCCTTGATCGAGTCCATCATCGCCTCGAAGAGGTTGTAGCCCTCGCGCTGATACTCCACGAGCGGGTCACGCTGGGCCATGGCCCGCAGCCCGATGCCTTCCTGGAGGTAATCCATCTCGTAGAGGTGCTCGCGCCACTTGCGGTCGAGCACCGCCATGACGACACGCCGCTCGAACTCCCGCATCGCGTCCTCGCCGAGTTGGGCCTCGCGACGGTCGTAGGCGTGGTGAGCGTCGTTGGTCAGCTCTTCGCGCAGCACCTCGGCGGTGATGCCCTGGCGACTTCCAGCCCGCTGGGCGACGTCGTCGACGGTGATCGACACCGGGTAGAGCACCTTGAGCGCGGTCCAGAGCTGGTCGAGGTCCCAGTCCTCGGCATATCCCTCAGCGGTTGCGTTGGCGACGTAGGCGGCGATGACGTCGTTGACGAAGTGACGGATCTGCTCCTGCATGTCGGCGCCCTCGAGCACCGACCGGCGCTCGGCATAGATGACCTGCCGCTGCCGGTTGAGCACGTCGTCGTACTTGAGGACGTTCTTGCGGATCTCGTAGTTGCGGGCCTCGACCTGGCTCTGCGCGCTGGCGATCGAGCGGGTGACCATCTTGGATTCGATGGGGACCTCGTCCTCCATCCGAGCGGTCTGCATGAACCGGTCGACCATGGCGGCATTGAACAAGCGCATGAGGTCGTCTTGCAGCGACAGGTAGAACCGCGACTCGCCCGGGTCACCCTGACGACCCGACCGACCCCGCAGCTGGTTGTCGATCCAGCGCGACTCGTGCCGCTCGGTGCCCAGGACATAGAGCCCGCCGAGACCGATGACCTCGTCGTGCTCCCTGGCCACCGCCTTCTCGGCCTCGGCCAGGGCAGCGTCCCACGCTGCTTCGTATTCGTCCGGGGTCTCTTCCGGGTCCAGGCCTTGGCGCTTGAGCTCCTGCACCGCCCGGAACTCGGAGTTGCCGCCGAGCATGATGTCGGTGCCACGCCCGGCCATGTTCGTCGCGACGGTGACGGCGCCCTTGCGGCCGGCCTCGGCGACGATCGCCGCCTCGCGGGCGTGCTGCTTGGCGTTGAGCACCTCGTGCTTGACCCCGCGCTTGCGCAGCAGGCCCGACAGGTGCTCGCTCTTCTCGACCGAGACGGTGCCGACGAGCACCGGCTGCCCCGCGGCATACCGGTCGGCGATGTCGTCGACGACGGCGGTGAACTTCGCGTCCTCGGTGCGGTAGACGAGGTCGGCCTGGTCCATCCGGATCATCGGCATGTTCGTCGGGATCGTGACGACGCCGAGCTTGTAGATCGAGTTGAGCTCGGCAGCCTCGGTCTGAGCAGTGCCGGTCATGCCAGCGAGCTTGGTGTACATCCGGAAGTAGTTCTGCAGGGTGATCGTCGCGAGGGTCTGGTTCTCGTTCTGGATCTCGACGCCCTCTTTGGCCTCGATGGCCTGGTGCATGCCCTCGTTGTATCGCCGGCCGGGCAGCATGCGGCCGGTGTGCTCGTCGACGATGAGGATCTCGCCGTTGAGCACGACGTAGTCCTTGTCGCGCTTGAACAGTTCCTTGGCCTTGATCGCGTTGTTGAGGAACCCGATGAGCGGGGTGTTGACCGACTCGTAGAGGTTGTCGATGCCCAACAGGTCTTCGACCCGCTCGATGCCGGCCTCGAGCACCCCGACGGTGCGCTTCTTCTCGTCGACCTCGTAATCGCCGACGCCCGACTCGAACTCGCCGCGGGTGAGCCGCTGGACGATCTTGGCGAACTCGACATACCACTTGGTCGCCTGATCGGCGGGCCCGGAAATGATGAGCGGTGTGCGGGCCTCGTCGATGAGGATCGAGTCGACCTCGTCGACGATCGCGTAGTGGTGTCCGCGCTGCACGAGTTCGCTGGTCGACCAGGCCATGTTGTCGCGCAGGTAGTCGAAGCCGAACTCGTTGTTGGTGCCGTAGGTGATGTCCTTGCCGTATTCGACCCGGCGTTGGTCGGGGGTCATCGAGGCGAGGATGCAGCCGGTCTCCAGGCCGAGGGCGCGGTGCACGCGGCCCATGAGCTCGGACTGGTACTCCGCGAGATAGTCGTTGACGGTGATGACATGCACGCCCTTGCCGGACAGGGCGTTGAGATAGGACGGCAGGGTCGCGACGAGGGTCTTGCCCTCACCGGTGCGCATTTCGGCGACATTGCCCTCATGCAACGCCGCGCCTCCCATGAGCTGCACGTCGAAGTGGCGTTTGCCCAGGGTGCGCTTGGACGCCTCCCGCACCGCCGCGAAGGCCTCGGGCAGCAGCTTGTCGATGGGCTCGCCGTTGTCCAGGCGCTGACGGAACACCCCGGACTCGGCGCGCAGCTCGGCGTCGGTGAGCTTCTCGAAGTCTTCCTCGAGGACGTTGACCTGGCGCGCGATTCCCTCGAGCCGCTTGACGACCCGGCCCTCGCCGGCACGCAGCAGCTTCTCGAACACCTTGACCACGGACAACTCCTCGGGGGTTTCACTGGATGCACTCGCCAGACTGGTCGACCGCGGCACACGGGGACCACCCGTCAGGGTAGTCGAGTTGCCCGGTCGCCCGCCCAACGCCACCGCACCTCGATGCGGTTCCCGGCCGACCACCAGCCGGTATGGCGTCCGCGCACCTCACAGCCGAGCGGAACTCACTTGCCGCACGGCATACCGGAGCAGCAGGGTGGTGACCGTGACCGAGAGCCCGCAGCCGTTACTGCCCGACGTGCCCTGGCCAGACTGTGTGCCGACGCTCACCGACGGGGTCGTCGTGCTGCGCGCTCATCGCGAGTCCGACGCTCCGCGGATCGTCGAGCAGTGCGTCGACGCAGCGTCGATGGAGTTCCTGCCGCTGCCCCGGCCCTATGGGTTGGCGGACGCGCAGGAATACCTCGAGAAGGTCCGGACCGGCTGGTCGCAGCCGTGGGGCCGACGCGCGTGGGTCGTCACCGACGCCGGCGACAGCTTCCTGGGCACGGTCAATCTGCACGACCGGTCGCCGCTGCGGGCCGAGATCGGCTTCGGACTGCATCCGCAAGGGCGGGGCCGCGGACTGATGAGCCGGGCGGTTCGGCTGCTGGCCCAACGCGCCTTCGATGAAGGGGTTGCGGTGCTGCGGTGGCGCGCAGTCGCCGGCAACTGGGCCTCGCGTCGGGTCGCCCACGCCTGCGGCTTCGGTATGCCGGTCACCGTCACCGCCGGAGCGCTCGACCATGCGGGCCACCCCCGCGACGAATGGCACGCCACGCTGCGGGCCGGCGAGCCGATGCACCCGGCTCACCCCCTGCCTCCCGTGCTGGAGACCCCGACCCTGCGGTTGCGGCCGTTCGGCCCCGATGACGGGCCGAGCGATGCGGTCGATGAGCCTGATCTGCAGGCGTTGCGCTTCACCCCTGCCGGTTCCGTCCCGACCCGGGCAGCCTTCTCCGACTGGCTCGTCGAGCGCGAAGCGCGTTATGCCGCCGGCGGCGCCCTGAGGTGGTGCCTGGCCGAACGGCATACGGATCGGGCTGTGGGGATGGTCTTGCTCTTCGGGATGGGGCCCCTCGAGGGGCGTTTCCAAGGGGAGCTGGGCTACTGGGTCTATCCCTCACAGCGCGGCCGTGGCCATCTGGCCGAGGCGCTGCCGGTCGTGCGCGACCTGGCGTTCACACCCTGCGCGGACGGCGGCCTCGGATTACGGCGCTTGCACGCGACGGTCGACGCCGAGAACCTGCCCTCGCTCGCCGTGCTCACCCGGCTGGGGATGCGCGAATGGGGCCGCAGTCATGCCAGTTGGGCCCGGGTCGACGGCAGCTTGGCCGACGGCGTCCACCTCGAGCTCCTGAGCTCATGGCCGCTGCCGCACCTCGACCAGGCCCCCGAGGGTGGTGCCGAGAGGTGCGCGGCCACTCAGCCGACCGGCTCACGACGGCGCGGCAGGACATAGCAGGCCGCGGCCGCCACGACACACAGCCCGCCGGCGGTGAGCCAGGCGGCGAAGTAGTCACCGGTCGACTCGCGCATCCACCCGGCATACGCGGCTGCGATCCCTGCACCGACCATGTGCGAGGCGAAGACCCAGCCGAAGACGACGCTCGATCGATCGAGGCCGAAATGGATCCGACACAATGCCATCGTGGGCGGCACCGTCGCGACCCAGTCCAAGCCGTAGAAGACGATGAAGAGAAAGAGACTGGGCTGCACGTCAGGGCCGAGCACAGCGGGCACGACGAGCAGCGACGCCCCGCGCAGGGCGTAGTAGACCGCGAGCAATAGCCGGGGGTCGATGCGATCGGTGAGCCAGCCGGAGGCGATGGTGCCGAGGATGTCGAAGATCCCGATCAGGGCCAGCAGGCCGGCCGCGGTCTTGGCCGGCATGCCGTGGTCATGGGCCGCGGGGATGAAGTGGGTGCCGATCAGCCCGTTGGTCGACCACCCGCAGACGAAGAACGTGCCAGCCAACACCCAGAAGGCCGGCACCGGTGCCGCCTCGCGCAGTACCCGCACCGCGCGCGCCGCGGGAGAACTGCCACCCCTGGTATGCCGTGCCGGCGGTGCGACGATGACGTCGCCGCCGTATGGGGGGACCCCCACGTCGGCCGGCCAGTCCCGGACCACCCCCACGATGATCGGCACGAGCGCGAGCGCTGCCACCGAGGTCAGGCCGGCGGCATACCGCCAGCCCGGGCCTTCGGCGAGAGTGGCGATGGCGGGCAGGAAGATCAATTGGCCGGTCGACGACGCTGCCGCGAACACCCCGGTCACGAGCCCCCGCCGGGTCTGGAACCAGCGGTTGGCGACGATCGAGCCCAGCACCAGGGCCATCGCCCCCGTGCCGACTCCGACGAGCAGACCCCAGAGGATCCACAGCTGCCACGGTGCGGTCATCCAGATGGTCAACCCGGAGCCCAGGCTGACCAGGACGAGGGCCAACGACAGGACGCGGCGGATGCCGAACCGATCCATCAGCGCCGCGGCGAAGGGTGCCGTCACCCCGAAGAGCACGAGGTTGACCGTGACCGCCCCCGACGTCGTGGTGCGCGACCAGCCGTAGCTGGCCTCGAGCGGTTCGATGAGTGCGCCGGTGGACGACCGGAAACCGGCCGCCGCGACGAGCGCCGAGACCACTGCGGCCGCGACGAACCAGGCCCGGTGCACCCCGGTCCGTGGCCGGGCGGGCTGGACCTCGGTCGGCGCGCTCACTGGTGCACCATCCTCAGGTCGGTAGTTCCAGACGGACTGCTGATGCACCTCTGGTCCCCACCGGGCCAT
>JBGAQV010000062.1:0-16435 GCA_044220505.1 Dermatophilaceae bacterium
TAGCCGGCGTCGCGCGCCCAGTCGGCGGCGACCGCCAACAGCCACGCCCCGGTATGCCGTCCGGCCTGGCTGGGCAGCACGCTCACCTGCTCGACGTGCGGTAGGTCGTCGACGATCTCGACGCGCACGAATCCGATCGGCCGATCGGTGCGGTCGCACGCCACCCACAGTCGTCCGGCCCGGCGGGCCGGCTCGTATGCCGCCGGGCCGGCTGGCTCGGCGTCGGCGACCAGGTTCATCCCCGCCTCCCGGAAGGCGAGGTCACCGGACTTCTCGATGCCCGGCAGGACCGTGAGATCCTCAGGGCGAGCGGGTCGCACCTCGATGTGCTTGGCCTGCAACCGTTTCGCGCGGCGCCAGTCCACCAAGAAGACAGCGATGAGCGGCACTACGGCGGCACACCAGGGCAGCCAGCCCGGCCCGGAAAGCCGCTGCACGGCATACCGGGTCAGCAGCCAGGCCGCGAGGCAACAGGCGAGGAGCGCGCTCCATCCCGCGAGGTTGAGTTGCGCCGTCCGGAACGGCCCCCGACCCAGCCTGCCGATCCACGCGCCGGCGCGCTTTCGGTAGGACAGTGGTTCGTAGTCGGCATACCCACGCTTCACCTGACACCTCCCGGAGCATCAGCCTCTCACGCGAGCGCGACGAGGTCCTGATAATCCGGGCCCCACAGGTCTTCGACCCCATCGGGCAGCAGCAACACCCGCTCGGGCTCGAGCGCCTCGACCGCCCCCTCGTCGTGGGTGACGAGCACGACCGCCCCCCGATAGGTGCGCAGCGCTCCGAGGATCTCGGCCCGGGAGGCCGGGTCGAGGTTGTTGGTCGGCTCGTCCAGGAGCAGGACATTGGCTGCCGACACCACGAGCATGGCCAGCGACAGCCGGGTCTTCTCCCCGCCGGAGAGCACCCCGGCCGGCTTGTCCACGTCGTCGCCGGTGAAGAGGAACGACCCGAGAGTCTTGCGCACCTCGGTCTCGCCGAGATCGGGTGCCGCCGACTTCATGTTGGCCAGCACGGTGCGCTCGACGTCGAGGTTTTCGTGCTCCTGGGCGTAATAGCCGAGTTTGAGCCCGTGCCCCGGCTCGACCTGCCCGGTGTCCGGCGCGTCGACCCCGGCGAGAATGCGCAGCAAGGTCGTCTTGCCGGCACCGTTGAGCCCAAGCACGACCACCCGGGAGCCGCGGTCGATGGCCAGGTCGACATCGGTGAAGATCTCCAACGAGCCGTAGGAGCGTGACAGACCCGAGGCCATCAGGGGGGTCTTCCCACACGGAGCGGGATCTGGGAAGCGCAGCTTGGCCACCCGGTCATGGACGCGCTCGCCTTCGACCCCGGCCAACAGCCGCTCGGCGCGGCGGGCCATGGTCTGGGCAGCGGTGGCCTTGGTCGCCTTGGCCCGCATCTTGTCGGCCTGGGCCATCAACGCCGAGGCCTTCTTCTCGGCGTTGAGCCGCTCACGCCTGCGGCGGCGTTCGTCGGTCTCACGCTGGAGCAGGTAGGGCTTCCAGCCGACGTTGTAGACGTCGAGGGTGGAGCGGTTGGCGTCGAGATGAAACACCCGGTTGACGACGGCGTCCAGGAGGGCGCCGTCGTGGCTGATGACGATGAGCCCGCCCTTGTAGGCCTTGAGGAACTCGCGCAGCCACACGATCGAGTCGGCGTCGAGGTGGTTGGTCGGCTCGTCCAGCAACAGGGTGTCGGCGCCGGAGAAGAGTATGCGGGCCAGCTCGACGCGCCGCCGCTGCCCGCCCGACAGAGTCGCCAACGGTTGGCCGAGCACCCGATCGGGCAGCCCCAGCGAGGACGCGATTGCTGCGGCCTCGGACTCGGCGGCATAACCGCCCAGGGTGGTGAACTCGGAGTCCAGCCGGGCGTAGGACCGCATCGCCCGCTCCTGAAGCCTCTCGTCGGCCGAGCCCATCCGGGCCTCCGCGGCCCGCAGATCGCGCAGCATTTGGTCCAGGCCCCGGGCCGAGAGGATGCGGTCGCGCGCCAGCACCTGCAGATCGCCGGTCCGGGGGTCTTGCGGCAGGTAACCGACGGCCCCGGTGCGAGTGACTGCGCCGGCCGTCGGGAGCCCGTCGCCGGCGAGCACCTTGGTGAGGGTCGTCTTGCCGGCTCCGTTGCGCCCGACCAGGCCGATCCGATCGCCGGGGCTGATCCGGAACGTCACCGGCTCCAGCAACAGCCGCGCGCCCACACGCAACTCGACCCCGGTGGCGACGATCACGGCATACCTCGAACTGTGCAGGGCGTGTCGGACGCAGCGCCGTGGCTTCTGGTGGGACGGAGCGCCCATTCTGCCACTGCTCGCGCGCCGGGTAGCGTTGCCGACCGTGAGCCCCACCGTCGCCGTCCGCACCATCACCCCCGAGGAACACCTCGCCCACCTGCGTCGACTGCCGGCGGCGAGCTTCCTGCAGACCCCAGCGTGGGGGCGACTGAAGAACGACTGGAGGGCCGAGAGCATCGGCTGGTATGCCGTCGACGCTCCCGACCGACTCGTGGGGTCGGCGCTCGTGCTGTATCGCCAGCTCCCGCGGCTCAAGCGGTATCTCGCCTATCTGCCCGAGGGGCCGGTGCTGGACTGGGACGACCCGGAAATGGTCGAGCCCGCGCTGAGCGTGCTACGCAGCCATCTGGCCAAGGCCGGGGCCTTCGCGATCCGGCTCGGGCCCCCCGTGCCCACCCGGCGGTGGTCCGCCGAAACGGTCAAGGAGGCGATCGCCTCGGACTCGGTCACCTCGCTGACCCAGGTGCCTGCCGACGCCGACGAGGGCACCGGGCTACGCCTGGCCGCCCAACTGGAGCGCCTCGGCTACCGCCACCTCGCTGCGACCGATGGATTTGCCGCTGGACAGCCGCAATTCGTGTTCCAGATCCCCTTGGCCGGCCGGAGTGAGGCCGACCTGCTGGCCGGGATGAACCAGCTCTGGCGCCGCAACATCAAGAAGGCCGACAAAGCCGGGGTCGTGGTCACGCTCGGCGGTGTTGCCGATCTGCCAGCTTTCCACGGGGTCTACCTGGAGACCGCCACCCGCGACCACTTCACGCCGCGCCCGCTGTTCTACTTCCAGCGGATGTTCACCGAGTTGCTCGCCGAGGACCCCGACCGGCTCCGGCTCTATCTCGCCCACCACGAGGGCGACCTCGTCGCGGCGACCATCTGGGTCCGGGTCGGCGGCCACGCGTGGTACTCCTACGGGGCGTCCACCTCGGCCAGACGCGAGGTCCAGGGCTCCACCGCGCTGCAGTGGCGGATGCTGCGCGACTCCCTGGCGACCGGCGCCACGGTCTACGACCTGCGCGGGATCACCGACACCGTCGCCTCCGACGACCCGCACCTCGGGCTCATCCGGTTCAAGGTCGGCACCGGGGGCGAGGCGGTCGAATACGTCGGCGAGTGGGACCTCCCCCTCAACAAGGCCCTGTATGCCGTGTTCGACTGGGCCATGCGGAGGCGCTCGTGAGCATCGTGCTGCACGTTGACGGGCCGCGCTGGCGGGCCCACCTCGACCGCACCATGGCTTCCCAGACGGGCTTGGTGCCCGTGGTCAAGGGCAACGGGTATGGCTTCGGGTCGGCGCTGCTCACCGCCGAGTGCGAACGACTGGCCGGCCATGCCGGCGTCGACCTGATAGCGGTGGGCACCTATCGCGAGGCCACGGCCGCCCTGGACCTGTCCTCCGCCGACGTCCTGGTCCTCGAGCCCTATCGCCCGAGTCTGCACGGCGGCCTGGCGGTGCTCACCGAGCCGGCCCTGGTCCACACTGTGACCGCAACCGCCGATGTGCACGACCTACACAGCCGGGTGCCTGGCGCGCGGGTCGTCGCCGAGGGGCTCACCTCGATGTACCGGCACGGATGCCCCGCGGACGATTACCTGGACCTCATCGCGGCCGCGGGCCCGGGCCTGCTCGGAGGCACCCTGCATCTGCCGCTCGGCGCCGGCCATCTCACCGAGGTCTCCGAATGGCTCACCCGCTTTCCTGCCGTCGGCACCTGGTTGCTGTCCCACGTGTCCCCTGCTGAACTCGGACGGCTGCGGACGGCATACCCCGGGGTGACGCTCCGACCCCGGGTCGGGACCGCCCTGTGGCTGGGCGAGCCGGCGGCGCTGACCGTGCGGGCCGACGTGCTCGACGTGCGTCCCGTGGCGGCAGGCAGCCGCGCCGGATACCGCGGTCGCTCGATGAGTGCGGGCCATCTGGTCGTCGTCAGTGGTGGCACCGCCCATGGCGTGGCGATGGAGGCACCCTCCTCCGTGGCGACCCTGCGCCAGCGGGCCATCGTCCTGGCCGAGGGAGCGTTGGAAGCGGCCGGCCGGGTGCGTTCACCGTTCTCGCTGCGCCGCAGTGGCGGCGACCCGGGCGCCGGCACGTCGCTGTGGTTCGTCGAACCACCGCACATGCAGGTGAGCCTGGTCCATGTGCCACACGGCACCGCACCGCCAGCAATCGGCGACCAGCTCGACGTGCGGGTGCGGCTGACGACGTTCTGGGCCGACAACATCGTCCTCTCCTGATTCGACTCGCGCCACCGAACACCGCTCTTGGGGATCAGGACTGTCCCGAGCTCCCGTTAGGCTGGGCGCAGAGGCGGCGAGTCTGCGCTGCCTGACGAACGCGGAGGGTCGATGTCCTTCAACGAAAATGCCACGCTGGACACCTCTCAGGTCGAGTCCGGGGGCAGCGGTGGTTTCGGTGGCGGTGGCGGTGGCCGCGGAGGCTTCCCGGGCGGCATCCAGGTCGGTGGTGGCATCGGTGGGCTCATCATGCTCATCCTCATGCTCATCTTCGGTGGGGGTTTGACGGGCGGTGGCAACACCTCTGTCCCCGAGGACACCACGACCAGCCAGGGCGGCCAGTTCGACACCAGTCAGGTGGGCGCCGGTGGGTCGGCCAGCGGCGACTTCGCCAACTGCAAGACCGGCGCCGACGCCAACAAGAACGACGAGTGCCTCATCATCGCGACGGTCAACAGCGTGCAGGCCTACTGGAGTCAGCTGTTGCCGCAGTACGGCAAGCAATATCCCAAGGCCAAGACGGTCATCTACTCCGGCCAGACGCAGTCCAGCTGTGGCACGGCCTCCAACCAGGTCGGGCCGTTCTACTGCCCGCTGGACAACAAGGTCTACATCGACGCGTCCTTCTTCGCCGAGTTGACCCGGCGCTTCGGTGCCGACGGCGGCAATCTGGCCAAGGAATACGTCGTGGCGCACGAATACGGCCACCACATCCAGAACGTGCTGGGTTTGCTGGGCAAGGCGCAGCAAGACCCGCAGGGGCCGCAGTCCGGCGCGGTTCGGATCGAGCTCATGGCCGACTGCCTGGCCGGCACGTGGGTCAAGCACGCCACCGAGACCAAGGACAAGAACGGCGTCACCTTCCTCAAGCCGATCACCCAGGCCGACATCCAGTCCGCTCTCTCGGCAGCGTCCGCAGTCGGTGACGACCGGATCCAGGAGGCCGTGCAGGGCAGGGTCACCCCCGAGAACTGGACCCACGGCTCGGCCGAGGCCCGCCAGCGGTGGTTCCTGACCGGTTACCAGACCGGTGACATCAACAAGTGCAACACCTTCGGGGTCGCCCGGGTGGAGTGACGCCAGGACCGCATGAGGGCGGCCCGGCTCCGTCAGGAGCGGGGCCGCCCTTCGTCATGCAATCGCCATGCCTAGGGGGTGCGGAACCGCCGTCAGACCGCGCGGCCTCGGAAGAAGCGGCGACCGGACAGCTCCCGCGGGGTGATCTCGACGTAGATCGGCTTGTCCGACGGCAGCCAGGTCTCGAGGTGCTTCTCGTCATCGGCGTAGGTCTCGGACAGCGAGTCGACCATCCGAGCGGCCCCCTTGAGGATGACCGACCAGGCGACGTCTCCATCGCGACCATCGCACTCGACGGCGACCGCAGCATTGATGACCAACTCGGTGAGCTTGGTGCCGGGCGCGGTGCGCATGAGCAGCGCGTTGCCATCGACGATGAAGTTGATCGGGAAAATGTCAGGCTCACCGTGGACAGCGACGGCCAAGCGCCCAAAGCGCTCCCGGTCCAGGATCGCCCAGCATTCCTGATCGGTCATGTCTTCAATGCGGAAGTCGTCGCTCATGGCGATCATCCTAGGGAGTTGGGCCCGGTCCGCGCGCTCTGCTCGGGCGTTGGACGGGTCACTCCCCCGGACCGTCGCCGCGCACCCACACGGCCCGTCCGCGCCACAACGCCCGCTTGAGAACTGCGGCGTCCGGG
This sequence comes from Dermatophilaceae bacterium, assembly GCA_044220505.1. Classification (GTDB taxonomy): domain Bacteria; phylum Actinomycetota; class Actinomycetes; order Actinomycetales; family Dermatophilaceae; genus Phosphoribacter. The sequence goes on from JBGAQV010000062.1 coordinate 6,243, forward strand.
TCGGGCAGGTCGGGCAGCTCCCGCCGTGGCAGGGTCGCCAACGGGGCGAGCGCGGGGGCGTCGAGCACCGCGGTCCACAGGGTCCGGTCGCCTCCGACGACGAGAGCCTGGGGTATGCCGTACCCCTCGCCTTCCAGCCCCCTATCGGCCGGGCTCGCGCAGAGCAACCGGCGAGCGTGCTCGGTCACGGCATCGACGAGGACGGCAGCCTGACCCTCCCTCCGGCGGGCAAAGCGTTGCTGCGACCAACCCCCAGCCGCGGTGCGGGACTGGACGTGCCGGCGGCCCACCTTGACCGCGGTGAGCCGCCCCGCGACAGCCCGCCCCACGGCATACCCGCCACGCCGGATGAGGATCAGGCCGATCGTCTCGTGCGCGAACGACACCGCCGACAGCGCACCGCCCTGCCACCGCACGGTGGCCGTGTCACCGTCCTGGGAGACCACCGCGCCCGGATGGGCAGCCACCTGCCGGGCCCACCACGCCGGGAACTGCTCCGCCGCGATCTCGTGTCGGCCGATGGACACAGGGCGCGTAGATCAGAGATTGAAACCGAGAGCGCGCAATTGCTCGCGGCCGTCGTCGGTGATCTTGTCCGGCCCCCACGGCGGCATCCACACCCAGTTGATCCGGTGGGAGACGACCAAGCCCTCCAAGGCCTGCGCGGTCTGGTCTTCGATGACATCGGTGAGCGGGCAGGCGGCCGACGTGAGGGTCATGTCGATGACCGCGTGCGACTGGGAGTCGACGGTGATGCCGTAGACGAGGCCGAGGTCGACGACGTTGATGCCCAACTCGGGGTCGACCACATCACGCATGGCCTCCTCGACGTCGGCGACGTTGGCCGGGGAGCCGCTGGAAGAGGTGACATCGGTGCTCATCAGGCGTCCTTGTCGTCGGTCGGAGGGTCGGATCCCACGGCTGAGGCAGCCACGGGAGAGGGGGCATCGGCACGTGGAGTGATATCGATGCCGGCGCGCACCAGTCCGTCGGTGAAGGCCGACCAGCCCAGCAGCGCGCACTTGACCCGGGCGGGGTATTTGGCCACCCCGGCAAACGCGACTCCGTCGCCGATGACCTCCTCGTCACCGGCGTCACGGCCCCGGGAGGTGAGCATGGCGCGCATCGCCTCGTAGGTCGCCAGCGCCTGGTCAATCGAATAGCCGGTGACCTCGTCGTGCATGACCGAGGCGGAGGCAACGGAGATCGAGCATCCCTGGGCGTCGTAGGACACGTCCTGCACGACTCCGTCGGCGACGTGGACGCGCAGCGTCACCTCGTCACCGCAGGTCGGGTTGACGTGGTGCACCTGAGCGTCGAAGGGCTCGCGTAGCCCGGACCCGTGGCGTTCCTTGGAGTGGTCGAGGATGAGCTGCTGGTAGAGGTCCATCAGGACGCCACGTCCAACCCGAACACGGCCGGCACCCCGTCGAGAGCGACCAGCAGGCTGTCCACCTCGGCTGCGGTGTTGTATGCCGCAAAGCTGGCCCGCGTGGTCGCGGTGACCCCGAGGGCACGGTGCAGGGGCCACGCGCAATGATGGCCGACCCGGACTGCGATGCCTTGCCCGTCGAGCACCTGGCCCACGTCATGGGGGTGGACGCCGTCGACGACGAAAGCGACGACGGAGCCACGGTCCTGCAGATCGGTGGGACCGATGACGCGAATCCACGGGCGCTGGGCAAGCCCGTCGAGCAGCCGCCGCACGAGCATGAGTTCGTGGGCGTGGACCCGGTCCATCCCGAGCGCGGTGAGGTAGTCGCAAGCCGCGGCGAGCCCGACGGCCTGGGCGGCCACCGGCACTCCGGCCTCGAACTTCTGCGGCACCGGAGCGTAGGTGGAGGCCTCCATGGTGACCATCTCGATCATCGATCCTCCGGTGAGAAACACCGGCATCTCGTCGAGGATCTCGGCCCGACCCCAAAGCACGCCCACTCCGAGCGGGCCGAGCATCTTGTGCCCCGAGAAGGCCAGCAGGTCGACGCCCAGCTCGGTCACGTCGACCGGCAGATGGGGCACCGACTGGCAGGCATCGAGCACGACGAGGGCGCCCACGGCATGGGCTCGGGCGGCCAGCTCGCGCACCGGGTTGACCGTGCCCAGCACGTTGGACGCGTGGGTGAACGCGAAGACCTTGGTGCGCTCGGTGAGCAACCCGTCGAGGCTGCTCAGGTCGAGCCGCCCCGCGGGGGTCACCGGCACCCAGCGCAGAGTCGCGCCGGTGCGACGGCATACCTCCTGCCAGGGCACGAGATTGGCGTGGTGCTCCATCTCCGTGACGAGCACCTCGTCACCGGGCCCGAGGCGGAACCGCTCACCCGTGCCACCGCCGCCACCGGCAGCGCCGTTGGAGAAGGCGTAGGCCACCAGGTTGATCGCCTCGGTGGCGTTGCGGGTGAAGACGATTTCGTCGTCCTGCGCCCCGATGAAGCGCGCGACGGTATGCCGTGCGTCCTCGTAGGCGTCGGTGCCCTCCTCCGACAGCTGGTGGGCTCCCCGATGGACTGCCGCATTGAGGTGTTCGTAGAAGTGGCGCTCGGCATCGAGCACCTGGCGCGGCTTGTGCGAGGTCGCCCCCGAGTCGAGGTAGACCAGCGGCCGATCCCCGCGCACGGTGCGCGTGAGGATCGGGAAGTCGGCGCGGATGAGCGCCGACTCGGCTGGGGTGAAGGGCAATGCCGACATGCACAGGTCCGATCAGGCTTGCGCGAGGTAGCGGTCGTAGCCGTTGGCCTCGAGCTCGTCCGCGAGTTCGGGGCCGCCCTGCTCGACAATGCGGCCGTCGACGAAGACGTGGACGTGGTCGGGCTCGATGTAGCGCAGGATGCGCGTGTAGTGGGTGATCAGCAGGATGCCCATGTCGTTGGCGACCTTGGCCCGGTTGACTCCCTCGCTGACCACCCGCAGGGCGTCGACGTCGAGGCCGGAGTCGGTCTCGTCGAGCAAGGCGATCTTGGGCCGCAGCAACTCGAGTTGGAGCACCTCGTGGCGCTTCTTCTCGCCGCCGGAGAAGCCCTCGTTGACATTGCGCTCGGCGAACGTGGGGTCCATCTTCAGGGCGTCCATCGCAGCCCGGACGTCCTTGACCCAGGTGCGCAACTTGGGAGCCTGTCCGTCGATCGCGCTCTTGGCGGTACGCAGGAAGTTGCTCACCGTGACTCCGGGCACCTCGACGGGATACTGCATCGCCAGGAAGAGCCCGGCGCGGGCGCGCTCGTCGACGCTCATCGCCAGGACGTCCTGACCGTCGAGGGTCACTGACCCGCCGGTGACGAGGTATTTCGGGTGTCCGGCAACGGAATACGCGAGGGTCGACTTCCCCGAGCCGTTGGGGCCCATGATCGCGTGGGTCTCCCCCGACCGCACCGTGAGGTCAACGCCGCGCAGGATCTCCTTGGCGCCCTCCTCGGTGGCAACGCTCACCTGTAGGTCGCGAATCTCCAAGACGGTCATGCGGGAAGCTCCTCGGCAGGGGTGGGGGTGACGTAGACGGTGTCGCCGACCAACCGGACGGCATACACGGGGACGGGCTGGGTGGCGGGCGGGCACGACGGGAGGCCGGTGCGCAGGTTGAACCGAGAGCCGTGCATCCAGCACTCCAGTTCACCACCGACGACGTCGCCCTCGGAGAGTGACACGGCGCCGTGGCTGCAGATGTCGTCGATGGCATGCACCTCACGGTCGGCCAGGCGCACCATGGCGACCTGACGATCTCCGACGAGGGCCGCGGCAGCGCGCCCGATGGGCAGGTCCTGCAGCTGGCAGACCGCTTCGTAACCGGCCGCCAGCAACTCGTCGGCCGTCAGCTGCGAGGAGGTCGATGTCTCGCTCATGCTGACCCCTCCTGCCGCTGCGACGCATCGCCACAGGTGTCCGTGGCGGCGAGCTCGCGCTCGACGGCCTGGGTGAGGTGGCCCTGGATCTCAGCGACCGGGATCTTGGCGATGATGTCGGCGAAGAAGCCGCGCACCACGAGCCGCCGCGCTTCCTGCTCGGGGATACCGCGGGCCTGCAGGTAGAACAACTGCTCGTCATCGAATCTGCCTGTCGCAGAAGCGTGTCCGGCCCCGCGGATCTGTCCGGTCTCGATCTCGAGGTTGGGCACGGAGTCGGCTTGGGCACCGTCGGTGAGAACGAGGTTGCGGTTGATCTCGTAGGTCTGGGTTCCCTCGGCCGCGGCGCGGATGAGGACGTCGCCGATCCACACCGACCGAGCCGAATCTCCTTGCAGGGCACCGCGATACTCGACGTGGCTGGAGCACATCGGCGCCTCGTGGTCGACGAACAGCCGGTGTTCGAGGTGCTGCCCGGCGTCGGCGAAGTAGACGCCATACGCTTCGAAGCTGCCTCCCGGACCGGCATACGAGGCGTTGGTCGACAGGCGCACCAGTGAGCCGCCGAGCGTCACGGCAATGTGCCGCACCGTCGCGTCGCGACCGATGACGACGTCGTGCTCGCCGACGTGCACGGCAGTGGCATCCCATTCCTGGACCGTCACCAGGGTGAGGTCGGCTCCGTCACCGGCAAGAACAGACAGCACTTCGCCGTATGCCGTGTCGCCGTGCTGTTCCAGCACGACCGTGGCGCGGGCCTGGGCGCCCACTCGCAGGACAACATGGCTGAGCGTCCGACCGCCCGATCCGGTGCGCCGGATCCGGACCGGCTCGGTCAACTCGACGCCGGTCGGCACCTCCAGGACCGTGACCGCCGTCGCCTGGGTTGTGACGACGGCCGCGGCGAGGTCCCCGGGGGCCGGGATGCCCCAGCCCTGCAGGGCGCTGCACTCCATCCGGGACACCCGCAAGGCATCCGGCCCGGTGACCTCCCACTCCAGGGACCGCTCCGAGGGAGCGTCGTCGAGCAGGCCGGCGAGCCGGCTCATCGGAGTGAAACGCCACTCCTCCTCGCGGCCGGACGGGCGGGGGAAGTCAGCGGCCCGGAAGGACCGGCGGCGTTCGGCGCGCGACTGATCGGGGACGAACGGCATACCGTGCGAGTGTGCCGACGCGCCGGGGCGCGTGGCAGCGGGGCGCGACGGGGTGTCCAGCAGCGGCATCAGCCGACCGCTCCTTCCATCTGCAGCTCGATGAGCCGGTTGAGTTCGAGGGCGTATTCCATGGGCAGTTCGCGGGCGATCGGCTCGACGAAGCCGCGGACGATCATCGCCATCGCCTCGTCCTCGGCCATGCCCCGGGACTGCAGGTAGAAGAGCTGGTCGTCGCTCACCTTGGAGACGGTCGCCTCGTGGCCCATCTGGACGTCGTCCTCGCGCACGTCGACATAGGGGTAGGTGTCGGAGCGGCTGATGGTGTCGACGAGCAGGGCGTCACAGCGCACCGTCGACTTGGAGCCGTTGGCCCCTTCGTTGATCTGGATGAGGCCGCGGTAGGACGTGCGCCCACCACCGCGAGCGACCGACTTGGAGACGATCGAACTCGACGTGTCGGGGGCCGCGTGGACCATCTTGGCGCCGGCATCCTGGTGCTGGCCCTCTCCGGCGAACGCGATCGACAGGGTCTCGCCCTTCGCGTGGCGCCCGAGCAGGTAGACCGCGGGGTACTTCATCGTCACCTTGGACCCGATGTTGCCGTCGATCCACTCCATGGTCGCGCCCTCTTCGCAGGTGGCGCGCTTGGTCACGAGGTTGTAGACGTTGTTGGACCAGTTCTGGATCGTCGTGTAACGCACCCGGGCGTCCTTCTTGACGATGATCTCCACGACGGCCGAGTGCAGCGAGTCGGACTTGTAGATCGGGGCAGTGCAGCCCTCGACGTAGTGCACGTAGGAACCCTCGTCGGCGATGATGAGCGTGCGCTCGAACTGGCCCATGTTCTCGGTGTTGATCCGGAAGTAGGCCTGCAGCGGGATGTCGACCTGCACGCCCTTGGGCACGTAGATGAACGACCCACCCGACCACACGGCGGTGTTGAGCGAGGCGAACTTGTTGTCGCCGGCCGGGATGACCGTCGTGAAGTACTCCTTGAAGAGTTCCTCGTGCTCGCGCAGCCCGGTGTCGGTGTCGACGAAGATGACGCCCTTCTCCTCCAGGTCCTCGCGGATCTGGTGGTACACGACTTCGGAGTTGTGAACGACCATGCCCTCGGCGACGAAGTTGTGGGGACCGTCGACTTCCAGATCCCACACCGGCTCGACCCCGTGCTCGACAACGTTGGTCACCCGCGCAAACCCGAGGTGATCGGTGCAATGGGTGCGGAAGGTCGTGCCCTTGGCCGTCATGTTGCTGTGGTGGTAGGCACGACGTCCAAAGCGGCTCAGCCGCTTGGGGTTACGACATCCGAGCCGTTCGAAGGGTCTGCTGATGAGCAGCCGGAAGCCCTCGATGACCCGCTCGGGATCATGCGGGTGCCGCGACGTGAAGGCATAGGCGCCGCTGGCTCGCAGGCCACTCACCAGGGCCAGCCCCTTGGCGTCCTCGAGCAGGGCTGCGTTACCACTGGTCAGCGCAACGCTGCCGGAGCGTTCGGGACCGACATAGCCATCGGCATCCACCCAGCCGCCGAGGAAGGCAAGCCGCTCTTCCTCAGGAAGGTCGAACACCCAGGACGGCACCTGCTTGGTCAGCGAAGTCCCGGCAAAACCGTGCGCCCACAGCCAATCGACCAGCCGCTTCGAGTTGACCACGACCCGCATGTCATCGGCCTCGATGACGCGCAGCCCGAACTGGTCGGCCACGATTCGCGAGATCTCGGCGCGGACCTCACGGTCCGACTGGACGACGGCGAATTGCACCCGATGGGTGCGTCCAGCGCTTTGAGTGTTGCCGTCGCCGAGGAAGTAGCCGAGCAGCCACATCAGGTCGACCGACGAGGTGGCCGGTCCGAAGGTGCCCGGCGCCCCGGCGTCAAAGTGGCGCGACCACCCGAAGCTCGGCAGCCCGCGTGGGACGGCCACGAGGTCTCCGGCCTGCAACTGCGCCACGGTCTTCCACACCCGGTGGTAACGGGCCCGGCGACGACCAGGCTTGCGTGCATCCTCCAGGACGAGGAAGGGATGGTTGCCCGTCGCCCGGATCGTGCGGCGGTCGACAGTGATCTCGTAGGTCGTCTTGACCCCGGTCTGCGCGGCCGCGCGCACCGGCGCCACCACAAAGGACCCGGTCGTCTCGTCCAAGGCGAAGACACGGTCCCCGGGCTCGATCTCCTTGATCGGCACCAACCCGCGGCTCGCGGTCCACACCCGGCTCTCGGCGGCCAGGCATTCGTACTGCGCGGCCACGCCTGCGATGAGGCGCTGCTTCTCGGCTTCGGGGATGCCGAGCCGGTCATAGGTGTTCTTGATGTCCTCGGGCAACTCGTCCCAGGTCGTCGCCTGCTTCTCGGTGGACCGCACGAAGTACTTGATGTTGTCGAAGTCGATCCCCGTGAGGTCGCTGCCCCAGGTCGGCATCGGCTTGCGGTCGAACAACCGCAGCGAGCGCAACCGCAGGTCGAGCATCCACTCCGGCTCGTTCTTCAGAGCCGAGATGTTGCGCACGACCTCCTCAGACAGGCCGCGTCGGGCGGTCGCCCCGGCAGTGTCGGTGTCGGCCCAGCCGTACTCGTAACGACCCAGCCCCTCCAGGCCTGGGTTGAGCTGTTCGATGTCGATGCTCACGAGAGCTGGCCTTTCGATCGGTCGGGAGTGGGAACGAAGGTGGTGCAGACGTGCTGGCCGCTCGCCAGTGTCGAGAGCCGCTGGACGTGGACGCCGAGCAGCCGGGAGAAGGCGTCGGTCTCGGCCTGGCACAGCGCCGGGAACTCCGCGGCCACCTGGCGCACCGGGCAGTGCCCCTGGCAGACCTGGATGCCGGCCAGTGCGCCGACACCGACGGGTCGGGCCGAGGCCGCGAAACCGTCGCCGCTGAGCACGTCGACCAGGGCCTGCGCCCGCGCGACGAGATCCTCGCCCGCGGCGGCGACGGTGCCGGCATACCGGCTCTCGATCTCCTGAGCGCGATGGCGAGCAAAGGCGGACACCGCCTCGGGACCTACAGCCGCACCGAGATATCGCAGTGCTTGAGCCGCGAGATCGTCGTAGTGAGAGGGCAACTCGTCGTGGCCCGCTGCTGCCACGACCCACTGCCGGGCCGGGCGGCCGCGCCCTCGGGTGACCGAGGCGCTCAGCGGCGCCTCGCGTTCGACGATCGTCCCGGCCTCGGCCAAGGCGTCGAGATGCCGGCGGACCGCTGCCGGAGTGAGGCCGAGGTCGCGTCCGAGCGCGGACGCGCTGATCGGCCCACGCGCCGTGACAGCAGCGAGCACGAGGTCGCGAGTGCGGCCTTCGGTGTCACCCTGGCGGGTCGCGTTTCCGATAATCACTACATCAGTATGCCGTAATTCGCGGTCGCGTCCAACTACGTCCGCCGCGGCCTAGACTGGCCGACCGTGAGCGCAGCTACTCCTGCCGTGACCGTCGAGGCCTTGCAGCGTCGTTACGGAGCGGTGCGGGCCTGCGACGACATGACCTGGCACGCCCCGGGCGGGGGGATCACTGCGGTCCTCGGACCCAATGGCGCGGGCAAGACCACCGCCGTCGAGTGCGCAGTCGGCCTGCAGCGCCCGGACGGCGGCGCGGTCCGCGTGCTCGGCACCGACCCATGGCTCAGCTCTGCTGACCACCGGGCCCGCGTGGGCGTCATGCTGCAGTCCGGTGGCCTGCCCAATGGCAGCAAGCCCCTGCGGCTGCTGGCGCATCTGGCCAGCCTGTATTCCGCGCCGGCCGACATCTCCTCGCTCGCCGGCCGGCTGGGGATCGATGCCTTTGCCGGCACGACCGTGCGTCGGCTCTCCGGCGGCCAGAAGCAACGCCTCGCCCTGGCCGCCGCACTCATCGGCGGCCCCGAGGTGCTCTTCCTCGACGAGCCGACCGCCGGGCTGGACCCGCACGGACGGCTCGACGTCTACGACCTGTTGCAGCAGGTCGCCGACGGCGGGACGACGGTGGTCGTCACCACCCACTCGTTCGAGGAGGCCCAGGCCTTGGCCACCCACCTGGTCGTCATCAGCGACGGCCGCACCGTGGCCAGCGGCTCCCCAGCGGACGTGGTCGGTGAGCGCACCTTGGAGAGCGTCTACTTCGAGCTCACCCGAAAGGCGCGATGATGAGCGCTCCGTCGACCCCACGCACGCGGGTGCTCTCCCAGGCTCGCTTCGAGTTGGGCACGCTGCTGGCCAACGGCGAACAACTGCTCGTCTCGCTCGTCCTGCCGCTGGGCGCCCTCGTCGGACTGGCCTACACCACCGCCCCAGCCCTCGGCGCGGGCCGCCGCATCGACATCGCCGTGCCCGGTGTCCTCGCCCTCTGCGTCATCTCGGCCGCCTTCACTGCGCAAGCGATCGCCACGGGATTCGACCGCCGGTATGCCGTGCTCCGCCTGCTCGGGACCACCCCCCTGGGCCGTGACGGCCTCCTGTGGGGCAAGGCCTTGGCGACCCTCGGTGTCGAAGTCCTGCAATGGGTGGTCATCGGCGGCGTCGGCCTGGCGCTCGGGTGGCAACCCCACCTGCCAGGACTGCCGATCGCCGTGGTCTTCCTCGTCGCCGGCACCTGGGCCTTCGTCGCGCTCGCGCTGCTGCTGGCCGGCCTGCTGCGCGCCGAGGGCGTCCTGGCCATCGCCAACCTGGTCTGGGTGCTCCTGCTCGTCCTCGGCGGCGTCATCGTCCCGCGGATCTCCATGCCGGGCGCACTGGCTACGGTCGCTGGCGTGCTGCCCTCGGCCGCCCTGGCCGATGGGCTGCGGGCCGCTCTCGGGACCGGCGCACTGGACGGTGCCGCGCTGCTCGTCCTGCTGGCCTGGGGCGCCGTCGCCGCGGCAGTGGCCGCGCGCACCTTCCGCTGGTCGGACTGACTGCCTCGGTAGCCCGGCCCCGCCGCCGAGACGCTCTCTCGGACGGCATACCCTTGAGCCCGTGGCTCTACCCGTGATGCGTGCGACCTGGGTCCGTCCCATCCTCGTCGCCAACCTCGTCGCCCAGATCCTCATCATCGTCACCGGGGGCATCGTGCGCCTCACGGGCAGCGGGTTGGGATGCCCCGACTGGCCCACCTGCGCGCAAGGATCGCTCACGCCGGTCGCCGCCCAGGCCGAGGGTTTCCACAAGTTCATCGAGTTCGGCAACCGGCTGCTCACCGGCGTCCTCATCGTCGTTGCCCTCCTGTCGCTGTGGGCCGTCTACACCCATTTCCCCCGGCGA
>JBGAQV010000063.1:0-16247 GCA_044220505.1 Dermatophilaceae bacterium
GGTGGGCCGGCCGCGCAGTCCCGACACGGCCTCGGGTTGCCAGGCGGTCACGGGCAACCCCGGCCGTCCGGACAACGCCTCGATGACCGCCCGCGCCTGACCCGACACGAAGCCCGGTCCGACCACGGTGAGCCGCCAGGCCAGCCGCTCGCCGGCAGCCTGCCGCTCGGCCACGGCCAGCGCCATCGACTCCTCGACGAGCGGCCGTTCGCGCGGCACGACGACATGCACCTCGCGCGCGCCGAGCAGCCCGGCCGTCAGGGCGGCGCCGTCGAGGACCCGGTGCGGCACACACCGAGCCAGCGCGGTGTCCTTGCCGCTCAGCGGTTCGCCTTCGGCGAGATTGACCACGACGATCGGCCGCCGGCCACGGGGGCCGGCCGCAGCGGCCCGAAGTTTCACGTGAAACGGAAAGCCCGCGCCACCCCGCCCAGCGAGCCCGACCGCCTCGGCCCACTGGGCCAGCTGCTCGACCGACTCCGGGGCGGCAGATCCCGGGCCAGCAGCTCCCACGCCGCCGAACCGCGACCGGTGCGCGGCCAGCGACGGCCCGTCGTCGAGGTCTGCCAAGAGCATCGGACCCGGGTCGACCATGACCTGCGCGGGAGGCGAGAAGAACGGCATACCGCAGCGTGCGGGTGCGGGCTCTACGGTGGCGAGCGAGGTCATGCGCGCCCCGGCGCCATCCGGCGCACCCGGGCCAGCCGCGTCACGCCGACGGCGACGACCACCCCGACGGACCCGACGAGCAGCATCCGCAGCCACGGGGTCGCCATGTCGGTGCCGATCCCGACCGTGTGCGCGACCGACGCCGCCCAGCTCGGATAGGCCAGCAGATGCACGACCCGCCAGGCCCGGTCGGACAGCCGCGCCCGCGCCAGCGAGGTCAGCCCGACCGCGAGCAGCAGGTCGACGGCGATCGCGCCGGCCGCGAGATAGATCGGTCGGTAGGTGCCGCCCCAGGGCACGAACACGTCGTACCAGCGGATGTCCACATAGGTGTCGAGCACCGCGGTCACCACATGAACGAGCAGCAGCGCGGTCGCCATCCCGGACACCGCACGATGCAGCCCCTGCACGAAAAACTGCGGCACCCGCCGCACCCCCGGCCGCCGGCTCACCGACAGCAGCCCCAGCACGACGGTCGCCGTGTAGAGCACGAGCAGCACGACGCCCGTGCCTCGGTTGAGGTACCACAACATCGGCCCGCTCACTGCCGCTCCTTTGTCTGCACGACACAGCCGGTATGCCGTGCCGCCTCCCAGGTCTGGGTCACCGTCACCGTCTCGTCGCTTGCCACGAGACGAGCCGGTATGCCGCGCGCGTCCAGCCATGGCACGGCATCCGCACCGAGGACGAGGGCGGCGGTCGAGGCGGCGTTCGCCGCAGCTGCGCTCGACCCGTATGCCGTGACGGCTCGCCACTGCTCGGGGGCCGGGGTGCCCGAGCGCGGGTCGATGATGTGATGCCAGGTCGTCCCGCCGCGCACCCACCGCCGAGCGGTGATCGACGAGGTGGCGATGCCTCCGGCGGTGAGCGGCACGAGACACACCGGCGCGCGGTCGGAGTGCAGGGTCGCGAGGTCCTGCGCAATGGCAATCTCGCTGGTCAGGCCAGTGCCGTCGGTGTCTGTCGAGCCGGGGGCCGCGGTGCGCACATCGCCGCCGACGCTCACGACACACGCCGTGCCGAGCCGGTCGGCAATGCTCAAGGCCACCAGGTCGGCGGCGTAGGCCTTGCCGACCGCACCGAGGTCGACGCTCAGCCCGCGCGGGATCCGGACCCGACCCTGGTCGATCTCGATGTCCCGCCAGGACGGGCGCCGGGCGCCGGGCACGAGGTCTGCCCACGGCATACCGGCTGGGTCTGTGCTGGGGACCAGGTCGGTGAAGGTGCGGTCGTAGCCCGCTGCGACGAGCAGCTCACCCAGGCCCGGGTCGACCAGGCCGTCGGTCTCCTCGGCAGCCCAGATCGCCGCCCGGAGCGCGCCGACGAGCACCGGCGAGACGCGAATCCATTCTCCCGTAGCCCGATTGGCGCGCATGAGGTCTGAGTCGTCGCGAAACCTGCTGCACGACAGGTCGACCTCGGCGAGCACGGCCTGCGCCAACGTGATCGCCGCCGACTCCTGCTCGGGGTCGCCGACGTGCAGGTCGACATAGGTGCCGAGCGCGCGCCACTGCGGTGGCGCCGGGCGAGCGGGGCTGAGCACCGTCATCGGCCCGCCTCAGGAACCGGTCGACGGCACGACCGGCTTGGTCGCCGGCTGAGGTGCGGTCGCGGTGCGGGTCGTCGTCTTGGTCGTCGTGCCGGAGCTGGTGCCCGCGCTGGTGCCGGCGCTCGTCCCGGACTTCGCCGTCGACGAGGAGGTGCCCGAACGCGTGCTCACGCTGCCGGAGCCGGGTGCCTTGGGAGCCGCGGCCGCCGCCCCTGGTTGCGCCTGGGTGAGCACTCGGTCGGTGACCGTGCGGCTCTCCCGGTCGCGGAACTCGACCGGTGAGTTCGCCACCGCTGGGGCCGCGGCCGCGGAGGCCGCCTTGGCCACCTTGGCGGCTTGGGCCTGCTGGGTCTGCTGGGCCGCCGCGACGGTGGCAGCGCCGACCGCGACGACGGCCGACGCGGCCACCGTCCCGGTGACGATGCCGAGAGCGCGGTTGGCGCGATTGCGAGCCGAAGGGGTGGAGGTCTGCATGACGGTGACTGTCTCGTGCCGTCCGACAAGGAGTCCTCAGGTGTGCGTTAAGGACAGGTCAGGTTCCGCTGGGCCCCCGCTGGGCGGCGGCTGTCGGTCCGCTGGGAGTTAGGGCCGTCTTGATCCAGCGGTGAGGTCGAGTTGACCAGTCGGCTTGCACACTCGGTGACGATCTGCCGAGCCTTCAGCGTCCGAGCAATCAGTGTCCGAGCAAGCATCGTCAAGGAGCACCCCATGAGTTTGTCGTTCCACACCAGGGCCGCTGGTGTCGGTGCCCTGGCCGGCCTGGCCATTTCGGGCATCCTCTATGCCTCGCTCACACCCGGCGTCCAGCCAGCAGCGGCGGTTGTCGTCACTGCTGAGCCGACGGTGACCACTGCCGAGCCGGTCGTCGTGCTGCGCGGCTGCACCCCACCCGCGGTGCTCGAAGGCGAGGTCTGCGTGACCCACGTGACCGAGACCGTTGCCGTGGCAGCGGTGGCGGAGGTGCCCGCTGCTTTGGTCGCTGCTCCGCCCGCCGCCCCGGCCGCTGCGCCCGTTCGCGCCGCGAGCTCGACGAGCGGGACCGTGGCAAAGACCGGCACTGCCGCCAAGACCACCGCGGTGCAGGTCGAGCACGAATCCGAGCACGAATCCGAGCACGAATCAGGGCAGCGAGACGACCACGATTCCGAGCACGAGGACGACTGACCCGGCATACCGATCAGTCGGCCGACGGGAGGTGCGGCAGGGTCACCTCGACGAGCAGCCCACCCAACTGGGCCCGGTCGAGCGTGACCGAGCCGCCGGCGCGATCGGCCAGGCGGCGCACGATGTCCAGCCCCAGGCCGGTGCCGCCGTTGCCGCTGCGCCCGCGGTCGGCCAGCCCCGGCGAAGCCAGCCCCGGCCCGGCGTCGGCGACGGCCAACCGCGCGGCACCGTCGACGGCCGTGACGACGACCGTCAGCGCGGTGCCCTCGGGCGTGTGCGCGAAGACGTTGTCGACGAGCGTGTCCACGAGATCGCGCAAGTCAGCGCTGGGCAGCGCAACGAACACCGGCATCGCGGGCACGGTGACCTCGAGCGCTCGGCCCTGGTCTTCGGCCAACGGGCGCCAGTATGCCGTCCGGTTTGCCGCCACGGCCGCGAGGTCGCCGGCCGCCGTCATGTCGTCCCGCGAGGTGCGTCGGGCCTCGGTGACGACCGAGTCGATGACTCGGTGCAGGTCCTCGACGTGACTGCGCAGGCGGGAGCGCACGGTCTCGTCGGCGACCAGGTCGGTGTCCAGCCGCAGCGCGGTGACTGGGGTGCGCAGCCGGTGCGACAGGTCAGCGGCGGCCTCGCGCTCGCCGGCGAGCAACTCGGCGATCCGGGCGGCGAGCCGGTTGAGCGCGGTGCCGAGTTCGGTCACCTCGGTAGGGACGGCGCCGGCCGACGTGTGCGCGCGGGCGCTGAGGTCGCCCTCGCGCAGCCGATGGGCCACGTCGGCCATCTCGGTGACCGGCGTGCTGATCCGTTCGGCCATCCGTCGCGAGACGAACGCCCCGAGGCCGATGATCGCCGCGCCGAGACCCGCGAGGGTGGCCCACACGGTCCAGATCCGGCTCTGCAGGTGGCGGAAATGGGTCGAGGTGTGCACGACGACGGTGCCGGTCGCGACGGTGACCGGCGTGAGCACATCGACGGCCTCGGCGGTGACCTCGGTGAACGAGGCCGACTGACTGCTCGCGCGCTCGATGAGTGCCGCAGCGTCGCCGTCGAAGCCGTCGTCGGCCGGTCCGATCCGCGTGCTGTCGGGGAGGGTGACGCACAGGTGGACCGGGGCTGCCGACGAGGTGGCCGCGGCCTGGATGACCGGGTCGATGACCACCGCGAGGCGGGTCAGATCATCGACGCTCGCGACGAGAGTCGCGGTCGACTGGGCGAGGACCCGGGCCTCGGCCATGGCCCGGTCCTGCACCATGGTGCGCACCAGCAGGGCCAGCGGGATGACGAACGACACGACGACCGCCGAGATGATCCCGATCGCCAGCCAGGTGATGCGGGTGCGCAGCATCAGCCGCTGCTCTGGCTCGGGTCGACCAGGCGGATCCCGACCCCACGAATGCTGTGCAGATAGCGCGGCTCTGCGGCCGTCTCGCCGAGCTTGCGCCGCAACCAGGACAGGTGCACGTCGACGGTGCGGTCGCCGCCGCCGTAGGACTGCCGCCACACCTCGGCGAGGATCTCGCGCTTGGTGACGACCTCACCCGCGCGTTGGGCCAAGAGGAAGAGCAGGTCGAACTCCTTGCGCGACAACTCGACCGGCATGCCGTCGAGCGTCACCTCCCGGGTGACCGGGTTGACCGTCAGCGCTCCCACGGTGACCGTGGCGTCGGGAGCGGCCGTCGCCAGGCGGCGCAGCACCGCGCGGATGCGGGCCTCCAGTTGCTCGGCACCGAAGGGCTTGACGAGATAGTCGTCGGCGCCGGCATCGAGGGCTTGCACGATGACTCGCTCGTCGTCGCGTGCGGTTGCGACGATGACCGGCACCGAGCTCACCGCCCGGAGCATGGGCAGCACACGCAAGCCGTCGATGTCCGGCAGGCCGAGGTCGAGCACGACGACGTCGGGGTGGTCGTCGACCGCACTCGTCAGGCCGGTCATGCCGGTCGCGGCACTCGTCACGGCGTGGCCACCGGCCGTGAGGGCCCGGATCAACGCCGATCGGATAGCCGAGTCGTCCTCGACGATGAGCACGGAGACCATGCCCCGTACGCTACGCCTGAGTGCAGGAGGTGCGCTGATGGCGCGAGGTGACCGTGCCGTGGCCGGGGGGCTGGGGCGATCGGTGCGCACCGGCATACTCCTGTGGCTTCTCGTCGTCGGAGCGGTGTCCACTCTCGGCTGGCTGGCCATCGCGCGAGCCGGCGAGGCAGCCTCGCTGCTCGGATCGGAGCCGCCCCCGCGCGCGATGACCGCCTCGGCGGCGGCGAGCGCCCCGGCGGCGGCGAGCGCCCCGGCGACCGTGACCCCGTCCAGTGTGGCTGCGAGCGCCCCGCCAACCACCCCCGCGGCCACCAGGACGGGCAATCCCAGCACTCCGGCGAGGCCGCCGGCCGGTGGTGCGCCGCCGCCTGCCACCTCCGGGGAGACCTCCGGACCGGCGAAGGGGGTGCCGGGATCGACGACCACCCGAGGCGGGTCGATCGGGGCCACATGCTCGGGCAGCGCGCTCGCGCTGTCCTGGGTCACCCCCAACCAGGGGTGGTCCAACACCCGAAAGATCGAGAACGACGCCATCGAGGTGAAGTTCCGCAGCGGCCAGGACGAGGTCGAGGTCAAGGTCCGCTGCAGCGACGGCCGACCGACCTTCGAGATCGACTGACCTGTCGTCGGCCCGGACATGGCAGGTGGCCGACCCTCTGACACCAGTGAGAGCCAGCCACCTTCGCCATCGTGCGACACCAATATCCGCGCCCAACCTGCGCGGAACTAGAGCTTTACCCTCCCGCGTTGCCGCGGCCCTTTCAAGCTCCGGGGTTTTCTGCCCGACGTGCTCTTTGAGTGTGGTCGATGGCGCCGAAGCTCTTCAACCGTTGCGGGCTTTCGGCGCGTTTGCGTGAACGTCGGAGTTTGTGAACGTGCAGGTCGGTGTGGGAGGCTCCGGTTGGATGTGAACGTTCACGGAGGGAGTGAATGCGGTGGCGGCCGGTGCCACAACCGGGGGATCGTTCGATCAAGCGCTGCGCGCGGCCATCCGCCACAGCGGCCTGACCCTGGAGACGATTCAACGCCGGCTGTCCGACCGGGGACTGGCCGTGGGGCGCAGCACGCTGAGCTACTGGCAGAACGGTCATCGCAGTCCGACCGGTCCGGAGTCCATGGAGGTGGTGCGGGCGCTTGAGGCGATCCTCGGGGTGGCCGATGGTGCGCTCTACAACCGGATCAATGCCGAAGCGCCCCCGGTCGGTCCGGAGGCCTTCGACGTCGTGGCGACCGGGCAGCGGATCGACAACCTGCTTGCTGAAGTGGGGTGCCAGGACAAGTTCGCCGCGATGGCGATCGTGTCGTGCTCGGACTTCATCGAGATCGGGCCCGCGGGGAGCCTGGTGAGCGTCCGCTCCTTCTACACTCTCAAGGCTCTCGTCGACGTCGACCGCTACCCCGCTATCCACGGCGGCGAAGCCGGTGGTGATCCCCACCTGATCGACCTCGAAATGGTCAGCGGGGCCCGCCTGGGGCGGATCCGCCGCGACGTCGAGGCCAACGTCGTGGTCTCCGAGATGGTCTTCGACCGGGTGGTCCGGCGCGGTGAGTTCCACGTCCTGCACTACACCATGACTGACGCCAACACCATTCCGACGACCTCGGCCTATATCTTCCTCACCGCGCCACGGTCGCTGACGACGGTCGACGTCGGATTCCATCCAGACTGCCTGCCGGTCAACCTCGAGGAGTTCGAGCAGCACCGCGACACCGGGCCGGACCGTTTCGTCCTGCCGCGCACCCTGGGGGGCGATCGCCGGGTCAGCGTCGTCCGGGAGCGGCCGCGCCGCGGCACCGTCGGGCTGCGCTGGCAATACGCCTGACGCAAACCGTCAGAACCGGTGGCTCGCCGACACCTCGGACCCGTCCGCCGGCATACCGGCATTGCATACCGGTATGCCGGCCTGGCGCGGTCAGACCCGCCAGAACGGCTTGTGGCCGGTGAGTTCGTCGACGGCGTTCTGGGCGCGCACGAGTTGCACGTCCTCGTCGACGTGGGGGGCGTCGGTGTGGTCGAGGTCGGCGAGCGTGACCATGTGCTCCCAGGTCGCGGCGTCGTTGAGTTTGCCGAGGGCATCCTGGATGGTCGCGAGCGACTTCTCCATGGCGGAGATCTCGGCCGCCTGCTCGGGCCACAGCGGCGCGAAGAACTGACAGCCATAGCGCAGCTTCTTGGCCTCGATGCGCACCTGGTGGCGGTCGTAGGCGCTCAACTCGTCCAGCGTCTTGCCCATCCCGACGATCCGCGACCGACGGCGGCTCAGGGCGTGGCGGGCCAGCGTGCGGCCGGTCCAGGGCTCGTCGCCGAGGCTCTTGCGCCACTTGCCCTTGTCGAGCCAGCGGTCGAAGGAGTCGTGCCACTTCTCCCAGGCCGCGCTGTCGAGGGTGGCGGCAACCTTCTCGTAGGCCCGGACCCGGGCCGCGTCGATCTTGGCGTGGTCGGCCTCGGACATGTGCGGGTTGGTCTCGAGGAAGACGTCGAGGTCGCGGGCCTCGCCGAAGTTGGCGGCCAGCTCGCGCAGTTCGACCTTGAGCCGCATCCCTTCGGGGTCGGACTTGGTGACCTCGCGGGCCAGCGACAACAGCGACCGGAGCCGGCGGTAGGCCACCCGGAACTGGTGCAGCACCTCCGAGTCGTCGATCGACAGGTGCGGTTGGTTGGCGTCGGCGTGAGCCAGACACGCGGTAGCGACGGTCATGAAGGCCCGTTGCGCCGAGGCATGCGGGCGCATCTGGAGGGCAGTGGCTTTACTTGCAGCGGTGGTCATAGGGGCATCGTGTCAGGAGTTCGCGGGCGTTCACACCCGCAGCAGCCGCAATCGCACCTGGTCGCCGGGGCGACATTGGGCCAGCCGGTCGCTGCCGGCTTCGGTGGCGACCCCGATGACGGGGTAACCGCCGGTCACCGGATGGTCCGCGCCGAGGATCACCGGCAGCCCGCTCGGGGGCACCTGCACCGCGCCGCGCACCATCCCGAAACTCGGCACCTCCGCGCCCGCCCATTTCGTATGCCGGGTCAGGGCCCTGCCGTCGCGGCCCGGGGCTGCGGCCAGCCGGACCCCGACCCGGTCGGCATCACCGGAAACGACCCACAGCCGGTCGACGAGCCGGTCGAGGTGACCCGAGCCCCAGTCGAACCAGTCGAGCTGCGGCCCCGGCAGCACGTCGATGAGCACCTCGTCGCGGCCCTGAGATTGGCTGGGACGGCTGGGTTGGCTGTGCTCCGTTGGCGGGGCGTGGTCGACATGCACCGGCCCCCCGACCTCGGCTCCCACCGGCAGGGCGTCACCGGCGGCGACGGCGGCCGGTCCCAGGTCGGCCAGCCGATCGGTCGACCGCGAGCCGAGGGTGACAGGGAGAGCCAGCCCACCCCGAACCGCGAGGTAGCTGCGGACGCCGCGGGACGGCATACCGAGGCGCAGTTCTTGCCCGTCGCGAAGGTGCAGCGGCGTCGCGAAGTCGACCACCCGCCCGTCGACGGTCGCCGGCCCTGCCGCTCCGGTGAGGCACACGGTGAGCGCGCCGGTCGCGCGCACCGCGAGGCCGCCGAGGGTGACCTCCAGTGCCGCGCTGCCGGGCACGTTGCCGACCAGCCGGTTGGCCAGCCGGTATGCCGTCCGGTCGGCTGCCCCGCTCGGCCCGACGCCCACGGCGGCCAGGCCCAGCCGGCCGTCGTCCTGCACCGTGGTGAGCGGCCCCGAGGTGAGGACCGTCAGCGCCCGATGAGGTTGGCGAGGCTCGCGATGACGCGCCGGCGCGGTGGGGGTCGCAGCTGTGCTGGTCTTGCTGGTGGAAGGCTCGGCCACGGTGAAGCGCACCTGTTGACCCGGCTGCAGCGCTGCCGGCGGGGTGCGGTCGGGGTCCCAGAGGACGACGTCGGTGCGGCCGATGAGTTGCCAGCCGCCGGGCGAGCTGCGCGGATAGATACCGCTGAACTCGCCGGCGAGCGCCACGGCTCCGGCCGGGACGGTAGTGCGGGGTTGAGGATGGCGGGGCACCCGCAGCCGGGGGTCACCGCCGACGAGATAGGCGAAGCCGGGAGCGAATCCCCCGAAGGCGACCTGCCACGGCATACCGGTGTGTGCGGCGACCACCTCGGCGGGCGTCAGGCCGGTGTGGCTCGCGACCTCGGCGAGGTCGGGGCCGTCGTAGTGCACCGGGATGGTGACCGGCGGGGCGGCCTCGGCCGATGCGGGCGGAGGGGCTGCGGCGAGGCTCGCCACACCTGCCACGAGCGCGGTATGCAGCCGAGCGGCGCCGGCGGCGGTGTCTGCGATCACGAGGACGCTGCGCGCGGCCGGCACGAGGTCGACGATGTCGCGCCAGGGGGCTGCGCTCGACGCGGCAGCTGGAGTCTCCCGGGCGTGCCTGAGCGCTGAATACAGGTGGCGAGCTTCATCGAGACCGTTGACCTCGACGAGAACAGCCCGCTCGCCGAATCGCGAAATCCGCGGTGGGGCCATGCTCAGCCGGCGCTGGGCGCGCTGGGCGCGCTGGGCGCAAAGGGTGCGAGGGTGACACCCGCGGTCACGAGCGCCTCCCGCACGGCCCGCGCGATGGCGACCGCTCCCGCGGTGTCGCCGTGGACGCAGACCGAGTCGGCCGCGACCGGGACCGTCGAGCCGTCCACGGTGCGTACCGTGGCGGTCGTCGCGAGCGCGACCACCCGGGCGGCGATCTCGGCCGGGTCGTGCAGCACCGCGCCCGGCTCCCCGCGGGGCACCAGCGTGCCGTCGGGCCGATAGCTGCGGTCGGCGAACGCCTCGGTCGCGGTCGCGAGGCCCGCGTCGGTGGCCAGGCGCAGCGCGAGCGCGTCGGGTTGGTGCAGTAACACCACCCCGGACCCGTATGCCGTGAGCGCGGCGACCAGCGCCGCCGCCTGTCCCGGGTGGGTCGCCACCGCGTGGTAGAGCGCGCCATGGGGCTTGACGTAGCTGACCCGGCTGCCGGCCGCCCTGGCGAAGCCATCCAGGGCCGCGACCTGATAGAGGACGTCGGCCTCCAGGTCGGAGGGGGCCACATCGAGGAACCGGCGACCGAAACCGGCCAGGTCGGCATACCCGACGTGGGCGCCGATGGCCACGCCGTTCTCGGCCGCGCGCTCGCAGCTGCGCCGCATCGTCGTGGGGTCGCCGGCGTGGAAGCCGCAGGCGATCGAGGCGCTCGTGACGACGCCGAGCAGGGTGAGGTCGTCACCGGCGCTCCACGCGCCGAAGCCCTCACCCAGGTCCCCCCGCCACAGGGTGAGGTGGTCAGCCTCGGGGGGAGGAGGTGCTGCAGATGTCGTGGGTGTTGCCGGGATCAGGCGGTCGGAATCAGGCGGTGACGCCGCGACGGCGCGAGGCGCGGTAGACCAGCAGGGCGAGGACGGCACCGATGATCGAGCCGATGATGCCCGAGGTCTGCAGGGCGCCGGCTGCCATGTCCTTGCCGAAGAGCAGGTAGCCGAGGAAGCCGCCGATGAACGATCCGACGATGCCCAGGACGATGGTGGGCAGCACCCCGCTGACGCCGTCGTTGCGGACCAGGAGGCGGGCGACGAAACCGGCGATGGCGCCGACGATGATCATCGAGATGATGGTCGTAAGCATGGTGAGGGTCTCCTTGTGAGGGGCCACTCTCGCGGTGGCGTTGATCAAACACTAGACACAGTCTTGACAGTCTGTCAAGTGTTCGTCTAAATCCTCGCGACGAGCGCCGGGTCTCGCTCAACTCAGCGACGAGAGACCATCGAAGGTCGGTCTAGGGTTCTTGCAAGGTTGCGGCTAAGATGACGGCATGTCTCCGCACCCGCCCGCCAGCCCATCGGACGGCCCCCTCGACGGGCCCCCCGATGGCCTGCCGGACGGCATACCGGGGCAGACCGCACCCCGGGCTGCTGAGTCCGGCGATTTGACCTTGCCCGACGGGCTGGTGCGGATCGGAGAGCTGAGCCGCCGCGTCGGCCTGAGCGACCACACGCTGCGCGCATGGGAGACCCGCTACGGGCTGCTCCGGCCGCATCGCTCGGCCGGCGGCTTCCGGCTCTACTCCCTCGACGACGAACGCCGCATCCGCCACATGATCCAACTGCTGGCCACCGGCCTCTCGCCGGCCGAGGCGGCCAAGGTCGTGCTGCGCGCCCGCGACGACGAGACCGTCGTGCTGCGCATGTCTGCCGCCCAGGCTCAGGCGCGCGCGTCCGGCGGCCTCGGGCCCGCGACCGGCACCGTCCCCGCCCCGACTCAGGCCGGTATGCCGTCCGCCGCACCGCACGATGCGGGCCCTGAGGCGGGCCCCGCAGCAGGTCAGGACTCGGTGACTGGGCCAGCAGGTCCCAGCGCGTGGTCCGGGACGGCGCCGACCGCGCGGGCATCCTCGCTCTATGGCTATCGCGGGCTGTTGGCGCGCAGCCTCGACCACTTCGACGAGCAGGGTGCGCATGACGTGCTCGACCGGCTCATCGCGGAGTTCTCCCTCCCGACCGTGTTGCGCGATGTCGTCATGCCCTACCTCAAGGAGCAGGGCGAGCGCTGGCAACGCGGCGAGATCTCGCTCATCCAGGAACACTTCGCCAGCCAGGTGCTGCGCGGCCGGTTGGCCGGGCTGGCCCGCGGCTGGGCCAGCGGCACGGGGCCCTGCGCCGTCATCGCCTGCCCACCCCACGAGTTGCATGACCTCGGGGCCATGGTCTTCGGCATCGTCCTGCACCGTGGCGGCTGGCGAGTGATCTACCTCGGCGCCGACACCCCGGTGGGGCAGATCTACACCGAGATCGAGCCGCGGCCGGCGCTGGTGATGATTTCGGCCACCCACCCCACTCGGTTCGGGGCGATCCGGCCCGACGTCGAGGAACTGGCCCAGGCCGGTCCGGTCCTCATCGCGGGGGCCGGAGCACACCAGCGCTTCGCCGACGCCACCGGAGCCGTCTATCTGTCCGGTGACCCGGTGAGCGAAGCGTTGCGCATCCTGGAGCACGGTGTCCCGGCGCCTGCCACGGCACCCGCCAAGGCTCCTGCCGCGCCGGCAAAGTTCAGGTCCGAGCCATGATTTCGCCCCTCGGTGACGTCCACCTCACCGCACCCACCGGACCGAACGGCCGGCTGTTCACCCTCGGCTCCGGCGACTACGTCGCTCGCGTCGCGACCGTCGGTGGCGCTTTGGCCAGGCTCACCTGGAGAGGTGCCGACCTCGTCCTGGCTACCGACGCGGAAGGTGACGGCACGGCCTACGCGCCGGCCTTCTCCGGCAAGGTCATGGCGCCCTGGCCCAACCGGCTGCGCGACGGCCGCTATACCTGGGGTGGGGCCGAGCACCAGCTGGCGCTGACCGAGCCCGAGGCCAGCACGGCGCTGCACGGGTTGGTGTGCTGGCAGGAGTGGCGCGTGGCGGGGGCGGCTCCCGACCGGGTGACCCTCGCGACCGAGATCTGGCCGCAGCCGGGCTACCCCTTCCGGATCGGTCTCGCGGCCGACTACCACCTCGGTCCGGACGGCCTGTGCGTGGCCGTCGAGGCGGTCAACCTCGGGGACGCGCCGGCTCCCTATGGGGTTGCCTTCCACCCCTACCTCCGGTGCGGCGACGGTCCGCTGGACGAGTGCCTGGCCGACCTGCCCGCCGCGCGCGTCGTGCTCACCGACGCTCGCGGGCTGCCGGTGCGCGAGGGTGCCGTCGAACGCCACGGGCTCGACCTGCGCGGCGGGGTGGAGTTGCGGCAGATTCGCGCCGACCATGCGTTCACCGGGTTCCCGGAGGGCGGCTGGCAGGCGTCGCTCGCCAGGCCCGGTATGCCGTTCCGCACCACGATCGCCTCCGACACCCGCTGGGCACAGGTCTTCACGGCCGATCACATCGGGCGGGCCGGTCTGGCGATCGAGCCGATGAGTTGCCCGGCGGACGCCTTCCGCAGTGGCGATGGGGTCATCGCCCTCGAGCCGGGTGCACGGCATACCCTGCGGGCCCGCCTTTGGGCCGACCCGGTCACCGGCTGACGGACCGATCTCCCCCTGACCGGCCTGACCGCAATGGCCGTCGACCGGACGCGGCGCTTCGCCCGGCGAGCGTCAGGCGTTGCGGAGGCGATCGGCGATGCGCGGCGGCACGACCGTGTCTGGATCACGCATCGCGCCGAGCGCCGAGCGCACGCCGACCAGGCCGGCATACAGGGCCGGGCAGGTGGGACAGCCGCCGAGGTGAGTTTCGAGCGCGGCGCGCTCGGCGGAGCCGAGTTCGTCGTCGAGGTAGTCGCTGACCCGCGATCGCGCGTCCCAGCAGCGCAGCGGCACGTCGCCGACGGCGGCGCGGCGTTCGGTGCCGCGGGCCAGGTGGGTGACGAGCATGGCGCGGCCGCGGGCGATGCGCTGCTTGGCGGCGGCGAGCGAGATCTCCTGCACCTCGGCGACTTGCGCCGCCGTGAGCCCCTGGGCGTCGTGCAGGACCACCGCCGAGCGGTAGGACGCGGGCAGCCGGATGATCGCGTCGCGCAACTCCTGCACACGTTCGGCCCGCAAGACGACCGTCTCACCGTCGACGGTGTAGGAGTCCTGCTGCCAGGCACGTTCGACCTGCTCGGCGAGCTCGTCGGTGTCGACCGGCTCGGTGCGGTCGGCGCGCACCAGGTCGACGAACCGGTGGTGCAGGATCCGGTGCAGCCAGGTCTGCGGCGACGACTCGCCGCGGAAGTCGCCGGCCCGTTCCAGCGCGCGCACGACCGTGTCCTGCACGAGGTCGTCGGCGACGACGGGGTCGCGGGTCAGGGAACGCGCGTATCGCAGCAGGCCCGGGACGGCGGCGGTGATCTCGTCGGTGCTCAGTGCCACGCTCCAACGGTATGCCGTCCGCTCACCTCCCACACCAACGACGTGGCCCGGTCGACAGGAACCGGGCCACGTCGTGGCCGTGCGCGTGACGATAGGTCACGCAGTCAGGGGTGAGCTGCCCAGCCGGGCTGCCCAGCGGCAGCCGTCGAGGTCAGGCGCGCTTGTTGGTGTTGATCTTGAACGGCATGTAGAGCGGGCACACGCGCACGACGGCCGTGACCGCCATGATCACGGCGACGATGAGCAGGATCGTCTTGAGGGCGCCGCTGGCCACCGTGAACGCGAGGATGGCCGCGACGACGGCGACGACGAGGCGGATCATCCGGTCGGTGCTGCCGACGTTGAGCTGCATGGTGTTTCTCCTGGTAGGGCGGTGGTGCTGGGTGGGTCACGGCACTGACGGTTCGGGGCGGCCGAGGGTGACAGCCCGGCGCAGTGACCTGCCTCACTCCCGCGGTGAGCGTCCGGCCTGGTAGTCCCGGATCTGGTCGACGAACTCCGGGGACAAGTCCTCACCCGCGGCGAGCAGGTCAGGCAGGGTATGCCGTGCGGTCGTCCACGCGCGGAAGGACATCGGCACCGTCACGCCATGGGTCGGGCGGTGCTCGATGACGATCTCGTCGCCCGCGCGCACCTCACCCGGTGTGAGCACACTGAGATAGGCACCGGTGCGCCCTCGGGTGGTGAACCTCTTGACCCACCGCTGCTCACCCATCGCGGCGGCGAAGGTCGAGCAGGGCACCCGCGGGCCGGTCACCCGCAGCCGGACCACCGGACCGACGCGCCAGATCTCACCGAGCCGGGCGTCGTCGACGTCGAGGCCCACGGTGGTGAGGTTTTCCCCGAAGGCGCCGTCGGCCAGCTCCCGGCCGATCTCGGCGGCCCAATGGTCGAGCTCCTCGCGCGCCACGGCATACACGGCTTGGTAGGTGCCGCCGTGGTGGCGCCGGTCGCCGACGAAATCGCCGACCACCCCGCTGCCCTCGCCGCCGCGCTTGGCTCCGGGGTCGCGCAGCAGCAGGGGGTCCGGGGTGGGCGTCTTGAGCATCCCGGAAGGCCGCGCGCCGCCGGCCGGGTTGGGACCGGAGCCGCCCACGTTGACGGACTTGAGGTGGGCCATGTCAGCGCTCGGGCTCGTCGATCGCCGCAGGCGCGGGTGCGGGGGCAGCCGCAGTCGCCGGGGCAGCCGCTGCGGCGGGCGGTTCCTCGCCAGGCCACAGCGTGCCGTATTTCTCCTGGTAGGCCTTGCCGGCCTTGTTGAGCGTGCTGAAGTAGTGGAACTTCTCCAGCACGTGGTGCATGCCGTATCCATCGATCTTGGCCCGCACCGGCTCCTTGAGCTCGGCGAAGGCCAGCTGCACGCCGCGGGTCTCCAGATCGCCGGCCAGCTCCTCGAGCATGTCGGCTGCGGTGGTGTCGATGTCGGAGATCGGTTCGGCGGCGACGAGGATCCAGTTCGGCTTTGGGTCGGCGTCGGCCAGCCGCAGCACCTGGTCGGCGAAGGTGCGCGCGTTGGCGAAGAAGATCGGCGCGTCGAAGCGGAAGATCGTCAGCCCAGGCATCGAGCCAGCGCGCGGGTTTTCGGCCAGGTCGAAGTAGCCCGGGTTGGTGCCCTTCTCGCGGCCGAGCACCGCTTGGTAGGGCCACCACGAGCGCCGGAAGACGTTGAGGATCGACAGGGCGACGGCGACGCCGATGCCGGGCAGCACGCCGAGCACGGCGACCGCGAGGGTCGCGGCGATGGACAGCCAGAACTCCATCCGGCGCTGGCTCCACAGTCGCCGGGTCGCGGGGATCTCGGCGAGCGAGAACGCCGCGACGACGACGATGGCCCCGAGCACGGGGATCGGCAGGGCAGCCAGCAGGTTGGGGGCCACGACGAGCAGGATGAGGATCGCGACCGCGCCGACCAGGCCGGTGATCTGGCTGCGCGCGCCGGCCTTGAAGGCGACCGCAGTGCGCGAGCCGCTCGTCGACACCGCGAAGCCCTGGAAGAACCCGGCGAGCACGTTGGCCGCGCCGATCCCGAC
>JBGAQV010000064.1:0-15489 GCA_044220505.1 Dermatophilaceae bacterium
AGACGGGACGCACGAACGCGAGCGCGGGACTGACACTGGCGTTAACGGCGGCAACGCAGCCAACGACGGCCACCTTGGCGTTCGTAGGCGACGTCAATTTCCGCGAGCTCGACCCGAAGGCCGACATCTTCGCCGCCGTGCGGGCCAAGGACATCCTGCTGCACCACCCCTATGACTCCTTCTCCACGTCGGTGCAGGCCTTCATCGAGCAGGCGGCCTCCGACCCGCGCGTGCTGGCGATCAAGCAGACGCTCTACCGCACCTCCGGTGACTCCCCGATCATCGATGCCCTCATCGACGCGGCGACGGCCGGCAAGCAGGTGCTCGCGGTCGTCGAGATCAAGGCTCGGTTCGACGAGGTCAACAACATCTCGTGGGCTCGCAAGCTCGAGCACGCGGGCGTTCACGTCGTCTACGGCATCGTCGGCCTGAAGACCCACGCCAAGCTGTGCCTGGTCGTCCGTCAGGAGGCCGAGGGGTTGGTGCGCTACTGCCACATCGGCACCGGCAACTACAACCCCAAGACCGCCCGGCTGTACGAAGACCTCGGCGTGCTCACCTGTGACCCGCAGGTCGGCGAGGACCTGTCCCGGCTGTTCAACCAGCTCTCCGGCATCGCGCCGCGGTCGCGCTTCCGTCGGTTGCTCGTGGCGCCCCGCACGGTGCGCTCCGGCCTCATCGAGATGATCGACGCCGAAATCGCCCGCCACGCCGAGCACGGCGACGGCCGGATCCGGTTGAAGATGAACTCCATCGTCGACGAGGCGCTCATCGACTCGCTCTACCGGGCTTCGCAGGCCGGCGTGCCGGTCGACGTGTGGGTGCGCGGCATCTGCGCCGTGCGGCCGGGGGTGCCGGGGCTGAGTGAAAACGTCCGGGTGCGCTCCACGCTGGGTCGCTACCTCGAGCACTCGCGGATCTTCTGGTTCGGCGGCGGCGGCAACCCGCAGGTCTTCATCGGCAGCGCCGACATGATGCACCGCAACCTCGACCGTCGCGTCGAGGCCCTGCTGCACGTCGTCGATCCCGCACAGGTCGCCCAGCTGACCCAGATCCTCGACATGGGGCTGGCGCCCTCGACGACCCGTTTCGAGCTGGGGCCGGAAGGCACGTGGACCCGCGTGCACCGTGACGAGGACGGCGAGCCGCTGGAGGACGTGCAGGAGCTCATGTGGGAGTACCGCACCAAGCAGCGCCGTAAAGCCCGTCGCCGATAACTGATGCCGAACATCCGCGCGGCCGGCACGGTGCCCTGGAGACACCGTGCCGGAGCCCTCGAGGTGGCGCTCGTCCACCGGCCCAAGTACGACGATTGGTCATGGACCAAGGGCAAGCTCGACGCGGATGAGCTCTGGCAGGTCGCGGCGGTCCGCGAGACGCTGGAAGAGACCGGCCTGCACGTGCGACTCGGTATGCCGTTGCCGCCGACGGCATACCGGGTCCTGGACCGCACCGGCCACCCGGCGACCAAACAGGTGCGCTACTGGGCCGCAACTGTCGTGGGCGGCGTGGGCTCGCTGGAGAACGAGATCGACGAGGTGGTGTGGCTCGACGTCGCCGGCACCCATGACCGGCTCGACTACGCTCACGACCGGCAGCAACTGCGCGCCATCCAGCGCGCAGACCTGTCCGGCACGCTCGACACCTGGCCGCTCGTCGTCGTGCGACACGGCCGGGCGGTGCCACGCTCGGCATACAAGGGCAGTCGTGACTGGCTGCGGCCGCTCAACGCGGTGGGCGAACGTCAGGCTCGCGCGCTCATCCCCCTGTTGGCGGCCTACGGGGTGTCTGCGCTCTACTCGTCCACCTCGGAGCGCTGTGTGGCGACGCTGGTGCCCTATGCGCAGGCCATCGGCCGCGAGATCCAGTTGCGCCAGCAACTGTCCGAAGAGAGCTTCGCACGCAAGGGCGGGCACCGCGTCGTCAAGACGATGGAGCATCTGCTGGATGCAGCCGAGCCGGTGGCGATCTGCGGGCACGGCCCGGTGCTGTCGACGATGATCAAACCGCTGCTGGCCCGGGTCACCACCGACGGCGACCTCGCGGTGAGTGCGCGGGCCGCGATCACCGGTGCGCTGGACCTCAACCTGGAGAAGGGCGAGGCGTTCGTCTGCCACGTCTCGGACGCAGGCGCTGACGCGAAAGTCGTTGCAGTCGAACGGATTCCGACCTGAGTTTGCCCTTTGTTGGCTTGAATGTGTTGCGGTGGAAGGGTTTTCGTCTCTCAGTCTTGAATCAGACTGCCCTAGAACGTTTATGAGACTTCACGCCGGGTTCACCGGCACTCTCGCTGTTGTCACCCTGGACTCCTAGGTTCGTCTCGGACGGGGGCGCAACGACGCTCCCCTGGACCCAAACCGTCCATCGCCATCGAGAGGGAAACACCCCCGTGACGAACCTCCAGATCCGTTCTCATCCAACCGTTTTCAGCGCCGTAGGCATCCTCGCCGCCGCTGTCGCCTTGAGCGCCTGCGGGAGCGACAACACCGGCACGACCGCCGGCTCAAGCAGCAATTCCTCTGGTTCACAAGCGAATTGCGCTCCGGGAACGATCCGCGCGGAGGGCTCATCGGCCCAGAAGAACGCCATCGAGGCAGCGATCTCGGCCTACCAGCGCGGCTGCGACAAGGCCACCATCAACTACAACCCGTCCGGTTCGGGTGCGGGCATCAAGAATTTCGTTGCCGGACAGGTCGACTTCGCCGGCTCGGACTCGGCGCTCAAGCCCGACGAGGCCGCCGCAGCGGCCAAGACGTGTGGCTCGCCGGCATGGAACCTGCCCATGGTCACCGGCCCCATCGCCATTGCCTACCGCCTGCAGGGCGTGCCAACCCTCACTCTCGACGCGCCCCTGGCGGCGCGGATCTTCTCCGGTGCGATCACGACGTGGAACGACCCCGCGATCGCCGCACTCAACCCGGGCGTCACCTTGCCCGCGACCCCGATCCGGGTGTTCTTCCGCTCCGACGAGTCGGGCACGACCGACAACTTCACCAAGTACCTCAAGGCCGCAGCCGGGTCCGCGGCAACCCTCGAGCCGGGCAAGAAGTGGACCGGCACGGTGGGCGAGGGCAAGGAGAAGTCCTCCGGCGTCGCCGCGGCGGTCAAGGGGCAAGAGGGAGGCGTCACCTACGTCGAATGGTCCTACGCCACTCAGAACGGCCTGGGCATTGCGGCGATCGACACCGGTTCCGGGCCGGTCACCCTCACCGGCGCCAATGTAGGAGCGATGGTCGCCACGGCCGCCCGGGTGGGCACCGGCCACGACCTCGCGCTCTCCCTGGATTACGCCACGAAGGCCAAGAATGCCTATCCCATCAACCTGGTCACCTACGAGATCGTCTGCTCGGTCTACCAGGACAAAGCCAAGGGTGCGCTGGTCAAGGCATTCCTGGCGCACTTCGCGTCGGCTCCGGTGCAGGCGGGTCTGGAGAAGCAGGGTTACGCCCCGCTGCCTGCCGAAGTCGCCACCAGCGTGGCGGCCGCAATCGCTGCGATCGGCTGACCGATGACCGAGGTCGCGGCCGCCCGGTCGGTGTCGCCTTCGACACTGGCCACGGCTCGAGGCCACGCCGCCGACCGGGCCTTCGCCTGGTCGGCACGCGGGGCCGGTCTGCTGGTCATGGCCCTGGTGACCCTCATCGGAGTCTTCCTGCTCTGGCAGGCCATCCCCTCACTCCGGGCGAATGAGGCATCCTTCCTCACCTCTCGGGAGTGGGAACTCAACGCGGCCGTCCCCCGCTTCGGGATCGCCGACCTGCTGTGGACCACAGTGAGCGCCTCGCTCTGGGCGATGACGCTCGCCGTGCCGCTCGGGGTCTGCGTGGCGCTGTTCATCACGCAATACGCCCCCGACTGGCTGCGCACGCCGGCTGCCGCTCTCGTCGACCTGCTCGCCGCGGTCCCCTCGATCGTCTACGGCCTCTGGGGACTCATCGTCCTGCGCCCAGTGCTCGCTCCAGTGGAAACGTGGCTCGCCCACACCCTGGGGTGGTTCCCCCTCTTGGCTCCCACGGCGATCACCGGCGGGACGATCTTCTTCATCGGGGTCGTCCTGGCCGTGATGATCCTGCCCATCGTCACCGCGATCTCCCGTGAGGTCTTCGCGGCCACCCCGGTCCCGCACCGAGAGGCCGCCCTGGCTCTCGGTGCCACCCGGTGGGAGATGATCCGCACCGCAGTGCTTCCCTATGGGCGGCCAGGCGTGGTGAGTGCGGCGATGCTCGCGCTCGGTCGCGCGCTCGGCGAGACGATCGCGGTCACCTTCATCGTCTCGACGCTGGCCCCGGGCAGCCCGTTCACCGCCTCGCTCTTCAACGGTGGGGAGACCTTCGCCTCGCGCATCGCCAACAACGCCGCCGAGTTCGATTCGCCCCGCAAGACCGGCGCCTTCATCGCCGCAGGGCTGGTGCTCTTCATCCTCACCTTCGTCGTCAACGCCATCGCGCGCGTCGTCGTCGACCGGCGGAAGGCCTTCACCGAATGACCAGCACAGCTCACACCGCCCAGCCGGGACTGCGCCTGGCCGTCCCACCGGTTGCTCGCATCCGGCCTCGCGAGCAGGACACGACCGACACGGCTCCCGACCTCACCCCCGGCTCGGCTCTGCGTCGTCGGCGCGACCGGCTCGCGACGGCCGTCATGTGGTCCTCCTTTGCCGTGGCCATGATCCCGCTGGTGTGGATCCTGCTGACGGTGACGCGCAACGGCATACGGTTGCTCACCGCCAGCACTTGGTGGACGACCTCGCAGCGCAATATCACCGCGAGCGAGGCCGGCGGCGGCGCGGTCCATGCCATTCAGGGCACCCTCATCCAGGGCGCGGTGACGACAGCGATCGCCGTGCCGATCGGCATTCTGACGGCGATCTATCTCGTGGAGTACGGCCGCGGTCCGCTCGCCCGCGCCATCTCCTTCATGGTCGACGTGCTCAGCGGGGTCCCCTCGATCGTCGCGGCCCTGTTCGTGTATGCCGTGTGGGTCACCACCTTCGGCTTTCAGCGGGTGGGCTTCGCGGTGTGCCTGGCGCTGGTGCTGCTCATGATCCCGGTGGTCGTGCGCTCCACCGAGGAGATGCTCAAGCTGGTGCCCAACGATCTGCGTGAGGGAGCTCTCGCACTTGGCATCTCGCGCCGCGTCACGATCTCGCGGGTGGTGCTGCCGACGGCGATGTCGGGGATCGCCACCGGGGTGTTGCTCGGCCTGGCCCGAGTCATGGGCGAGACGGCACCGTTGCTCATCCTCGGCCCGTACACCAGCTCGATCGCGACCAACCTCTTCTCGGGCTATATGCCCACCCTCCCCACGATGATCAACCAGGACCGCACCGAGTTGGGCTTGGCCCCGGCGGTGGAGCGGATGTGGGCCACGGCCCTCACCCTCATCCTGCTGGTCTTCGTGCTCAACCTCTGCGGGCGCCTGGTGGCGCGGAAAGCGCGAGTGTGATGGCCACCAAGATCGTGATGAATGACGTGAGCATCTACTACGGCGGATTCAAGGCGGTGGACGCCGTGTCGATGGACATCCAGTCGCGCACGGTCACGGCCTTCATCGGACCGTCCGGCTGCGGCAAATCCACCGTGTTGCGCAGCCTCAACCGGATGCACGAGGTGGTGCGCGGCGGACGCATCGAGGGCGAGATCCGCCTCGACGGAGTTGACCTCTATGCCCCGGCGGTGGACCCGGTCGCGGTGCGCCGAACCGTCGGCATGGTCTTCCAGCGCCCCAACCCCTTCCCGACCATGTCGATCCTCGACAACGTCGTTGCCGGGTTGCGCCTCAACGGGGTCAAGGACAAGGCCATACTCACGAGCCGCGCCGAGACCTCGCTGCGTGCGGCCAACCTCTGGGAGGAGGTCAAGGATCGCCTCGACAAGCCCGGCGCCGGGCTCTCCGGTGGGCAGCAGCAACGGCTGTGCATCGCGCGCGCGATCGCGGTCGAGCCTCAGGTGCTGCTCATGGACGAGCCCTGCTCGGCCCTTGACCCGATCTCAACCCTGGCCATCGAAGACCTCATCGCCGAGCTCAAGCGCGAATACACGATCGTCATCGTCACGCACAACATGCAGCAGGCGGCGCGAGTCTCCGACCGGACGGCATTCTTCAACCTCAAAGCGACCGGACAGCCGGGGCAGCTGGTGGAGTACGGCTCCACGCACAGCATCTTCAACACCCCGGCGCAGCGGGCCACCGAGGACTACATCAGCGGCCGGTTCGGGTGACGGTTCTGCCTCGCCTGAGCCAGCCGTGAGAGAGCAAGGGGTGTCATGCGTCGGGCCGGGAGCGCCTCACGGCGCGTGGCCGCTCGTAGCGGCTATAGATGGGACCCGGGGCTGCCGCGGCCCGACGCACGGGGTAACGATACGGCCCACGAGCCCTACGCACTACTCGACGACGTCGCCGACGAAGGTCAGGTGAGCGCACCCTGGCGCCACAGGGTCGCGCAGACCCGCAGGTCGGTTGCGGTGTCGAGCAGCGAAGCCGCGCGCCGGGCCGCCGGCTCACCGTCGGAGACCTCCGCCCGCCCGGCGGCCACGACTCGGCAGAAGGCGGCCGCACGCTCCAACGCGACCCCGAGATCGCCGTCGAAGACCCCGGCGAGGACCGCGTCGACCAGCGCCCGCAACTCCTCGGGCCCGGGAGGTTCGGCGGCACCCGCCACGGCGTGGTCGACGCCGGTATGCCGGATGCCCGCGGCATACTCACGGCTCGCCTCCTGCGGGTCGCGCCGCACCCACTCGCGCAGCACGTAGAGCCGCCACAACGCACCGGGGAGGCTGCGCGCGGGGCGCTCTGACCACAACTCGGCAAGCGTCGAAAGACCGAGGTCCTCGACGAGCGCCACCAGCCGCGCCGTGACAGCAGGGTCGGACGTGGTCCGTCCCGCGTTGACGAGCGTCGCCGCGCTGGCGTGGGCGGCTTCGATCTGCCGCACCGGATCGATCACTCCGCCATGGGCTTCCAACTCGGCGTCGTCGAAGAAGACCGGCCGCCGCGACCGCGGCGCACCCGGCCTGCCGCTCTCGGGCGGGACGTCGGGACCGTCGCTCATGTCCCTATGGTGCCCGCAGGGAGCGGATCATGCGCAACGCCAGCGCACCCGCCAGCGCGATGCCCCCCAGCCACAGGCCGAGCCGCCGACTGTCCTCGAGCGGATCGGCGGCGACCGCGATGGGAGTGGGCGCGGCGATGGCCGGCGGCGCGACACTGCGCACGCTGCCCGGTGCATCCGGCCCGGGACGATCTCCTCCGCGAGTGAGCGTCAGAGCGTCATAGGGCGAGAGCAGCCCCCAGCCCAGTGCCGGGTCACGCCGATCGGACTCGGGCCGGATCGCCGACGCCTCGATGCGGTATTTCCAGAGCTCTGGCCCCTCGTCGGGGAACCGTTGGGCCACCAAGGCGGCTGTCGCAGCGGTGAGGGCCGCGGCATACCCCGCTGTGGGCGTCTGGCCGACGAGGCAGTCCCCGAAGGCACCCACGGTGGTGTTGAGGGCCTCGCCGGGTGCTGCCACGCCGAGGTAGGGGGCCCGCATCGTCGTCGCCACTGGAACACCACGCTGCGAGACGGCGCTCACGGCCAGAACCGCAGGGTATGCCGCGGGGTAGCGAGCGCCGTCCGACGCGCCACCACTCGCGGTGCGTTCCCCGGCACCGGCCACGACGAGCGAACCGGCCTCGGTCGCCTCGGTCACCGCGGCTTCGAGATCGGCCGACCCGGTGGGGATGCTCAGCGGGACCAGGATGATCCGCGCGCCGTGCTGCACGGCATACCGGATGCCTGCGGCGAGCCGTGCGGGTGTCGGGACGAGCGGCGCCTGCCGGGCCTCATCGGTGGGCAGCACCCCATAGGCCTGGACCGGCAGGATCGTGGCACCCGATGCCAGGCCCATGACCCCCGATCCCTCGAGCCGGCGCGCGGCGACGAGTCCGGCTGCGGCCGTGCCGAGTTCGAGCAGGTCGGTGTGGCCTTTGGCGTCGACATACTGCGCCGTGGACTGATCGGTCGGCGACAGCAGCGTGGTGCCGGGCAGCACGACATCGCCCGACGCCGAGCGGAAGTGCGGATTGGCCGCGGTGACGCCCGAACTCACGACCGCCACGGTGACGCCGGCCCCCGTAACACCCAGGCCGGCGAGCTGGTCGGCGCCGTAGGCGGCCAGCGGATAGGACGTCTCGGGCAGCAGCACCGTGCTCGTGCGTTGACCGCACTGTTCGGCCGCGGAGGCGGCCGGCGCTGGGAGGACCGGCGCGAGGAGGGTCGCCGCCCCGAGCGCCGCCGCGATTCCGGCACGCAACGGCCGGGTGCACCCCAGCGAGGTATGCCGTCGCACCCGCCCTCCCAGCCGCGCAACGCTCGCGGCTCGGTGTGCGGCACCGGTCATGGTCCGCCGCCCCCGGCGGTGGGTGCCGCAAGCGCCGCCTGTTCGCTCAGCGCCGGACCGGAGGGGAAGACGAGCAACCACGGCGCGGGCACAATGGCCGGCCGCAGCCCGGCATACCCGAGCCGGGCCAGGGTCTCGTCGCTGGGGTCGGTGACCGCGAACTTGCGTCCGGATTGGTCGATGACGAAGACCGGGCCGAGCGCCGAGCCGGTCGAGGAGGCCCGGACGAGAGCCCCCTTGCCGGGCTCCACGGTGGCTCCGGCGGAGGCGGTGACCCGCGGTGACTCGACCGGCAGGGTGATGACCCGGGTGCGGGCCGGCTTGTCCGGACCTTGGGTCTGCAGCAGGACGCAGACGGTGCCTTTGGCCGCAGTGGGCAGTCGTTCGGGCCAGGAGTCGGGGTAGACGGTGGCCCGGGATGGTCCGGCCGGGACGGTGGCAGTGTCGGCGGACTTCACGGTCACCGCTTCGGCCAGATCGGGGGAGCTGGTCGAGCGGTAGACGGCCGCGGCGAACTCGGTGAGCGGCACGGTGCCGCTGGCCAGGACCAGGGAGAGCGCCCCAGCGTTGGACGCGTCCTTGATCACCTGACCGACCCGGGTGATCTTGCCGCCCATCGTCATGGCAGGAGGAAGGGGGGTGCCCTGGCCGGCGACGGTGAGGGTGAGCGGGCGACCGATGGTCACGACGTCGAGCCAGACCCCGGGCACCTCGGGGACGTCGATGCTGTCGAGGTGCAGGTCGCGGCGCAGAGCTCCCACTTTGTCGGCCGGCACCGGATAGCGGTAATCCCCGGCAACGAGCCACGTGGACCCACCGCTGGTGACGAACTGGCCAATCGGCGCGTCGGTGTCGGGGGCGGCAGGGGCGGCTGTGCTGCGCAATGTGGTGACGGTGCGCCCGGAGACCAGACAGGACACCCAGCCGGTCTGCAGCAGGTTGGTCGTGGTCGGGAGGTCGTCCGGAGCGCCGAGGATGCCGCGCGCGGCCCCGCGCGGGATGTCGACCAGGAGGTTGTCGTCGACGACGACGATGGGATAGCCCGCGGTGGACGGGAGCATGAGTCGGGCCGAGGTGGCATTGAGCACCGGATAGAGGGTGCCCTTCTCGGAGACATAGCGGGCCGCAGATTGCTTGCCGATGATGACGTGGGCGTCTTCCCAACCGGGGGCGAGCGGCGCAGCCAGCATCCCCGCAATCGCGGTGCCCCCGAGCAGCAACGCCGACGCAGCCAATCCGGCGATGACCGGACGCACCCGCGAGACGCTCTCGACGTCGCGGCCCGCTGGAGCGCCGGAGACGAACGCCGACACCAGACGCCGCTTGGTGTAGCCGTGTGCCTCGACGAGATCGCGTTTGCTGGCCATGCTCAGGTCCGGACCGACCCCAGCAGCCCGAGTGCCAGCACGAGCAGCGGGACGAGCAGGAACAGAGCCACACCTTCGCTGACGTCCAGCAACCGGCGCCAGCGCACCGAACCGCGTCCGGGCGCGGCCAGACCGGCGAGCACTCCGACGGACAGGACGGCAATGAGTGCCCCCAGTGGGCCGCCCCACTGTGGATGGGCCAGCACAGCGGCGACCGTGCCGGACACCAACCCAGCGGTGGCCCCCGCGAGCCCCACGACGACATCGCGGGCAAGCACAGCCTGCCGGGTGCGCAGCGCCTGGGTCAGCCCGGCTGCCCAGACCAGGGCCAGCCCGGGCCAGCCCAACCGCACGACGACCGGTGCGGTGACGGTGAGCAGCACCGCCATGGCCAGGGACAATCCCAGGCTGACCTCGCCCGCGGCACGCACCGAGCGCTGCACCGCTGCCGGGTCGATGGGGTCGGGCATGGCCTCGATGTCGGCCTCGGCGGTCATCGGATCGGGGATCGCCCGGGCGCTGGACATGGCAAACCACGGAATGAGGCTGGCCAGGATCACGGCGACGACCAGAACGACGGCGATCGCTTTGGCCGGGTCGATCCGGGTCAGTGAGAGCACACCGCCGACGGTCGCGCCCACAGCTCCGAGCACCACCGCGGTGAGGAAGGTCCAGCCTCGGGTCGGCAGAACGAACGTCGCCACCGCGCCCAGGAGGGCCATCGCGAGGCCCGCCCCCACGAGCGGCACGGTGAGCGGCTCACCCGGCAGCGCGGCATACGCACTCACTGCCCCGTATGCCGGTGCGCCGGCCAGGACGACGACTGCGGTGAGGGCATCGCGACGGCCTCGAGCGAAGACCGCTCCGGCGATCAGGAGCAGCACGGTGGCGACGCCGGCCACGGCGCTCACGGCGGGACCGCCCTGCTCCAGGAACACCACGAGCGCTCCCAGAGCCAGGAGGATGGCGCCGACCAGGACAGTGCTCGTCCGGGCGGCAGCAGCCGTCCACGGTGCTCCGGTGACGTCGACGGCGTCGGCGACGGCTTCGACGACGTCGTCGTAGACCTTGGGCGAGACGAGGTCGATGCCGTTGACGAGGGTCAGCAGATTGCCGTCGGCCACACCTTGGGCCACGAAGCTCGCATCGAGCTCGAGACGTCGTCCGTCGGCGTGCAGGAGCGCGTAGCCACCGTGGGCTTCATAGGCATCGAGTGCGCCGCAGAGCGCCGCCACTTCCGGCAGGATCTCGGCGACCGGGAGCCGGGACGGGAGCACGAGGTCGGTGACCCGCTCGCCGTTGGCCACGGTGACCCTGACGACATCGCCGATATCCGATGCCGTCGTCGACCTGCCCGGCACGTTGACCTCCCCTAGCGACGGCTGCCGTGGACTCCGTGGAACTCGGTGTGGACTCTAGCCCACGACTCCTCGGCCGGGATCGGCCTCGTCAAGCCACTCGTCTTCGGTCACCCAGGTCGTCGCGTCGTGATCCTGCTCGTCCTCGGGCCGACGGTGTCCAACGCTGCGGGCTCCGAGGGCTCCGGCCGCGCGACCTGCCGCGCCGCCTCGTCCCCCCGGTCCGCCTGCTCTCGACCCGGCTTGCGATCCCACTCCGGCCGCACGACCGGCCTTGGACCCGGCTCCGGCACCCGGCGCCGACCCTCTGGACGCTGCGCCAGGGCCGAGAGCCCCTGCAGCGCGACCGGCCGCCCCTGTTGTGCCGGATCTGCCCACCGCGCCAGGGCCCGCTTTGCCAACCGGGCTACTGGCGCGACCGGACGCGCCCGCTGTGCCGGCCTTCCCGGCGGTTCCGGACCTGCCTGCGGTGGTGCCGCCCTTCCCGGTGGCACCGCCGGTGGCACCGGCCGTGGAGCCAAGCCTTCCGGCGGTGCCGGACCTGTTTGCGGTCGCTCCAGCGCGACCGGTGGCCGCCGAAGGACGACCGCCGCTGGGCGTCGAACGGGCCGCGCCGCCCTGGACCCCGGAGCCTCCGCGAACAGCGCCTCCCGCGGGACTCGCACCACCACCACCACGCACCGCGGCACCGAACCGACCAGCGGCACTGGCGATGGCACTCCCAGCCGAGCCACCGGCGAGATTGCGCACGCCGATGATGGCGCCGGCACCCCCGAGGACGCCCAGGGCGCCGCCGACGACCAGGCCGGTGTTGATGCCCCCGCCCCCCGGTAGCGTCTCCACGGGCGGCGGTGCCGAAGGCACACCCGGCAGACCGCTGGTCGGCGGGTCGATCGGTGGGACGACCGGAGGAACGACAGGCCAGTTGGGCGGCGTCGGCGGATCCACCGGCGGCAGCTGTGGCTGGATGGTCGGTGGGTGCACCGTGACGGGCGGATCCACCGGCACGTACGGGGGATGGGTTACCGGGGGTGGGCCGATGACGGGCGGGTAGGTCTGCGGTGGCGTCACCACGGCGGGCGGCGTGAGGGTCGGCTGATGCACCATAGGTGGCAGGGCTGGCGGCTGCGCCGAACCCGGGGTCACCGTGCCTGGCATCACGCCGGTCGAGCTTCCGGACTCTCCGGGCACCTCGACGATCGGCAGGCCCAGGCTGGTGGCCAAGGTGTCTGCGGCCTGGAGCACGCTGGTCTGGAAGTCTCGATACGCAGCCGCCATGACCGCCTCACGGGCGTCGACCGCCGCATCGTGGGCACGGACGGCGAGGGAGTACAGGCGCAGGTCCTCGACGAAGTCACTGGCCGACGTGCTGGCCTCGAGCGTGGGGGCCGGACCGGACGGCGCCGACGGGACCGCGGGCGCGTTCACCACCTGTAGCCGTGCGGTGCCGACCGCCTCGAGCACGACATCGAGACTGGTCACCGCCTTCTGCAGTCGGTCGTACTTGTCCTGGATCGCCGTGACCAGAGTGGTGGTCGCCTGATGAGCCAAGTCGCCGGCATCGTCGCGCCAAAGCCGCTGCAGGGTGGGCCGGAAATCCTGGATCCGGTCGCCCAGGCGCGCCATCTCAGTGCGGCCCGTGCGCACTGTCAAAGTCGCATTGCCGATCTGATCGGTGTCAGCCAGGAAACAGGCGTCGACCAGGCGCCGCTCGTTGGGTCCGGCGCTCACGGTGCAACTCCCTCGGCCGGTGCTCCTGCTGCCGCGGCGGCCGCGGGCACAGCCCCCGGGGCTCCGGCCGTGGCCGGCGCGGCGTAGGTGTTGTTGGCGGCGTTGGCATGCTTCTTGACGGCCTGGAGATAGGTGACCGTCGAGGATTCCTCCAAGGTGCCGATGTTGGCCGAGGCTGTGCTCACGGCCTCGTGGAGTGCGTGGACCGAACCCTCCAACTCCTCGAGGATTGTCAAAATGGCCGCCGACGTGCCGTCGAAGTGCGTGTCGAAGACCTGCCCGGCCGGCGAAGGGCCGCACATCCCTGACCCCTGGAGACGGTGCAGCGGCTCAAATGCCGTGCGCACGAGTTCCATCTGCAACATCGTGTCGTTCAAACTCAGCGCAACCGCAATCTTCAGGGCGACGAGGTCGACATCGATCTCGGCCATGGCCCCTCCTTCCCTGCCGACGTGGTGTCCCGGCACCCGGCGGCGTAGCTCACGCCGAGACGACGCGGCAACGGCACTCTTCCAGGTATGCCGTTCCGCGCCGCCTCATCATGTGTCGAAGCGCTGGACCACCCTCAGCGGAACAGCGCGGTGTTGCGGTGCTCGGTGTGACCCGCGTGGGCCGCGGACTCGGCGACGGCACCCGGCATGAGGGCCAGGGCTTCGTTCATCTCGGCGATGCAGCGGTCGACCCGCGCCTTGAAGGCGTTGAAGGCGGCCCGGGACTCGGTGCCCTCGCCCCACTCGGCCAGGGTGCGCTGCAACTCAGAGGTCATCTGGTCGGCGCTCTCGGTGATGCGACCGCTGATGCTCTTGACGTTGTCGGCCATCGCCTGCAGGCGACCGACGCTGACAATCGTGGTTCCCATGTCCTGCATGATCGTGTCTCCCTCAGATGCTCGTGCGGATTTGACGCGCGGCCCGCGCGAAGGTGGCGGTCTGCTCGTCCTGCGATGCCGCGGTGTTGGCGTCGGTGTCGACCAGGCGCTGCGCGAAGCTCTCGAACTCGCTGACCAAACGGGCAGCGTCATCGGCCCAGTTCTCGACCAGGTTGGTCAACCCGGTCGCCGCGCCACCTTCGTACCCGCCGCGCAGGCCGTTGTTGGCCTCCCGCACCTGACGGATGAGGTTGTTGAACTCGTCCTTCTTGGTGAGCACCTTCTGAGCGGCATCGCGCTGGGCGCCGATCCGTTGCTGGGTGGTGATGTCGGCCATCGACCCCTCCTCGTGTGGGTGGCCCCGAGCCGGGGCGTGTCGTGTCGCGCCGTGCGGCGCCGGTGGCCGAGGGACACGGTGGGTTACACACCCCTGCGTTCCCCTGCTCCGGGCCCGACAATACCCGCAGAAATCCGGGTGACAAGCGCCACAGCCGTTAAACCCGGGCGTGGAGCGCAGAAATGAGTTCAGGTACTCAGACCGCCCGGATCGACCTCCCCCCGGGCCGTCACGCTGCGGCCTGAGGACTCAGACGAGCAGACCGCGCGCCCACTCGAGGATGCCTGCAGCCCACAACGCCAGCGGCAGGACGGCCACAAGCGCCACGCCCTCGAGGGCGTCAGCTGCCCGGCCAGCACTGAGGGACCGGTACCCCTGGCCGACCGCTCCCGCCAAGAACCCCAGCGCGATGCCCAGGGCAACGACGGCCGCGGCCACCAGCGGTGCCGCGCCGGACGGCATACCCGGCAGTGTCCCCCACACTAGGACCAGGGCCGGCGGCGCGGCGGCGGCGCGCACGAGGATGCGATCGATCCGGGCGAGATACACCCTGGCACTGAACAGGGGCGCGACCGCGGCAGCCGCCACCGTCAACGCGATCGGCAGATGCGGCCCGCCGCCGCTTTGTCGCAGCCCAGGGCCGAGGACGAGGACGAGGCATGCCACCGCGCTGAGCATGACCAACCCGATAAGCGCAGCCGTCTGGGTGGTGCGCGCTTCCTCGACGAGGTCGTCGACGTCGCTTTGGTTCACCCGCCAGATGCCCGACTGACCGCGGCGCTCGCGAGGTGACCAACTCGTGACCGACAGCCGGTCGATGTCGATGAGCGCTGCGTCGTCGACGTCGATGACCCAACTGGGCAGCACTCGAGGGAGCACGGTGAGCAGCCCCAGCAAAAGCAGGGCCACCGGCACCAGCCCGGCCCCGGCTGCCAGCCCGCCCAGCGCCAGTGCGCCCACGACGGTGCTGTATGCCGTCCACACCCAGGGCACCCTCCGGTCCGGTCCGGTGCCG
Organism: Dermatophilaceae bacterium; assembly: GCA_044220505.1. GTDB lineage: Bacteria > Actinomycetota > Actinomycetes > Actinomycetales > Dermatophilaceae > Phosphoribacter. The sequence continues at coordinate 15,058 of JBGAQV010000064.1, forward strand.
GGATGGCCGGAGATCGCGACGAACGTCGCCCCGGCGGCAGCTCCGATGACGGCGACATGGTCCAGGGCGGACAGCGATGCCGCTGCGACCGCGCCGCCCGCTGCGCCCAGGGCGGGCACGAGGTGGGGCAGCAGGCCGCCACGTCGGCGCGCCTGGGCCAGCACAGTGCCGCTGAGGACCAGGCCGGCGCCCGTGCCGAGCGCCCAGTGGACCGCCGAGGAGGAGGTGGCGACGATGGACGCCGACGGCGTGGTGCGGCTGAGCAGAGCCGTCACCGCAGCGAGAGTGCCCAGACCGACAGCGAACCCTGCGGCGGCCCCGGGCACCCCGCGCACCCCGCGCACCCCGCGGAGCCGACCGGCCGGCATACCCGTCGATGCGGCCGACCGACCCGGCGTGCCGGCCGGGTTCGCCGCCGCCGCAACGGAACTC
>JBGAQV010000065.1:0-15397 GCA_044220505.1 Dermatophilaceae bacterium
ATTGGCGATCAATGGGATGCGCCTGATTGCCCATCATTTTGTGGAATTGCAGGATCGGTATCGGGAACTGGCGACGGAACGGGTGGAACGGCGCATCGCCCGTGCTGTGTTGCGGCTGGTGCGGCAGGCGGCCACGGCATACCGGGATCGCGACCCGGATCTGCACCGCCTCGACCAGCGCCGCCTGCTGGAGCCGGACTGGCTGCAGTCGCCGCGGATGTTCGGCTACGCGGCATACGCGGATCGCTTCGGGGGCACCTTGCGCGGGGTCGCCGAACGCATCCCTTACCTGCAGGAGCTCGGGGTCACCTACCTGCACCTCATGCCCGTGCTGCGTCCCCGGGACGGCGACAACGACGGCGGGTATGCCGTGGCCGACTACCGCGAGGTGCGGCCCGATCTCGGCACGGTGGCCGACCTTGCCGACCTGGCTCGGTCGCTGCGAGACCACGGAATCAGCCTGGTCTGCGACCTGGTCCTCAATCACGTCGCCCGGGAACACGACTGGGCGCAGCGGGCGCGCCGCGGCGAGGCGCACTACCGCGACTACTTCTACGTCTACCCGGACCGGCACCTGCCCGATGCCTTCGAGGAGCAGCTGCCCGAAGTCTTCCCGGACTTCGCGCCGGGCAACTTCACCTGGGACGAGGAACTGCGCGGTTGGGTGTGGACCACCTTCAACGAATGGCAGTGGGACGTCAACTGGGGCAACCCGGACGTCTTCTGCGAGTACGCCGACATCGTGCTGTTCCTGGCCAATGCGGGAGTCGAGGTCATTCGCCTCGACGCGATCGCCTTCACCTGGAAGCGGCTGGGCACCAACTGCCAGAACCAGCCCGAGGTCCACGCGTTGACCCAAGCGCTGCGGGCGGTGGCCCGGATCGCCTGTCCGGCCGTGGCGTTCAAGGCCGAGGCCATCGTCGGCCCTCGCGACCTGGTCCAATATCTCGGGCAAGGCGAACACACCGGCAAGGTCAGCGACCTCGCCTATCACAACTCACTCATGGTCCAGGCTTGGTCAATGCTTGCGACCGGCGAAGTGCGCCTGGCCGCGCACGCCTTGGCCGCGTTACCACCCATTCCCGCCTCGGCGACGTGGATCACCTATCTGCGCTGCCACGACGACATCGGCTGGGCCATCGACGATCGTGATGCAGCGGCAGTCGGACTGGACGGCTACGCCCACCGGCGCTTCCTCGCGGACTGGTTCGTCGGGCAGTTCCCGGGGTCCAGTGCTCGCGGTCTGATCTTCCAGGCCAACCCGATCACCGGCGACCGCCGCATCAGTGGCACCGCAGCCGGTTTGGCCGGACTCGATGTGGCTCGCCGGAGCGGCGACCCGGCCAGCCTGGGCGAGGCCCTCGCACGGATCTTCCTCGGGCAGGCTCTGGTGGCCGGCTTCGGTGGCGTGCCGGTCATCTGGAGCGGTGATGAGATCGGCATGCCCAATGACCCGTCGTGGGCTGCCGAACCGGGCCACGAGGACGACAACCGCTGGGTGCACCGGCCGAGGCTCGACTGGACGAATGCGCAGGGGCGTGCTGACCTGAGAACCGTCGAGGGGCGGGTCTTCCAGGGCATGGCCCACCTGGCCCGGGTGCGAGCCCAACTGCCCCAGCTGCACGCCTCGGTGTCCAGCACGGTGTTGCCGATCTGGGATGACGGGGTCCTCGCCCTGGCCCGGCGCCATCCCGAGGGCGCGATGTTGTGCATCTACAACGTCACCAACACGTGGCGCCACGTGCCCGGCTGGGTGTTGCGCGATCACGGCTTGGGTTCCTGCCTCGAGGCGCTGTCGGGGGAGTGGGTCACGCCGGGACCGGATGATCGCGTGGGATTGCCTCCGTATGCCGTGGCCTGGTTCGTTTCCCACTTGCACGAGTCCTGGGCCGACGAGGAGTAGCCGCTGATCCCGGCGGGGCGGGGCTCGCTCACCACACCCGCGCGGGAGGTGAGCGACACGGCATACCCTCGGGGTGTGGAGCATCGCGTCGCCTACCGGATCTATTACGAAGACACCGACGCACTCGGGGTCGTCTACTACGCCAACTACTTCAAGTACTTCGAGCGGGGCAGGACCGAGTCGATCGAGGCGGCTGGGCGCGGCATCGCCGAGTGGAACCGGCACGGCTACCTCTTCGTGGCGCACTCGGTGCAGGCCACGTTCAAACGGCCGGCGGTGCTCGGCGACCGGATCGAGGTGGTCACGAGCTTCAGTGTCGTCTCGCCCTATCGCGGGCGCTTCCTGCAGCGGGTCGAGCGCGACGGTGAGGTGCTGGTCGAGGGCACGGTCGACTGCGTGTGTCTCGACGACAACCAGCAGCTGCGAGAGTTCCCCCCGGGCGTGCTCGGCTGACCGCGCTCAGCGCCGGGTCGCCCGAATCAGCACCTCTTGGTGGCTGGTCTGGGGAAACATGTCGAAGACGCGCGCGTCGGTGACCTTGAACGAGGGGAGTGCCGCCAGGTCGCGGGCCAGCGAGTCCGGGTTGCAGCTGCTGTAGACCAGATGCCGCGTCGCCGACCGCTCCAACCAGGCCGTCAACTCGGGGCCGATACCTCGCCGGGGCGGGTTGACGATCACCAACTCGGGCCCGCTGCGCCCCATCGCGTATGCCGTGGCGTCGGCTGCCTCGAACCGCACCTGAGAAGTGCGCGGATCGTCCCCATGCATCGCTGCGAGCGACTCACGGGCGCTGTCGATGGCCTCGGCGAAGATCTCGATCCCGAGCACCGATCGCGGACGCACACTCGCGCGTGGGCTGCGCACCGCGTGCAGCGCGAATCCGCCGACCCCGCAATAGAGGTCCCACACCGACGCGGGGTCGAGCTCGTCGATCCACGCCTGAGCCTGCCGGTAGAGGCCGGCGGCAACCTCGGTGTTGGTCTGGAAGAAGCTCTTCGGTCGCAGCTGCAGGACGACGTCGTTCACCTGCATTGGCAGAGTATGCCGCCCGGAGAGAATGATTTCCGTGTCGCCTTCAAGCACGGCCTTGTGCTCGGGATGAAGGTTGACCGAGACGACAGCAAGGTCGGAGATGCTCGAAAAGAGTTGGGGGAGAGCCTTGTTGATCTGCGGGACGAGGTGCTGCGAGCGCAGGACGAACCGGACCATGACCTGCCCGCCCGGGGAGACCGTGACGATGAGGTACTTCAGCTCGCCGCGCCGAGACGGCACGTCATAGGGGGTGAGCCCTGCGGATGTGACCAGCGCCGCCAAGGTGGCGAACACGGCATACAGGCGTGGGTCGTAGAGCCCGCAGGAGCGCAAGTCGATCCCCCTCCCGAAAGAATCGAGGATCCCGAGAGCGGGGGAGTCGACCGAGCCGGCCACGACCAACTTGGCCTTGTTGCGGAAGCCGGACTCCCGACTCTCGAACGGCTCGGACCAGGCGGGGAAGGCGCCGACTGCCGCGAGCGCCTCTCGGGCCCGGTCCTGTTTGGCGGTCACCTGCTCGCGGTATGCCGTGCCCATCAGGGTGCAGGAACGGCACCGCTCGGCCTCGAAGTAGTCGCAACGCATGATGGGTTCCCAGGGTAGGGCTCATTAGGCTGCCGGGGTGGACGAAGAGCTCGTGGAGCGCGTGCTGACGGCCGCCGAGCTCATCCCGGCCGGGCGGGTCGCCTCCTATGGTGATCTCGCGGGGCTGGTCGGCTGTGGCCCGCGACAGGTCGGCACGATCATGGCGCGCTACGGCTCGCCAGTGCCGTGGTGGCGGGTGACCTCGTCGTACGGCGACCTGCCGCCGCACGTGCGCGGGCGGGCGCGGTGCCACTGGGAGGCGGAGGGTATCGAGTGGAAGCCCAATGGCCTCGGCTGCCAGATCTCGCGCTATCGGGCGGACCTGGTCGCGCTTGCCGACGCATTGGACGCATTGGACGCAGCGTTGCCCGGGCCGCAGCCGGTCGAGAACGAGGTGGAGTAGATGGCGGTTTCGGACGTTGAAGCGGTCGAGATCATCGATGCCCTCGCCGCGGCCGGAGTGCGCTCATGGCTGGTCGGCGGTTGGGGCGTCGACGCCCTGGCTGAGCGGGTGAGTCGCACCCACCGTGACGTTGACCTCATGGTGTTGGGCGACCACCTTGAGCGCGCGGTCGGGGTGCTCGTCGAGCGCGGCTTCACCGTGACCACCGACTGGCTGCCGGTGCGGATCGAGCTGGACGACGGCATACAGGTGGTGGATCTGCACCCCATGCACCCATATCCGGACGGCGGGTGGTGGCAGGCGGCGCCGGATGGAGGCCGGTACGACTACCCCGGAGACGCGTGGACGAGTGGCTTGCTCGCCGGCCGCACCGTCGAGTGCGCCTCCGTGGCACTGCAATTGACCGGTCACTCGGGCTATGAGCCGCGCCCCGTCGATCAGCACGACCTCGCCGTGCTTCGAGAACTCATCGACGGAGGCGAGGCACCCGACGATGCTCCCGGTGAGCGCAGCTGAGCCACCCGGTCAGAGATCGTTGCCGGCGTAGGACTGGTTGAAGCTCTTGTTGGTGAGGGGGAAGTCGGGGACGATCGTGTCGCGTAGCGCCACCGGGAGAGCCGGCCAGTTGAAGAACGACGGGTCGACGATCTTGACGCGCGTGAGTAGACCGCCGGCGATCTCGACCCGCTGGACGATCGTGCCGCGCCATCCTTCGACGATCCCCAAGCCACGGGTCGAGTCCGCGCGGCGGCTCGCCTTCTCGTCGAGGAGCGGCGTCCGAGATGGGACAGAGCGGGCCAGCGTCGTGATCAGTTGAGCGGATTGTTGCGCTTCCCTCGCGCGGACCAGCAGCCTGGCCAGAACGTCTCCGCTGGACTCCACCACCGGGTCGATCCGTGGCAGGTCCGGATGGAAGGGATGGTCGTTCCGGGCATCGACTGGGAGCCCGCTGGCTTTGGCGACGTAGCCGAGGACGCCGATGCGGCGGGCGTCCGCCAGGCCGAGCGGCGAGGTGCCCGCGAGCCGATCGGCGACGACATGGTTGCCCAAGGCGATGGCGACGATGCGGTCGACCTCCGCGGCGACATCACGGACCAGATCGAGGTCCGGGAGCCGACGCAGCGTGGTGCGACCCGGCGCGATGGCCCCGCGCAGTAGTCGGTGACCCGTCACGGCTTGGTTGTGGCGCAGCAGACGCTCCCGCAGCGCTTGCGCGTGGGCCTGGACGATCCCGTACCCGACGTCGTTGACGATGGCCCCGATGTCGGCGACGTGGTTGTGCAGGCGTTCAAGCTCGAGCAGGGTTGCTCGCAGCCAGGCGTCCTGGGCAGAGCATCCGATGCCGAGGGCCTGCTCGACGGCCAGGGTGTAGGCGAGCGCGTGGCCGACCGCCGTGTCTCCGCTGATCCGCTCGGCGAGCTCGACCCCGGCCTGAGGAGCCTTCCCCTCGAAGAGCTTCTCGATGCCGCGGTGGACGAACCACAACCGCGCCTTCATCCGCAGGATGGTCTCGCCGACGACCGAGAAGCGGAAGTGGCCGGGTTCGATAAGCCCGGCGTGCACCGGCCCGACCGGGATTTCGTAGACGCCGTCACCGGTGACATCAAGAAAGGGGAAGGCACCCTCGTCCTCGACCACCCCTGGCGCCGGCGCGGTGTCGTGGCGCATGGGGTAGTAGCCACTGGGCCAGTGGGCGTGACGGACCAGGCGAAGCGGTAGGGGGTGGCCGATCGGGTGCAGGCCGAACAGATCGCGCACCTCACGCTCGAAGCGGCCTGCCGGATAGGACAAGTGGGCGACTGAGGGGATCCCCTCGGCTCCCTGCGGGACGGTGGTCTCGACCTCGATGGGTGCCTGTTCGGGCCGAAGGTAGGTGTGCACCACCCGTATTCCGTCTCCGTCGTCGTTTCCGGCCACGAGGGCCAGTCGAGCACCGGCGTCGAGCAAGGGGGCAATGGTGGTGGCGAGGTCCACGGGCGCGACCACATGAGCCGGCGGTAGCGGGGGCAGGATCGTCACGGGGTTGCTCCCAGCACGGTGACGGCAGCGGTCAACACATCAGCCAACGGCCACGCCACCACCGGGATGAGCGCCACAGCGCCGAAAGCAGCCAGGACGATCCCGCGTTGGATGGCTGGCGCAGGATCCGGAGCGAGGACCTCTGGGTTTGCGCTGGGCGGCTCCTGATGGCGGGTCAGCGTCATTGCCAGGATCTGACGACTGATGCCGGCGAATCCGACCAACAAGAGCAGGACCGCGACGGACGTCACTACTCCCATGCCTCGCTGGTAACCGGCGACGATGATGGCCAGCTCCGTCAGCAGCAGCCCGAACGGTGGGAAGCCAAGCAGCGCCGCCGTGCCCAATAGCCAGGATCGGCCCAGACTCGGGCTCCTGGCGAGCAGGCCGTGGACCTCGGCAATCTCTGGACTGCCGGTGGCGTGCAGGGTGCGCCCGGCGACGACGAAGAGGCCGGCCTTGGTCAGGCCATGGCCGAGGATATGCAGCAGGACCGCTGCGGTGGCCAGCTGGCCACCGATCGCCGCACCAAGGGCGAGGATCCCCATGTGTTCGATGCTCGAATACGCCAGCAGGCGTTTGTAGTTCCGCTGGGTGAGCACCAACGTGGCTGCGACCGCCAGGGATAGTAGGGCGGCGATGGCGAGCAGGCTGCGCATGAACCCCGCCCCCAGGACGTGGTCGCTGATCGTCTTGAAGCGCAGGATTCCGGCGAAGGCGACGGCCAGGAGCACACCGGACATCAGCCCCGAGACCTGCGCGGGTGCCTGGCTGTGCGCGTCGGGCAGCCAACTATGCATGGGAGCCAGCCCGGCCTTGGTGGCCAGGCCGAGGACTGCCAGCGCCAAGCCGATCCGTGCGGTCTGGGCCAACTCGGGGCGGGTGACCAGGTCGGCCCAGGACAGCGAGGGGGTGTCTCCGGTGGCGGCATACAGGAGCACGATGCCGAGGAAGGCGATGGCAACGCCGACCGATCCCAGGACGACGTACTTCCACGCGGCCTCCAACCCCCGGCGACCGCCGCCGTGAGCGACGAGAAAGGCCGTCGTGATGGTCGTGGCCTCGATCGCGACCCACAACACCCCGAGGTTGTCGGCGAGAACAGCCAGGCTCATTGCCACCAGGAAGAGGCACATGAGGGCCGAGAAGCGACCGTTGGGGGTGGGGGTGAGGGCGCCTCCGGTGGCGACCACAGCCACGCACCCCACGACGAACAACAGGTATGCCGTGAAGGCATCGACGCGCAGCATCCCTGCCAACGCGGCGGTTCCCTCGACCGGATGAGCCAGGAACAACAGCCCGCAGAGCAGGACGACACCAGAGGCGATCCAGGGCAGGTGGCGGACGATGCCGGCCCGGGGTGCGCCCAGCGACCAAGCGGCAAGTACGACCGGCAGCCCCAGGGCGATCCAGACGAAGACGGCCATCAGTCCCTCAACTCGTTGAGCCGGGAGATGTCGGTGACGGCGACGCCGAGCCGAATCCGTCGGGTGAGGATGAGCAGCACCAGGACGACCAGCAACACGTCGAAGAGCACCCCGACTTCGATCACTGCGGGCAGCCCGCCGGCAGCCAGGACGGCGGTCGCCCCGATGCCGTTGTCGACCACGACGAAGGCGATGATCTGACCCAGTGCCTCGCGCCGGGTGGCCAGGACGAGAAATCCGATGAGGACGACGGCCAATCCGACCGGCACGGCTGCACCAGTGGAGCGTGCCGTCGCCGTGGCCACCGGTGTCCCGACAAGGAAGGCCACCGTGGTGAGAGCCGCAGCGAGAAGCATCCCGGTGGCGGGGTTGACCACCGGCGAGCCTTCCGTGGCGGCATCGAGCTGGCGGGCGGTGCGCAGCACCAGGGCCGGGATGACAACCCCTTTGATGAGGGCGAGCAGCGCAGCCAGGGCGTAGAGGTGCGGCTCTCCCTCAGTCGCTGCCGCCAGGGACAACGCGGCCAAAGCCAGACCCTGCACGCCCAGCAGGCCTGCGGCCCCGGTGATGCTGCGTCGCCACAGCAGCAACACCGCGGTCAGCAGCAGCGCCCCGGTCGCGGTGGCGAGCAGTTGGATGGTCAGCGGCGAGGCGGTGACCGACGGGATGGTGGTCATGACGCTCCCGTGAGATAGGACGCCGTCACAGCGAGGAAGCCCAGGACAAAGGAGCCGGCCATGAGCTCGGGCACCCGGAACAACCGCACCTTGGCGAGGAATACCTCCACCGCGGCGACAATGCCTGCGAGAACGACGACCTTGCCGATGATGGCAGCAACCCCGATCCCGAGGGTCCCGACGGTGGCCTGCTCGGCGATCCCCCAGGGCAGCGCCAGGTTGGCGACCAGTCCGAACAGGCCGGTGAGGCGAATCCACGAAGCCAGCTCGATCCAGCCGAGATCACGCCCCGACGCCTCGAGCACCATGGCCTCGTGGATCATCGTGAGTTCCAGGTGCGTGCTCGGGTTGTCCACAGGCAGTCGGCCGGTCTCGGCGATGACTGCGATGAGCAGTGCGACCAACGCCAGCGCGCTCACCGGGCTGACGATCGACGCGGGCGTCGACATCCGCGCAGACAAGATCGTGGAGAGCGTCGACGCGCCCACGGGGATGGACAAGGCGTAGACCGCGACGAGGACTGTCGGTTCCACCAGCGCAGACACCATCATGTGTCGGCTGGAGCCCATACCTCCGAAGGCACTGCCGGCATCCAGACCGATGAGTGCGATGAACACCGATCCCAGCAGCAGCACCGACACGACGACGAACAGGTCGTCGGGCACGGCCGGCAGGGTGAGGGTGGTCACCAGGGGCAGCAGGGCCACGAGCAATCCGCTCACCGACATGAGAGCCACCGGCAAGGCCCGTCCCAGGATGACTCCCTCCGCCGTGAGCGGCTCCTTCCGCGCCAGCTTGCGCAGGTCCCGCCACGGCTGTAGGACCCCGGCGCCCACGCGTCCCTCGAGGCGGGCCCGGATCTGTCGGGTCACGCCGACGACGATGGGGGCTGCGGCGGTGACCGCGAGCACCTGGAGAGCGATGGCCAGGCCCGCCACCAGACTGTCGCTCATCCGAGAACTCCCAGCAGGACGAGCAGCAAGGCGCCGAAGGAGGACGCGAGGTAGCGGTGGATGCTGCCGTTCTGCAGCGATCGCCCCCTGTCCCCAAGCCGCGTGAGGGCACGCACCACGGGTGCGTAACCCCGAGCCTCGACGACGTCGACGACCCGCTGGGAGTAGGCCATCGCCCGCACGGTGAAACGAGATTCCTCGGCGTGGGTCACCCGTACGTCGCGCGTCGGGGCCAGGGCGTCGTCGAAGATCCGGACGAGCGGCTCGGCATACGAGGTGGCTGTGTACTGCATCCGCGGGCTGGTCCGTACTCCGCCGCATCCCCACCCCATGGCGACCTGCTGGCGGGGCACCCGGCGAGCGAGAAGCCACCCGGTGGTCACCAGGGGGAGCGTGACCGCCAGCGCGAGCAGTGCCAATGCGGTCGGGTCAAGACTGGCCTGGGCGCCGGGCAGCACGAGACCCGCACTGTATGCCGTGGGGCGCGCCACCTCTGGTAGCACCGGGGAGATCGCACGCACGAGCACTCCGGGGATCACACCGACGGCGACGACGCCAGCGGCTGCGAGGAGCATCGCCAGGCGCATCGACCTTGACCCCTCGTGGGCAGCAGCCGCGTTGGCAGTGCGGGGGCGTGCCAAGGTCGCGATCCCGAAGGCCTTGGTGAAGGTCAGCAGGGCCAGCCCGGCGGTCAGAGCGACCACCCCCATGACAAAGGGCAAGATGGCCGTGGTCAGGCGGTCGGTGCGTGAGTCGGCGTGGATGAGTGATTGCAGGAGCGACCATTCCGCGACGAACCCGGAGGTGGCGGGCAGGGCCGCTGCCCCGAGGCTGCCGACCGCCAACGCGATCGCCGTCACCGGCATTCGCACCGCCAGCCCGCCCATCCGGTCCAGGTCGCGCTCGCCGGTGCCGTGCAGGATCGACCCGGCGGCCAGGAACAGCGTGGTCTTGAAGGCCGCATGGCTGACGACGAGGAGGAACACGGCGATCAGCGCCACGGCCGAAATTCCTGGTCGGGTCGGTCGGGTGAGCATGGCGATCGCCAGGGCGATGAGGATGAGGCCGACGTTCTCGGTCGTGGAGTAGGCGAGCAGACGTTTGAGGTCACTGGCCACCGACGCCTGGAGGATGCCGTACAGGGCGCTCGGGATCCCCAGGCCCAGGACCAGCAGTGCCCACCAGCTGGGACCGTTGGGGAACAACCGCGTGGTGAGAAGCATCGCCCCGTAGATCCCCATCTTGACCATCACCGCGCTCATCAACGCGGACACATGACTGGGCGCCTCCGGGTGAGCGCGGGGGAGCCAGATGTGCACGGGAACCGCCCCGGCCTTCGTCGCGAAGCCAACCAGAGCCAGCACGAAAGCGAGCGCCGCGACTTCTCCGGTCGGCGGTGTCGTCGCGATGGCGTAGAACGAGGTCGACCCAGCCGAGGCGGCGGCGATGCCCAGCCCCGCCGCGAGCAGCAGGAAACTCAGGTGTGTCATCACGGCATACCAGAGTCCGGCCTTGCGGACTCCGGGGCGGTGCGCATGGTCGCTGAGCACGAGCACCGACGATCCGATCGCCATGACCTCCCAGGCGATCAGGAAGGTCACGACATCCCCGGCGAGCGGCACCAATTGCATTCCCAACCCGAAGGCGGCGAAGGCGGACCACCCCGTGCGGGAGGCGGCCGGGCCGTGTGCGTAGCCGATGCCGTAGAGCGCGCAGATGACCACGACGACGCCGCTGACCGCAGCGAAGAAGCCGCCGAGGGCCGTGGCGTGCCACGATAGCGTCATCCCGGGTAGGGGAGTGGCCAGGAGCAGGATGGTGGTGTCGCCAGTCAGCGCAGCGACGCCGGTGGCGGTCCCCGAGACGCCTAGAGCCATGGCCGCGACTCCGGCCAGGATATTGCGCAGTCGCGGGGTGGGCGCACCGACGGCCGCAGCTGTCGCGACGAAGAAGGAGAGCACCAGGGCGATCACAGCCCACTGGAAGACGTTCATCGGCCGGTAACTCGGCGCAGCGCCTCGACGATTGCCGCGGGTTCGGGCGGGCAGCCGGGAACGACCAGGTCGACATCGACGACGTCGGCGACGGAGCCGCGCACCCCGAAGGCACCCCGGAAGACGCCACAGTCGTGAGCACAGTCGCCGACCGCGAGGACCAGGCGTGGTCGAGGAGTTGCCTCGACTGTGCGCCGCAGCGGTTCGGCCATGTTGTGAGTGACTACTCCGGTGACCAGCACGACATCGGCATGCCGGGGTGACGCGACGAGCCGCGCTCCATACCGCTCCGCGTCGTAGACGGGATTGAAGGCCGCGCCCACCTCGATTTCGCAGCCGTTGCACGATCCAGCGTCGACATGGCGCACCTGGACGCTGCCGCCGAAGACCGCTCCTGCGTGCTCGGCCACTGGCCGGTTTGGTGCCGTTTCAGCTACCCGACCCGCAGCGATGATGCGCCGGGCGAGGTTCCAGGGGTTCATACGGTGCTGCCGCCGTCGATGCTCGGGTCGGCGTCGAGGGACTCGCGCAACGAACGGCTCTGATCGGCCAGCTGCCGAAGGAGTCTGCGTGCCGAGGTCAGCAACTCGGCGACCTCGACGCCCACGAGGGCGTATTCGACCTGGCCCGCGACCCGCTGCTGCCGAACCAGTCCGGTGCGTCGCAGCACGGCGAGGTGTTGCGAGAGGCCGGTCTGCTCGACCTGGATCAGCTCCAGCAGCTCGTGGACCGCGTGGTCTCGCTCCGCTAAGAGTTCCAAGACGCGAATCCGCACTGGGTGCCCAAGCGACTTGAACATCGCGGCTTTCGCCTCGTAGAGAGGGACCCCATTTACGGTCATGCGCACATGCGAAGATTCGCATATGCGCCCGTGGTCGTCAACACGGCAAGCCAGGCGGGGTGGACCGATCGACCTACCCGGGGGAAGACTGGTTGCGGCGATAGGCCTGAATGCCCACGACGAGTAGGAGTTGTGCGACGGCATACGTCGCCATGATCGCCACGCTCAACGGGCGCCCACCCCAATCGCGGAAGGCGCGGAGGGCGATGAGCGAGTCGGACACCATGAACAGGGCGCCGCCCAGCGCCGCCGCGCGGTTGAGACCCGTCGAGAGGACCGCCATGACGGTGAGGGCCAGGCCATAGGCGACGACCGGTGTCAGGAGCGGTCCGGCGTTCGGCGCGCAGGCGAGGACGAGCACAACGAACGCGACGGCATACGGGAGGACGAGCGCGGGGGAGCGGCTGGCGAGACTGCGCCGCCACGAGGAGCGGAACGCCCCGATGTAGCACAGCTGTGCGACGAAGAAGGCGCCGACCATGGCCAGGAACGACGCGTCGCCCGAGGTCAGGTCCGGCGCGGCGTCACCGAGCCAGGAGAAGGCCAGGGCAGCGATCGTCAGCGCGCTAAGGCGAGGAAGCGGGTGGGATGCCGCCGGGGGAGTGACGAGGAAGGCCGCGAGGAGCAGCGGCATGAGCAGCCACTGGGTCACGTTGGCGAGGGTGTCTATTCCCAGCGCAAGCGAGCCGACGTTCGTCACAGCAACAACGAGGTAAGCCGTCAACGCTGCGGTGCCGCGCGGGGTCATGGTCACGGCGACCATCTTGCCGGATCGGCCAGGTTTGGAGGCTGGATGGGAGACGGGGTGAGGTGTCGACCGCTGAGCCCTTCCCGCGCCGGCACAGCCCTTTGTAAAGGTCCGGTTCAGACCTGTTTTCGGACTAGACTGGGGACCATGCGGACGATCCCTGTCACTGAGGCAAAGGCGCGCCTCAACGAACTCATCGAGGATGCCGAGGCCACTCATGAGCAGGTGACGATCACCCGACATGGTCACCCGGCGGTGGTGCTGGTCGCAGTCGACGACTTCGAGGCGCTCAAGGAGACGGTGTTCTGGCTGTCGCAGCCCGGGCTGCGAGAGTCCTTGGCCGAATCGACCGCCGACATGGCGGCCGACGCAGGCATCAGCAGCGACGAACTGCGATCCCGCCTGAACCTGCCGGCCCGGTGACCTACCAACCGCGCTGGACTGGACCGGCGCAGCGTGACATGGCAAGACTGCCAGCGCGCTCGGCTGGGGCGGTCCTGGTGTTCGTCGACGAGCGGCTAGGCCGCGACCCCTATCGACGAAGCAAGCCCCTCAGCGGCGACCTGGAGGGCTTCCGCGGCGCCCGAAACGGCGACTACCGCATGATCGTCACCATTGACGACCAAGCCGCGCTCGTGTGGATCCATCGCGTCAACCACCGCGCCCACATCTACCGATCCCACTGAAGACCGGGCGCATCCGGCGCGGAAGGACCGGGCGACCCAGTGGAGACTTACGCACCGCTTCGGTGCCAAATTTTCCACTTGGCGGATATCGGGGGCCAAGGGGAAGGAGCGCGCAATGGATCGTGAGGACTGCGAGGCCGGCGCCACTGCCAAGTTCCTTCGGATCCACGCCACGTACTGCGGTCGATTGGGCGTGGAAGTCGGCGTCTTCGTCGCTGTCGATCACCTCCGACGGGCGGGTTATCTCACGACAGACGAGATCGCCACGTACCTCGACGTGGATGACTGGTTCAAGGTGCATCTGCCTCAGCCCACGTTCTACGGTGACGGCAACTCGATCGGCGGCATCACGTGGTTCAAGAGCCCGATGCGCGTTGACATGGCCCAACGCGCCACGTCGCTCATGGCGATCTTGTCGGCGCACGATGTAGCCCACGAGATGGTGTTCACCGACAATCCGGGGACTCTGGTCTACGAGGACGATTTTCAAGTCGGCGTGATCCCGAGGGGACGCGCAAGGACCAGACCCCGATGCCCGCAGGTCTCATCCTCGGACCGACAACGGCCGGGTCCAAGCGCGACCTCCCACACGGCCCCACGCAGGGCTGACCTCAAGAGGCAGCGTTCACGGGGGACCAGAGATGTCTTGGTCCGACATAATGTAGATTATCGGCGTTTAAGTAGCGGGAGTTGGAGTAGATGCCACTACTCCCGTCCTTCGAGTCTGACCGCATTGCCGCAGGTCAACCGGCACGTCGCTGCACGCCGAGCCCTGAAGTGGTCTCAGGGGCAGTCGACGGCGACAGCCAGGGCGGAGCAGATCTCTCGCATGCGGGCATCGGCGAGTCGGCCGAGTCGTTCAACGAGCAACCCCGTCGACACGCTCTCGACCGAATCGAGATTGACCGCTGAGCGCAGCGGGACAGGATCATCGCCGGGCTCGAGACAAACCTCGCTCGGGATCCCTCGGATGGTGGTCGTGCAGGGAGCGATCAACGCCCGCCGTAGGCGTGGGATGGCTGCATCACGAGAGAGTACGACGACCGGCCGACGGCCGATCTCGGCCATCTCGCACCACCACACCTCACCGCGGGCAGGCTGGCTTGTCATGAAGCGGCGACCGCGCTGCGAAATGATGCCAAGTCTCCCCACTCATCAGGTTCGTCAAGTGGGTGCTCGTCGTACGCGGCGTAGGCGGCGTCGACCTCCGCCGCCCGGTGGCTCGCCAACAGTGCCGACAGCGCTTCGTCCACGAGCGCAGCGTCCGGTTTGCCCGACACCCTCCGGGCGTTTTCCAGCAGATCCCCGTCCACTGTGGTGCTCAGACGTATGCGGCTCATGCCACAAGTATGCCATGCGCCCCCTCTGCTCTGGCGCGATGTCAACCGGCAGACCGTCTGCATCCTCAATTCGGCAGAAAGAGTGAAGTCACGACATCCAAGCGGACCTACTCCCGGTTCATCAACTCCCGTGCCTGCCAGTCAAAGAACGGGAGTCAGCTGAGAGGCCAGAACTCCCTCTTCACAGGGACACTCGAAGTCCCGCACCGCGCGCATGTCAAGGGCCAGTAGGAACTGCCCAGTGGCGGACATGAAACCTGCCCGTTGACGGTCACGAGATTTGCCCGGTGGTGGCCATGGGATCTGCCCGAGGGGGCTGTGGCCGCCACTGACCAGGGTGGTCAGGTCAATGGGCTCACCCCTTGTCCGGCGAGTGCTTGGGTGAGTCGCACGGAGTCGCCGCTGGTTTGGCAGACGTGGGCGTGGTGCAGGAGTCGGTCGACGGTGGCGGTGGCCAGCGTCTTGGGCATCAGCTCGTCGAACCCGGACGGGTGCAGGTTCGAGGAGAGCGCGACCGAGCGTTTCTCGTAGGCGGCGTCGACGAGTCGGTAGAGCCCTTCGGCGGCGTCCGCGGCGACGGGTAGGAGCCCAATGTCATCAACGATGACCAGGTCGGCTCGTAGGACGCGGGCGATGGCCTTGGACACGGTGTCGTCGGCCCGGTGCCGGCGCAGTAGGACGCCGAGGTCTTCCAGGGTGAACCAGGCGACTTTCAGGCCCTGCTCGACGGCGTGCTGGCCGAGGGCCTCGAGGAGGGATGTCTTCCCGGTCCCCGACGGCCCACAGACG
>JBGAQV010000066.1:0-15379 GCA_044220505.1 Dermatophilaceae bacterium
TGATGCGGCAGGCCCCACGCGGTATGCCGTGCGGCAGGTGAGCTGCACGGCATACCTCGCGTGGTTCTTACCAGCGGTAGTGCGCGAAGGCGCGGTTGGACTCGGCCATCTTGTGGGTGTCCTCGCGACGCTTGACCGCGGCGCCGAGGCCGTTGGAGGCGTCGAGCAGTTCGTTCATGAGGCGCTCGGTCATCGTCTTCTCGCGACGCTGGCGCGAGTAGCCCACGAGCCAGCGCAGCGCGAGGGTCGTCGAGCGGCCCGGCTTGACCTCGACCGGCACCTGGTAGGTGGCGCCACCGACGCGGCGGGACTTGACCTCGACGGCGGGCTTGATGTTGTCCAGGGCGCGCTTGAGGGTGACCACCGGGTCGGTGCCCGTCTTGGCGCGGCAGCCTTCGAGGGCGCCGTAGACGATCGTCTCGGCGATGGACTTCTTGCCATCGAGGAGAATCTTGTTGACCAGCTGGGTCACCAGGGGGCTGCCGTAGACCGGGTCGACGACGAGCGGACGCTTGGGCGCGGGACCTTTACGAGGCATTACTTCACCTTCTTCGCGCCGTAGCGAGAGCGAGCCTGCTTGCGGTTCTTGACGCCCTGGGTGTCCAGGGTGCCGCGGATGATCTTGTAGCGCACACCCGGCAGGTCCTTCACACGACCGCCACGCACGAGCACGATCGAGTGCTCCTGCAGGTTGTGGCCGACGCCCGGGATGTAGGCCGTGACCTCGATCTGCGAGGTGAGCTTGACACGCGCAACCTTGCGCAGCGCCGAGTTCGGCTTCTTGGGGGTGGTCGTGTAGACGCGGGTGCACACGCCGCGACGCTGGGGCGAACCCTTGAGCGCGGGCGTCTTGGTCTTACCGACCTTGTCCTGGCGGCCCTTGCGCACCAGTTGGTTGATCGTTGGCAACCTTCACTCCGAACGGTGTCGATGTCGTCAGCTCGCCGGTGGCGAACTCCTTGGTTGTTCCCCCACCGGTCCCTGATGACGTGACGGCCCGCGAGTCACCCCGTGAGCCGATCGCGTCGAGCCCGATCGGGGTGCCCTCCCCTGCACTTTCCGAGCACGGCCTACCTTCGTCCAGGACGAGGAGGTGGGTCGCGCCGGACTGCCCGGCGAGAGCGGTTGAGGGAGGGTATGCCGTGCCGCCGCGGTCCGTCTCCGGTCGCCGCCGCCCGGGCGTGCCCACACTCGTGTGTCCGGGCCAGCCCAGACACAGCGCCCAAATCTACCGCCCCAACAGGAGCCGGCCAAATCGACGCGAGGGGCCCGCCCCTGGCGCGAGCCGCCGCCTAGCCCCAGCGCGGGCCGACGCCCCCGGAGAAGCTCCGGAGGCGTCGGCCACGGTGTCGCGAATGGTCAACCCGTCACGAGGCGTTCATGACCGCAGCGCGGCCGGCTTCCAGGCGAGCGACCGGCACCCGGAACGGCGAGCACGACACGTAGTCGAGCCCGGCGTTGTGGAAGAAGTGCACCGACTCGGGGTCGCCACCGTGCTCGCCACAGACACCCGCCTTGAGGTTGGGCTTGACCGCGCGGGCCGACGAGACGGCGAGCTGGACCAACTGGCCCACGCCGTCCTCGTCGATCGTCTCGAACGGCGACACCTGGAAGATGCCCTGCTCGAGGTAGTTGGAGAAGAAGGACGCCTCGACGTCGTCGCGGCTGAAGCCCCACGTCGTCTGGGTGAGGTCATTGGTGCCGAACGAGAAGAAGTCGGCCGACTCGGCAATCTTGCCGGCGGTGAGGCAGGCCCGCGGCAGTTCCATCATCGTGCCGATGAGCACGTTGTGGCCCGGGCCGACCTGCTCGCCCTTCTCGCGCGCGATCTTGAGTGCGGAGTTCCGCACCAGGTCGAGCTCCTGGTAGGTGTCGATGAGCGGGACCATGATCTCGGCGGTGCCGACGATGCCGGACTTGCGCACCGACTGGAATGCCTCGAGGATCGCGCGAACCTGCATCTCGAACAGGCCCTCGGTGACCAGGCCCAACCGCACCCCACGCAACCCGAACATCGGGTTGGACTCGTGCAGGCGCTGCACCGCGGCATACATGACCTTGTCGGCGTGCGAGGCCGTGCCGTTGGCCTCCGCGACGGCCATCTTCGCCGTCATCTCGACGATGTTGGGCAGGAACTCGTGCAGCGGCGGGTCGATGAGGCGGATCGTCACCGGCAGGTTGCCCATCGCCTGGAAGATCTCTTCGAAGTCCTTGCGCTGCAGCGGACGCAGCCCTTCGAGGGCGGCCGTGCGGGCCTCGTCGGTCTCGGCGAGGATGAGCCGCTCGACCAGCTCACGCCGGTCACCGAGGAACATGTGCTCGGTGCGGCACAGGCCGATGCCTTCGGCACCGAAGCGCACCGACCGCGCGGCGTCCTCGGGCGTGTCGGCGTTGGCGCGCACCCGCAGCCGGCGGACCCGGTCGGCGATCTTCATGATCCGGTCGACGGCCTTGACCGTGTCGGAGGCTGCGTCGGACGCGGGGTCCACATTGCCCTCGAAGTAGTCGACGACGGCGCTGGCCACGACCGGCACCGCGCCGCGGAAGACCTGGCCGGTGGCCCCGTCGATGGAGATGAGGTCGCCCTCGCGCAGCGAGCCTTCGGCCTTGCCGCGCAACGAGATCGACTTGTGCGCCGAGTCGATGACGAGCTCGTCGGCGCCGCAGACGCAGGTGGTGCCCATGCCACGGGCGACGACCGCGGCGTGCGAGGTCTTGCCACCGCGCGAGGTGAGGATGCCCTTGGACGCGATCATGCCGACCAGGTCGTCGGGGTTGGTCTCGGTGCGCACGAGGATGACGTCCTCACCGCGGTCGGCCCATTCCTTGGCCGCGGCCGAGCTGAAGACGATCTTGCCGACGGCGGCACCCGGGCTCGCTGCGACACCGGTGGTGATGAGCGCCGACTTCGCCGAGGCGTCGAACCGCGGGAACATCAGGTTGGACAGCTGGGCACCGGTGACCCGGGTCAGCGCCTCTTCCTCGGAGATCACGCCCTCGTCGATGAGCTGGCCGGCGATCCGGAAGGCCGCCTCGGCGGTGCGCTTGCCGACGCGGGTCTGCAGCATCCAGAGTTTGCCGCGCTCGATGGTGAACTCGATGTCGCACAGGTCGCGGTAGTGGTCTTCCAGCCGCTTCATGTTGTCCAGCAGCAGCCCGTAGGCGTCCGGGGACTCACCGTGCAACTCGGCCAGGGGACGGGCGTTGCGGATGCCGGCCACGACGTCTTCACCCTGGGCGTTCATGAGGAAGTCGCCGTAGACACCCTTCTCCCCCGTGCTGGGGTCGCGGGTGAAGCAGACGCCGGTGCCCGAGTCTTCGGACATGTTGCCGAAGACCATGGTCTGGACGTTGACCGCAGTGCCCAGGTCGTGGGGGATGCGTTCCTGGCGGCGGTAAAGCACCGCACGGTCGCCACCCCAGGAGCGGAAGACGGCCTCGACGGCTGCGTTGAGCTGCTCGCGCGGGTTCTGCGGGAAGGGGTTGCCGGTGGCGTTCTCGATGGCGGTCTTGAAGTAGACGCACAGCATGGCCAGGTCGGCGGCGTTGAGGTCGGTGTCCTGCTCGACGTGACGGGAGTGCTTGATCTGCTCGATGCGGGCCTCGAAGACCTCGGAGTCGATGCCGAGCACCGTCTTGCCGAACATCTGCAGCAGCCGGCGGTAGGAGTCCCAGGCGAAGCGCTCGCCCGCGACATCGGCCAGGCCGTAGACCGACTCGTCGTTGAGGCCGATGTTGAGGACGGTCTCCATCATGCCCGGCATGGAGAACTTCGCCCCGGAGCGGACCGACACCAGCAGTGGGTTGGCCGAGTCACCGAGGGTGCGGCCCATCGCCTTCTCCATGTGGCCCAGGTGCTCGGTCACTTCGGCGGCCAGGGACTCGGGCGCCTTGCCGCTCTGAAGGTAAACCCGGCAGGCGTCCGTGGTGATGGTGAAGCCGGGCGGCACCGGCAGACCGATCTTCACCATCTCGGCAAGGTTGGCCCCCTTCCCACCCAGGAGATCCTTCTGGTCCTTGTCACCCTCGGAGAAGTCGTAGACATATCGCGTCGTCATGTCGGTGGGGGTCCTTCCACAGTCATCAGGCAGTCGTCAGCAGCAGTCGTGCGCCATTGCACCTTGGTCCATCTTGGACCCTTCCATCCGCGCTTGCACACCATCGGGGACCTACGTCCCCGGGTCTCGTATGCCGGTACGCCGTGCCAGGATTCGGGCAGCTCCGCCCGGTCACGCAGGCGCTCAAGCAACGCTCTACCCAACACGTGCGGCCAACCGCACGAGCGTCGCCGATTCCGGCAGGGTGGCCTCGACAGTTGCCGGCGTGGCGGGTGCGAGGGGCACGAGCACGCTCGGGCTGGCGCCCGCGTCCGCCCCTGCGTCCCCCGCTCGCGACAGCCGGGACGCCGCAACAACCCGTTGTCCCGATAGTCCGGTGACCACCAGCGGACGCGGCGTCATGGTCACCGGGTCGCGCAGGTCCACGACGACGACGTCGATACCGGACGGGCCGGCCACGGCATACGCAAGAACCGCCCCGGAATCAGGGCCGGACACCCGCACCGGCACGAACGAGCCGGGCTGCACCTGGGCGACGAACGCCGCCCCGAGGTAGCCCACGCCACCCTGCAGCCGAGCCGGCGAGGCGCCGGCGGCGCTGCGGAGGCAGAGCGGGCTCATCGGCGCCCCACCCAGGCACGGGGCCAGGCTCGAATGCAGCGCGCTCCGTTGCACACCGAGGGCCGCCAGGTGCAGGAGGTACTCCACCGTCCACAGCGCGTGGGCATGGGTCCGCGAGGTGGGGTTGGTGCCCGCGCACGACGTCGGACCGGTCTCCTCCATCCACAGCGCCAAGCCGGCGGCTCGGGCCTGCGCCACAGCCGCGCCGACAAACTCCGCGGTATGCCGTGACAGGGCCGGGTCGAGCAGGTTGCGGGCCGTGGGCGTCGCCGCGGGGTCTTGACCAGCACATGCCCAGAGTGGGTACCAGTGTTGGGTGAGGGCACGGGTCTGCGGCAGGCGGGCGGCGGCGAAGGCCCGGATCCATGCGACGTCGAAGGTGCCCGGGCCGACCAGCGGAAGCGACGGCGTGCGCTGATGGATGGCCCGCTGGTAGGCCCGGGCCTGCGCCACGAAGGCAGCCGGCCCCCACGCATCGTCGCGGATGCGGTATTGCGGTTGGCTGGCGAGGTTGAATCCATTGGGCTCGTTGCCGATGGAGACTCCGGCCAGTCGCTGGCCCAGGGCTGCGGACAGCTGGGCGGCGAAGTCGGCGGCGCGCGACGGATCGTTGTGACCGAGGTCCACGGTCATGACGACATCGACGCCGGTGGCGCGGGCGAAGCGACCCAGTCGCTGCACATCGGCGGGTGTGATGGTGACCTCGGCCCAGGCGGGTGGGGTCTCTCCCGTGGAGGTCCAGAACACCCGGCGATCGGCGGAGTTGCCGCCGAACCGGAGGGTGGGTCGCCCCAGCCCTCCGACGAGAATTGCCAATTCCGAGCCAGGTTACCAGCGGGGATAGACGAGTTCCGCGAGCTCGAAGGACAGCCCGACATTGCCGACGCGCCATGCGTTGGTCACGGCCGGGCCCGCCCCGACGGTGACGGTCACGGCCGGCCCGGTTGGACGCAGCCCGAGGTTCAGGGCCCGCGAATCATGTCCCGGTGCCATCCCCGGCACCAGATCAGCCATCCGGGGCGGCGACGCAGCCGGGTCGACCGACCCGTCCGGGCGTGCGGTAGCGGTGACAGCTGGACTGGAACTCGTCGTCGATGAACTGGCTGAGGTCTGCGCCTACCCGGCCTCACTGCACCCCACCATCGTGGCGACCATTCCGGCCACCACCAGCGTCAGGAGCGTTCGGCTCCGACCGCCTCGGAGCCGCGCCGCACCCTGGGAACCGGCGGCGCGACCGGCCGCATCGGGGGCGACCCGGCATACCGGCCTGGCTTCAGTCGTCACCACACGCGAGTTCTGCCCAGTCCAACCCGGCCGTGAGCATCGCTGCGTCGACGGAGAAGTCGGACCCGATCTCGGGCTGCGGGTCGGTGCTTAGCCCTTGCAGTCCCCGGTAATGGCCGCCTTTGTGGCAGACGATGTCGTAGAAGAAGTCGTGCGGCATCTTCGGGGTCGTGAGCGCCAGGACGGTCACGCCGGCCGGGGAGAAGACGAGGTTGGCCAGACCCGCACCGAGATTGCCCGCGACAATCTGCGCACCCTTGAACATCGAGATCTGCTCGACCAGACTCAGCGTCTCAGGCGACACCACGTGATACCCGCGGGCGGTGAACAGCGGGAGCAACTCGGCTTCGTTGGTCAGCCGCCGCCGCCCGCCGAGGTTGCGGCTCACGTAGACCCGACGATGTGGCCCGGCCGGCACCTCGCGCCCGAGCCTCTCCAGGTAACGGATCGCCGACGGAGCCTTGACGAGCGGGTGGTGCGACACCGTTCCCAGGACGATCAAGCGCTCGAATCGCGTGAGGGCATCGAGATAGTGCAGGTCCGGGTCGGGGTAGCCGGCCAGCCCGAGCGTGTCGCGGACCACGGCCTCCATCGCGCCACCCCGACGTGCGAGGACAAAGCGGGGCGTGCCCCGCAAGGGCAACTGCTCGAGCAGGCGCAGCTTGGGGACGACGTCAATGAGCCAGTGTCCGTAGTTCCCATCCCAACAGGACTTGAGCAGGACGTGCTCCACGCCGGGTTGGGCAGGGACGTCGATGGGCCGAAGGGCGGGCGCGGCATACCATCGTTCGCCGTTACCGATGCGGTGCAGCCCATCGACGGAGGTGAGATTGCGGGCGCTGTTGAGCGATTCCTCGAGAATCTCGCCCGAGGCGGTCAAGCACAAGCCTCCGGTTGACACGACGACGTCGTGCAAGCGGGCACTGACTGGCGCGGCGATGTCGACGCGGCCCTCGTCAACGAGGGCCGCTAGGGCTTTTCCCACGTACTCGCTTGCGCCCACCACCTCGCTCTCAATACGGCGGTAGCTCTCCGGCTCGCCGACCACCCAGGTGTCTGCCGTCTCCTGGCTGTCCTTCAGGTCAGTTCGTCGCCAGGTGCGACCAGTGTCGGGTCGCTTGCGGATGATCACCGCGTGCTTGAGCAACACCACGCTTTCCACGGTGTCGCGGAAGAGCTTCTCGATGGGGTCAGGCGGCGCCTCGGCCATGACTCCCGCCACGAGCGGACGCGCGAGCTGCAGCAGATAGTCGTATGCCGACAGGTCATGGCCGCGGCTGTAGGTCTGCGCGTACCGCCCGAAGCTGGTGTGGATGTCCTCGCAGATGTAGACGCCGCCGGGCGCGACCGCAGGAAAAAGCTCCTCAAAAGTAACGATCTGGTGGCGCCATTGGTGCGATCCGTCGTCGATGACGACGAGCGGATCGACATCCGCCACCAGGGAGCCGAGAAACTCGCGGTTGCCCTGATCGCCGATCCGGATGGTGATCCGGTCGCTCTCGTACTGCCGGCATTCGGGGTTGACGTCTACCCCGACGATGCGAGCGTTGGGGAAGTAGTCGGCCCACATCTGCGCGGACGATCCCTGGAAGACACCCACCTCGATCAGGGTGAAGGTCTCCTCGCGCAGGTGCTCCAGCGCCTGGGCATAAACGGGCAAGTAGCCGTGATATCGCGTCGACTTGTCGGTCCCGTGCGCCAAGCCGATGTCGTTGAGCGTCGGCTTACTGGTCACGTGGGTGTCCTTCCATGGTCGGGTCGTTGATCGGTTGAACGGTCGGGTGGCGGCTCTCCTGCGCGATGATCTTCGCCAGATCGTGAGCGATGCGCGCGGAGTCTCCCACCGGGGTGACGTACGTCAACGGCATCCGGGACATCGCCGACCCCTCGTCGATCAAAGCCCACACCGAGCGCCCCGAGCCGCGGTAGTCAGACAGTTTGGAGGGCAGGAACGGGTTGATCGGCAGCCGTTCGTCGCGCGTCACATCGTTGACCAGCAGGACGTCGAACAGCGTCGTCGCGTTGAGAAACTCCATATAGGACAGGTAGTTGTTGACGTAGACCACATTGCCCAGCCCCAGGGCAGCCACCTGCGCCTTCACATCCTTGGCGACATTGCAGAAGATGTGAATCCGCACCTGGCGCCGCAGGTCCATCGGAAGGTTGAGCAGCGCGGTAAGGACGTCACCGATGCCGCGGTTGGGGTAGAAACTGCCGAAGTAGCCGATGTTCACGACCCCGTCAGGCACCTGATACGAGGTTGGCACCGCCTGGTATGCCGTCGGAGCGGGCGTCGGATGCTCCCTGATCCTCGCCTTCGCGGCCACCACCTCGGCCAGCCGCGGGTCACGGGTCAAGCTGAGCATGTAGTCGAACTGGTTGGTGTTGGTGAAGATCACCTCGTCGGCCAACACGAAGGTGGCCTGCTCGACCAGATCGAACAGGGTGTCCACCTGCAGGTGGCCGAACCCGCGGGATTGCAGGCCGGCCTTGAGCCGTCGGGCCACGTCGTTGTCGGTCAGGGCTCCGGACCTCGGCACACCGTCGGCCCCACGTCGCAGCGGATCGGAGAACTCCGCCGACCATCGGACCTGCCAGTGGTGGAGTTTGAACAGGGCCGCGGCGACGTGGGAGCCCACCCAGAGCGCGCGACTGTAGACCGTGCGGTATGGACCCTTGGTCGCGTTGCGCAGTTCGGCAGCCGCGAGCGCCTTGGTGGCGAAATCGCTGATCGGCTCCCACCCGGCGAACGACGGGGTCGCACTGATGACAGTGCTCTCGTCGATCCAGCGGCGAGCGAGCGATGCGACGGCAGGGTCGAGGCGCCGCACCGCGCTCATGTCGTTCGTGACGACGTCGACGACGAGTCCTCGCTCGGCGATCGCCTTTGCGGCCACGACGGCGCTGGTGTCCGAATAGGGGGCGAAGCAGTAGACGAAGGCGAGGTCCCGAGCCGTGCCGCGGTTGAGGCTCTCCCATGGGAAGTCATTCGGCGCCGCGTGCTCGATGCGATCAATGACACTCTCACGCTCGCCGGGATACTGCTCCAGGAAGCGCAGGATGTGACCGGTCTGGGCGAGCTGGAGTGACTCGATCGCGGCCCGTCCCCCGGCGGAGTCCACGTCGATGGCGGACAGCGCTCGAATGCAGCTGAGCCGTTGGTCGACGGCGAAATCCACATCCAGTGCGCGGCGGGAGATCGAGTCATCGCGCAAAGCCCGCAGGTATGCCGTGTCGGCCCCCTCCCGCGCGGCCACCGCGGACAGTTGCGGGTGGTGCAGCAGCTCGGCGAAATAGACGAGGTCCTCGCCACTGGCCAGGTCCTCCCGGAACCGGTATGCCTGGGCCAGGTGAGTCGGCACGAGCTTGCAGGCGTTGAGTCCCAGAACCCACGGCACCTGATGCAGCGGGGTCGGGCGACCGACCAATGCGGAGAGTCTCGTGCTCACCATGGTGTTGGCATCGCGAGTGCCGTCGAGGTGCACGTCGACCAGTGGCGATACGACGATGACCTCAGGTGTCGCCATCGCGAGCGCACTCGAAAGATAGCTGCGCTCCACCTCGTCGTCGTCGTCGACGAAGGTCACGTTCGCGAACCGGGCTGCGGCCAGCCCGATGTTGCGGGCACCTCCGGCGCTCGCAGGAGCCGTGGCGATGACCCGGACGGTGAGGTCGGGTTGAGAGCGGACAAACGCCGCCAACAGCGCTCGGGTGCCGTCGTCCGGTCCGTTGGGGATGACGATGATCTCGAAGCGGGAGGGGTCGAGATCCTGGTCGACCAGGCTCATCAGCGCGCCCATGATCCGGCCGGCTCCGCGGTAGGTCGGGATGATGACCGACACTCCGGGCAGCAGCTGCCCGGGCTCGGGGACCTGGCCGGGTGCCACGGGCTCCATCGGCAGACCGTCTCGGCCGATGCCGAGCGCCGACAGTTCGGCGGTCAACTCCTTCGAGTCGAGGGTGAGTCGGCGCGCGTAGTCGCGGTCGAAGTCGGCTGCGGTCACCATCACTGAGCTGCCTTCGGTCGATTCCGTTCCCACCGAGCCAGGGTCAATCGGCCCAGTCGTGAGCCCGCAAGCGCGTCGTACTTGCGCTGGAGGACGTCGAGCTTGCGTTGCAGGGTGACGACTCGATTCTCGAGGTCCTTGCGCGCCTGCAGGTCCAGGGGCGGTGCCGCGGGCGCCGCGGCCGACGTCGGCGCGACGTCACCGGCGGTGAGGTCGCGCAGGAGCAACAGCGCGCTGGCGAGTTTGCCGCGCAGGATCGACAGCTCACCGACTTCAGGGGATGCCTCCGACGACCAGGTGGACACACTCCCCCACCGCAAGCCGGCCAAGAGATCGGCACCGGCGCGGTCGCCCTCGTGACTCGGCACCATCTCCAGATGCATCGACTCGGCAAAGCAGTGCAGCCCGGTGAGCGACCAGCCCTCGGACCGGGGGTCACCCATGAGCACGTCCAGCAGTCCGACATGCACCTGCGGCACGACGATGTGGAAGGGCTGATCCGAGGCAACCGCCGCACCCAAGCGGGCACACGCGTCGAGGATCACCTCCGGCCGAGTGTCGATGAGGGCCAGTTGCTCTGCCGTGCGTGCGGCGGCGACGAGGTCCGCCACCGTGCTCACCACGGAGCACGTGCCACCCAGGGCGACCAACCCGTAGGTGGCGCGGTGATGGTCGTCGACGCAGACGACGGCGTGATCGATGGGATTCGGCAGGGGTATGCCGGAGGGCCGGATACGCATGAGCCTCTCGCTACTGGGAGGTGGGTCAGCTGGCCGCGACGAGCTGACGAGCAACAGCAAGGCTCCGAGGCTCACCGGCAGGGCTGTGGGCCTGGCTCCACAGCCCCCGGGTATCCACGACCACCTTCTCCGCCAGCGTAGCTGGATCGATCGACCGGAACTGCTGGTGGTCCACCAGCAGGACGACGATATCGGCGACATCCAAGGCCTCCTCGGCCGTGGTGAGTCGCACCGAGTCGAGGGACGCCAGCCCCGCAGGGAGCTGCTCGATGTGCGGCTCAACCGCCAGCAGCCGGGCACCCGGCACGGTCCCGGCGACCTCGGCGGCGATCTGCAGCGCCGGTGATTCGCGCAAGTCGTCGATGTCGGCCTTGAAGGCCAGGCCCAACAGGGCGATGACCGGGTCCCGGAATCGGGCGGCGTGCTCGGCGACCCGCTGGACGACGTGGCTGGGCTTGCCGTCGTTCACTTCCCGGGCGGTTCGGATCAGTCGGCTCTCCATCGGCGCAGCGCTGACGATGAACCACGGGTCGACCGCGATGCAATGTCCGCCCACCCCCGGGCCAGGGGACAGGATGTTGACCCGCGGGTGCTTGTTGGCCAGCGCGATGAGTTCCCAGACGTCGACGTGGAGTCGGTCGCAAATCAAAGACAGCTCGTTGGCGAACGCGATGTTGACATCCCGAAAGGAGTTCTCGACGAGCTTGGCCAGCTCGGCGGTGCGGGCATCGGTGAGATGCACCTCGCCCCTGCAGAACACGGCATACAGGTTGGCGGCCCGTGCGGCTGCCGCGGGGGTGACCCCGCCGACGATGCGGTCGTTGGTGACCAACTCGGTCATGATCCGCCCGGGCAGCACCCGCTCCGGGCAATGCGCGAACTCCACGGTCAGCTCGCCGGAGGTGGTGACCAGGTCGGGGCGTAACTGACCCAAGTGCGAGGCCATCCGCCCCGTCGTGCCGGGCGGCGACGTGGATTCGAGGATGACGAGTTCTCCGCCGCGCAGGACGCCGGCGATCGCGGTCATGGCGGCATCGATGTAGCTCAGGTCGGCACTGTGGTTGTCGGCAAAGGGCGTGGGGACGGCGACGATGAACACGTCACCGGGGGCCACCGTCGCCTGGGCAGTGAGGGTGCCGCTGGCCACGGCGCGCTCGACGTGGTCGCTGAGTTCCGGTTCGACGAACGGCACCTCGCCGCGGGACACCGCCTCGACGTGCCGGGGGTTGACGTCAACGCCGATGACGCGCACGCCGTGGGATGCCAGGATCGCAGCCGTCGGGAGTCCGATATACCCCAACCCCACGACGACAACGGTGCTCTCCAGTGACATGCGCGTTCCTTTCAGACCCAGGTGTGGCTGTCGTGGCGACCGAAGAACTCCACCCGGGCAGCGGAGAGCAATTCGGCATCGGAGACGGTCCAGGTGTGACCCCAGCTCCCCCGGACTTGGACGAAGTTGAACCGGTCGGCGGAGTAGATCTGCGCTCCCGCCCCGGCCGCGTCCCGCAGGAACTGGGTGTCCTCACCCCGCGTGCGATCAGCGAACGGCACCGCGTGGGCGAGGCTCTTGCGGAACACCAGAGTGGGTCCCGGGACGAAATCGACGCGCCGGTGTTCGTGCTCGGCATGCCGCAGCGCCGTCACGTCGAGGTCGGCCACATAGAGGTAGTGAGCGGCCTTGCCGACAATGTCGGCTCCCGAGTAGCCCAGCGCCGCCCGTTGGTCGCCAAGGTAGTGCGGGCCGTAGAGGTCGTCGTCGTCGACCTTGGCCAGCAGGTCCCCGTCGGCCGCCTCGATCGCGAGGTTGAGGCAGGCGCCGAGGCTGGCATCGGCCGAGCCGGTGCGCGTGACGAGGTGATCGAGTCCCCACTCCCGAGCCCGGTCCAGCAGGGCCGGCTCGACCTGGAAGCCATGGGTGAGCAGGATGACCTGAGGCCGACATCCGCGCTGGCCGGCCAGCTGCCGCAGGACATGCTCGACCTGGTGCGGACGATTCGTCACCGCCAAGGCCGACACCGTCGGATCCGCGACGACCGACGATGAGCACCCGACCCGTTCGAGGATCTCGTTGACCCGGTGGCAGTAGGTGTGACCTGTCCAGATGCGGCGCTGACCTCGGTGCACCATCCGATCGCGCAACGCGGGGTTCGCGACCAAGGCGCGCAGGAGTTGCTCGGCCGTTGCTGCATCGCTCACCTCGAGCACCTCATCCGCGGCGAAGAACTCACCGATGGCGGCGCTGGGCGTCGACACGACGGGAGTGCCACTGGCGGTGATCTCGAAGATCCGGCGGGCACACATACTCGGACTGGAGGTCACCGAGTTGACATTGAGGAAAACCTTGTAGGCCCGGTATGCCGTGAGCATCTGCGCGTAGGTGAGTGCGCCGCGCACATACTCATCGAGCGGCGCCGGGAATTGGTAGCGCTCCTCGCGCCCGAGCATCCTGGAGAAGATGTCCAGCCCCGACTCCATCCGGGCGCCGGCCCGCACCGCCGCCCCCAACAGCAGGTCCATCTGCGCGCGCCGCTCCGGGAAACGGTGTGCATAGTAGGTGCCGGCGAAGGCGAGGTCACGGTCCCCGGTGTTAGCCAGTTCGCGCACCGGATTGTGCAGATCGGGCGCGGCGGCAAACGGCAGCACCCAGACCCGATCGGTGTCCAGGTCCTGGAGGTAGCGCTCACGCGAGTCCACGTCGGTGGTGAAGACCACATCGAACAGCCGGGCGGTGTCGAGGAAGTCCAGGTAATGGGCCGGGTCTTCCTTGTTCCAGAAGACGGTCGGTATGCCGCGTGCCCGGCATGCCTCGACCAGGCCACGCAGCGCGGGCGAGGGAGCTCGGGAACCGGTGAGTTGGTAGGCCCAGGCGCCGCCGTTGCCGTTCCAGGCGGCTTCGACGAAAAGCAGGTCGATCCCCGGCTCAGCCAGCTGCGCGGACCACATCGTCGGATCGAGCGGCACCTGGTCCCACTCGAAACCGAACGCCAGCGCTGAGAACTCGTCGAGGATCACGCCGACACGCAGGCCCGGACGCCGGACCCGGTGCTCACGGACCGGCCAGTCGGGGAAGGTCAGCCGGCCGCGGCGGTCGAGGATGCCCCGTGCGGACGCCCGACCGCTGCGCGCCTGGCGGGTCTGCCACGCGCGCAGTTGGGAGATCCCACCGCTTCGCAGATGCCACGCTGCAACCCGGACCTGTCGAGCGGTCCGGGCTAGCTCAGTGGCGGTCATGCGGAACCGCTTCCGTTGCACGGGTTTTTCCCCCAGGACGTCCGACTCGACTATTTGGGCGACTTGACACGATGCTAGCGGGATGCCTGGTATCTGGGGAAATACACCAAGCCGCCCGCTCACCAGACGGGCGAAACCGTGCGGTGAGCGGGCGGCATACTGCGCTGTGATGCGCGACCGCGCTGGGCGGCGGAGCGCGCTACCAGCGGAGGACAGCGGACTACAACCGGCCGAAGTCGTCCAGGTTGAGGTCGTCGAGGCGGACCGCCTCGCCCGACCCACTCCCGAAGTGGGAGTAGTCGTAGGAGTCGTAGTTGGGCATGGAGTACATCGCGGCCTTGGCCTCTTCGGTCGGCTCCACCGTGATATTCCGGTAGCGGGGCAGGCCCGTGCCGGCGGGGATGAGCTTGCCGAGGATGACGTTCTCCTTCAAACCGCGCAGCGGGTCGGACTTGGCCTCCATAGCGGCCTGGGTGAGCACCCGGGTCGTCTCCTGGAAGGACGCAGCCGACAACCACGACTCGGTCGCCAAGGAGGCTTTGGTGATGCCCATGAGGTCGGGACGACCCGCAGCGGGACGCCCACCCTCGGCCACGACGCGACGGTTTTCGGTCTCGAACGCGCTGCGCTCGGCGAGGTCACCCGGGATGAGATCGGCGTCGCCGGCCTCGATGACGGTGACCCGGCGGAGCATCTGACGGACGATGACCTCGATGTGCTTGTCGTGGATCGACACACCCTGCTGGCGGTAGACGTGCTGGACCTCGTCGACCAGGTGCATCTGGACCGCACGCGGGCCGAGGATGCGCAGCACCTGCTTGGGGTCGATGGCGCCCTGGATGAGCTGGGTGCCGACCTCGATGTGGTCGCCGTCGCCGATGAGCAGCTTGGAGCGCTTGCTCACCGGGTAGGAGTGCTCCTCGGACCCGTCATCGGGGACCAGGACGATGCGCCGCGTCTTGTCGGTGTCCTCGACCCGGACCCGGCCGGTGGCCTCCGCGATCGGCGCCACACCCTTGGGGGTGCGGGCCTCGAAGAGCTCGACGACACGGGGCAGACCCTGGGTGATGTCGTCACCGGCCACGCCACCGATGTGGAAGGTCCGCATGGTCAGCTGGGTGCCGGGCTCACCGATCGACTGGGCCGCGATGATGCCGACAGCCTCGCCGATGTCGACGAGCTTGCCGGTCGCGAGCGAGCGGCCGTAGCAGCGCGCACAGGTGCCGACCTTGCTGTCGCAGGTGAGCACCGAGCGCACGCGCACTGTGTCCACGCCGGCGGCATACAGGGCGTCGATGACCACGACCGTCTGACCGATGGTGCGGAGCGCCTGATACTCACCGCGCTTGAGACCATCAACTATCGCGTGTCGCTGAGCACGCTACACGAGCACCTGTTAGTGGTCGCGGAGGCGAACGCATACGACTCGATGGTG
>JBGAQV010000067.1:0-241 GCA_044220505.1 Dermatophilaceae bacterium
GTTGTCGAGGTCGGCGTCGGCGAAGACGAGGTTGGCACCCTTGCCGCCGAGCTCGAGCGACACCGGGGCCAGATGCGTTGCGGCAGAAGCCATGACGAGCTTGCCGGTCTGCGACGACCCGGTGAAGGTCACCCGGTCGACCCGATCGTCTCCGGTGATCGACGACCCGGCCGGGGCACCGTGGCCGTTGAGGACGTTGAGCACGCCGGGCGGGAACCCGGCCTCGACGGCCAGCCGGCCC
>JBGAQV010000067.1:251-15379 GCA_044220505.1 Dermatophilaceae bacterium
CAGGTAGGTCACCGACGCGGGGGTGTCCTCGCTCGGCTTGATGATGCAGGTGTTGCCCCAGGCGATGGCCGGCGCGATCTTCCAGGAGGCCATCATGAGCGGGAAGTTCCACGGGCTGATCGCTGCGACGACGCCCGCGGGCCCGAACTCGCTGTAGCAGTGGTGGCCCGAGTCCATCGGGTAGACCTCGCCGCAGTGGTCGCGCTGGTGGTCGGCGAAGAACCGGAAGTTCCACACCGACCGGGCCACGTCGTGCTTGGCCTGCTCGAACGGCTTGCCCATGTTTGTCGAGTCCAGCCGCGCGATCTCGGCGGTGCGCTCCTGCATGAGGTCGGCCAGCCGGTGGATCGCCGCCGCCCGCTCGGTGCGCCCCATCCGCGGCCACGGACCTTCGTCGAAGGCCCTGCGCGCGCTCGTCACCGCCCGGTCGGCGTCGGCGGCCGAGCCCTCGGCGGCCTGCGCCCAGACCTCGCGGGTCCACGGGTTCCAGACGTCGAAACGGCCACCGTCGAGCGACTCGACCTCTTCGTTGTCGATGATGTGGCCGAAGAACTGCAGATCGCTCATGCGCGCGGCTCCTGATCGGGGGTGGTTGCCGTGAC
This sequence comes from Dermatophilaceae bacterium, assembly GCA_044220505.1. Taxonomy (GTDB): domain Bacteria; phylum Actinomycetota; class Actinomycetes; order Actinomycetales; family Dermatophilaceae; genus Phosphoribacter. The sequence goes on from JBGAQV010000067.1 coordinate 854, forward strand.
GGCAGGGTCGGGTATGCCGTGAGGCCGGCTCGCGTCGCCGGCTGCGGGTTGGGTGGCTCGCTCGGCCAGGGTGACGTCACCGGCGGCGAAGTGGGTCGACGGGACCTCGTGCAGGACCACCCGCACGTTGTCGCGTGGGGCCGCGCCCGAACGTTCGACGGCGAGGGTCACCTCGTGGATGAGGGCGCGCAGCACCTCGGGAGTGCGTCCCTGTGCGAGCGTGATCGACACGAACGGCATACCTCTCACTCCCCTGTCTGTGAGGTTCCGGCGGGCGCGGCCGGAGCCGGCCCGCCGTTGAGATAGACCGACCCGAGCGTCGAGAAATGGCACGCGATCGACGCGCCGGGCGGGGCGAAGACCGCGTCGGTCATCCCGCCGGTGAGGACGATCCAGCCGGCCTCGATGGCGTGACCGCGGGTGGCCAGGTCGTTGGCCGCGAGCGCGAGCGCCTCGGCGGGGTGGCCTTGCACGGCCGCGCCGGTGGCCGAGTCGACGATGGCGCCGTCGACCTCGACGAGCACGGCTTCGCCGGCCAGGTCGAGGTCGCTCGGCGGGATCGACACCGGGCCGGTGACGAAGGCCCCTGAGCTGGCGTTGTCGGCGACGACGTCGCCGGCGGTGAACCTGAAGTCGCGATACCGGCTGTCGATCACCTCGGCACCGGCCAGCACGACGTCGACGGCGGCGAGCGCGGTCGCCGCACTCACGCCGGGTCCGGCCAGCCGCTCACGCATGACAAAGACGATCTCCGGCTCGACCCGCGGGTGGATGAGTTTGTCCTGCGGGATCGGGTCGCCCGCGGGCAGCAGCATGGCGTCGGTGAGCCACGCGACGAACGGCGTGTGCACGCCCATCCGCTGCTGCTTGGCCCGGCTGGTCAGGCCCAGCTTGACCCCAATGAGTCGCTCCCCACGCGCGAGGCGCCGGCGCAGGGTCTCGTCCTGAATCCGGTAACCGGTGGCCACGTCGAGCTCGGGCCACTCGTCGGTGAACTTCACCCGGTCGCGGCGCTCGGCCTCACAGGCCAGCAGCTCGGTGGCGACGGAGTCCTCGTCCCACGTGGTCATCAGCGCACCCCCTGGCCAGCGAAGTCGCCCAGATCGCGCTCTTCGGCCAGCCGTAGGGCGACCTCGATGATCATGTCCTCCTGGCCGCCGACGTAGCCAGCCTCGCCGACCCGCTGCAGGATCGCGTGGGCCGGCACCCCGTAACGCTCGGCGGCCCGCTCGGCGTGCAGCAGGAAGGAGGAGTAGACCCCGGCCTGACCCTGCGTGATCGCCGAACGGTCCATGAACGGCAACCTCGGCAGGAAGGGCCGCACGACCTCCTCGGCGGCGGCGAGCACGCCCCCGACGTCGACCCCGGTCGTGATGCCGAGCCGGTCGAAGGTCGCCGCGAGCACCTCGGTCGGCGAGTTGCCCGCGCCGGCCCCGAGCGCACACAGCGCGCCGTCGATCTGCTTGGCTCCCGCGCGATAGGCGAGGACGGAGTTGGCCACGCCCATCGAGAGGTTCTGGTGGCCGTGGAAACCGACCTGGGCCTCGCCGCCGATCTCGGCAATGAGCGCCTCGACCCGCTCCTGGCAGTCGGTGAGGACCAGCGCACCGGCCGAGTCGACGACATAGACGCACTGCGCGCCGGCGTCGACCTGGATCCGTGCCTGGCGGGCCAGCTCGGCCGGCCCGACCCGGTGGCTGAGCATGAGGAAGCCGACGGTCTCCATCCCGAGATCCCGGGCTGCGCCGAAGTGCTGGATCGCCGTGTCGGCCTCGGTGCAGTGCGTCGCGATCCGGGCCACCGAGGCGCCCATCTCGTGGGCGTGCTTGAGGTGTTCGATGGTGCCGACGCCCGGCAACATGAGGATCGCGATCTTGGCTCGATGGGCCTCCTCGGCAGCCGCCTTGATCAGGCGCATCTCGTCGACGAGCGAGAAGCCGTAGTTGAAGCTCGAGCCGCCGAGGCCATCTCCATGGGCGACCTCGATGACCTCCACGCCCGCACCGTCGAGCGCGTGCACGACCCCGCGCACCTGCTCCTCGGTGAACTGGTGGCGCATCGCGTGCGAGCCGTCGCGCAGCGTCGAGTCGGTGATCCGCAGATCACGAGTGGGGGTGTCGCTCGCGCCGGTGTTCGTGTCTGTGCTGATGGTTGTGCTCATGCCTGTGCTCCCGTGGGCTGCGCGGCGCTGGAGGTGGACGGGGTGGACGAGGAGGACCTGCTCTCGGCACCAGCCGGTATGCCGGTCGCGCCCTGGCGGTGTTCGACCACCAGGTCGCCCACCCGGGCGGCTGCTGCGGTGATGATGTCGAGATTGCCGGCATAGTCGGGCAGGTAGTCGCCGCGGCCGATGACCTCGACGAAGACCGCCACCCGAGCCATGCCGTTCCACGTGTCGCGGGCATGGTCGTATTGCGGGTCGGCCCGGAAGGAGTAGCCCGGCACGTATTCGCGCACGGTGTCGCGCATCGCGAAGATCGACTGGTTGAGCTGGTCCTGCAACGGCCCCGGCTCGGCCGCCTCCGGCGGGATCGCGCAGAAGACGGTGTTACGCATCTTCATCGGCGGCTCCACCGGGTTGAGGATGATGATCGCCTTGCCCTTGTCGGCCCCGCCGACCACTTCGAGCGCCGTGGCGGTGGTCTCGGTGAACTCGTCGATATTGGCCCGAGTGCCCGGCCCGGCGGACTTCGACGCGATCGAGGCGACGATCTCGGCATACGGCACCGGCACCACCCGCGAGACCGCTGCGACGACCGGCGTCGTGGCCTGACCACCACAGGTGATCATGTTGAAGTTCATCGCGTCGAGGTTGAGGTCGAGGTTGACCGGCGGGCAGCAGTAGGGCCCGACCGCGGCAGGGGTGAGGTCGATCGCGACGATGCCGGCCGCCTCATAGCGCGGAGCGTTGGCCGCGTGGGCCTTGGCGCTGGTGCACTCGAAGACGATGTCGGGCAGCTCGTCCTGGGCGAGCAGCCAGTCGACGCCCTCGGCGCTGGCGGTGAGGCCGATCGACGCGGCGCGACGCAGGCCGTCGGAGGTGGGGTCGACCCCGATCATCCAGCGCGGGGTGATCCAGTCGCTGCGGCGCAGCAGCTTGAACATCAGGTCGGTCCCGATGTTGCCGGGTCCGACGATCGCGGCGGTCGCAGCGCGCCGGGGCAGCGAGCCGAAGGACACAGTCACGTCAGTTCTCCTTGGCGAAACGAGCGGTGACCGTGCCCAGGCCGGCGAAGGCCGCGGCATACGTGTCACCTGGGGCGACCGGCTGGGCTGCGGTGACCGAGCCCGGCAGGATGACGTGGCCGGCTTCGAGGGTGACGCCCAGGGCGCCGACCGTATTCGCGAGCCAGACCAGGGAATTGATCGGTGAGCCGAGCACCGCGCCCCCGGCCCCGGTCGCGACGACCCGGCCGTTGCGCAGCAGTGTGCAGCCGACCAGGCGCAGGTCGACGTCTTCCAGCCGGGTGGGGCGGCTGCCCAGGACCAGGCCACCGGAGGAGGCGTTGTCGGCGATGGTGTCGACGATGCCGATCTTCCAGTTCTCGATCCGCGAGTCGATGATCTCCAGCGCCGGCAGCACGTAGTCGACCGCCGAAATCGCCTCCGGCACCGTCACCCCCGGGCCGCTGAGCCGCCGTTTGAGCACGAAGGCGACCTCCGGCTCGATCTTGGGCTGCAGATAGATCGAGCTGGGGATCGGCACGTGCTCGAGGAAGAACATGTCGTCGAGCAGGTGGCCGTAATCGGGCTGGTCGACGCCCAGCTGGCGTTGCATCGCAGCCGAGGTCAATCCGACCTTGTGCCCCTTGATGGTGCGCCCCTCGGACAGGCGACGTTCGATCTGGAGTTGCTGCACGGCATACGAGTCCTCGGTCGTCATGCCGGGATAGGTCTGCACGAGCGGGGGGATGGCGACCTTGGTGTCGTAGGCGTCGAGCAGGGCTGCGGCGGCCTTCGAGCGAAGCGTGAGATCCACGCGGTGTTCCTTCCTCAGGCGGACAGGCGGTGGGCGATGTGACCGGCGACGGTGCGGACCAGGCGGGCGGTGCGGTCGAGGTCGCCGATGAGCGCCGAGCTCGGGCCGACGACCGAGATGCTGGCGTAGGCGCGACCGGACAGGTCGCGCACGGGAGCGGCGACCGACGAGATGCCGGCCACTGCCTCGCCGTGGCCGATGCCGACCCCCAGCCGCCGGGTCTCGGCCAGCGCGAGGTCGTAGTCGGCGACCGAGCGGATCGTGCCGGTGGTGCGGGGCGGGAAGCCGATGTCGCGGCGGGCTTGAGCGAGCTCGGTGTTGAAGGCGGCGATCGCCTTGCCGGAGGAGGTGCAGTGCGAAGGCCAGCGGCGCGAGACGCCCGCGAGCAGCTGCCGGCCGGCCGGGGTCTCCAGGCGCTCGGCATAGACGATGTCGGCGCCGTCGATGACCCCGAGGTGGACGCTCAGGCCGCTCACCCGGCGCAGGTCCTCCAGCAGCGGCAGGGCTGTCTGGCGCAACTTGAGCCGACTCTGGGCGAGCTGGCCGAGTTCGTAGAGGTGCAGGCCGAGCCGGTATTGCCCGGTGTCGGGGTTCTTCTCGGTCAGGCCGCGCGAGGAGAGCGTCGAGAGCAGCCGGTGGGCCGTGCTCTTGGCGATGCCCAGGCGGCGGGCGATGTCGGAGACGCCCAACTCGTCGTCGAGAGCGAAGCATTCGAGCACGTCGAGGGCCGTGGCGACCGACTTGAGCGTCTCGGACCCGGAGATCGGAGCTCGCCCGATGGCGGTCGGCACGGCGCGGCGCGAGGGGGCTGGGAGGCGACCGGACGGCATACCGGCTGGAGTGCCGGTCGGTATGCCGGCTGGTATGCCGGTGCGCTCACCCCCCGGACTCGGCGGATGCAGCGGTGAGAGGGTCATCTGACGCCTTTCGCCTCGGGCCGCCGAACTCGAACCCCGCGGGCGGCTATGGGTGGACACTGACCGGTCGCGCCACGACAATCAACGCATGTGTCCCACTGAACGGGACAGCGGACCCGATTCCTGGCCCGCTGCGCCGCTGCCGCCGACCCGCGAGTCGGTGCTCGAACGGGCCGTCATGGTGCTGCGGGCCTTCGACGTGAAGCACCCCGTGCTCACCGTGTCCGATCTGTCGCGGCGGGTGGGGCTGCCCAAGTCGACCGTGCACCGGCTGGTGCACGAGATGGCGCGGCTGGGGCTGCTGGAGATCACCCCCGACGGGATGCGGCTGGGCATGCAGCTGTTCGAGTTGGGCGAACTCGCACCGCGATCCCGCGATGTGCGCGAGGCCGCCCGGCCCTATATGGAAGACCTGCACGAGGCGACCGGCGCCACTGTGCATCTGGCCGTGCTCGACGGGGTCGACGTCGTCTATGTCGACATCTTGCGCGCCAAGCACGGGCCGCGGCTGCCCTCGCGGGTCGGCGGGCGGCTGCCGGCGCACGCGACCGGGGTGGGGAAGGCGATCCTCGCCTTCTCTGCGCCCGAGGTCGTGGCCGGGCGGGTGGGGGCCGGATTGCCGGCGCTCACCCGGCATACCCTCGCGATGCCCGGCGCGTTCCACCGCGCCCTGCAGTCGATCCGGCGCGAGGGCGTCGCCTACGACCACGAGGAGTCCAGCTACGGGGTCGCCTGCGCTGCGGCGCCGGTCTTCGGACGCGGCGGTATGCCGGTCGCGGCCCTTTCGGTGACCGGCACGACCCACCGGATCGACCTGCCCCGACTGGCTCCCGCGGTACGGACCGCAGCGATGGCGGTCACCCGACGTCTGCAGGCGTCGGTGTAAGGGCCCCCTCGCAGCCCTCTCGCTCCGTGACATGAGCCTTTTGGTGGCTTCGCGAGCCGGGAAGCCACCAATTGGCTCATGTCGTCGAGGTCGGGGGTGGCAGTCCACCGCTGCAGGGCTGTCCTTTGTCCGCAGGCCGACGTAGCCTCGATCGATGGACGACATCATCGATCTGCCCAGCCTCGCTACCGAACTCCTCGACCGCGCCCGCCAGGCATCCTCCGGCCGGGCGGCACAGCAGGTGTATGCCGTGGGGCCACTGCGCGCCGTCGTCATCGGGCTCGCCGAGGGCCGCGAACTCTCCGAGCACAACGCCCCACCTGCCGCGACGCTGCAGTGCGTGACCGGCAATGCCCGGCTCATCGCCGGTGATCGGTCCTGGGTCATCACGCCCGGGCAATTCGTGGCCATCCCGCCGGAGCGGCATGCGGTGGAGGCGCTCTCGGACTGCGTGTTGCTGCTCAGCGTCGCGGCGGACACCCCGCCGAAGCCGGTCGAGGAAGCCATCGCCGCAGGCTGAGCCGCGCAAGACCCCCGCAGAGTCACATCTCCTGCGGGGTCTCCACACCGAGCAGCGCCAGCCCTTGCTCGAGGACACCGAGGGTAAGCGCGGCCAGCGCGAGCCGCGACTCGCGCACCGGGCCTTCGGCCTTGAGCACCGGGCAGCTTTCGTAGAACGACGAGAAGAGCGCGGCCAGCTCATAAAGGTAACCGCAGAGCCGGTGCGGTTCGAGGGCGTCGCCGACCTGGGCCACCACTGACCCGAAGGCAATCAGGTGCAGCGCCAGCGCCCGCTCGGCAGGCTCGGTGATGACGACCGACCGCGGGACCACACCCGAGTCCGCGACCGTGCCGCCAGCCGAGTCCGCGCCCGAGTCCGCGACCGTGCCCCCACCCGTGCCGCCAGCCGAGCCCACACCCGGGTCGACACCCGCTGAGCGGAAGATCGAGCGGACCCGGGCGGCGGCATACTGCATATAGGGGCCGGTGTCTCCGGTGAGCGCGAGCATCCGGTCGAGGTCGAAGACGTAGGCGCTGTCGTGCGCGACCGAGAGGTCGGCGTATTTGATCGCCCCGATGCCCACCTGCCGCGCGATCTCGGCTCGCACCTGCTCGGGCAGATCCGGGCGAGCCGTGTCGACGTAGTCGCGGGCCTTGGTGATGCCCTCCTCGAGCAGGGCCATGAGTTTGAGCGCGACGCCCTCGCGGGTGCGCAGGATCTTCTTGTCCGAGCCGAGGACGTTGCCGATCTGCACGTGGACGACCTCGACGTCGTCGGGCAGCCAGCCGGCCAGCCGCGCCGTCGCCCAGACCATCTGGAAGTGCAGCGCCTGCGGCGCGCCGACCACGTAGAGCACCCGGTCGGCACCCAGCTGCGACACCCGATAGCGGATCGTCGCCAAATCCGTTGTGGCGTAGCCATATCCACCATCGGACTTGCGGATGATGAGTGGCACCGGCTTGCCCTCGCGCCCGGTGAACTCGTCGAGGAAGACACACAGCGCGCCGTCGGAGACGACCGCCAGCCCGCGCGCCTCCAGCTCCGCACAGATGCCGGCCAGCTCGGCGTTGTAGGTCGACTCGCCCGCCAGATCGGCGTCGGTCAGGGTCACGCCCAGGGTCGTATAGATCCTGTTGAAATAGCGCTTCGACGCCGCGAGCAGGGTCTCCCACCAGTGCAGCGTTTCTGGGTCGCCGGCCTGCAGCGCGACGACCCGCGCCCGCGCCCGCTCGGCGAACTCCGGCGATTGGTCGAACTTCTCCCGCGCGGCCGCATAGAAGGCGTTCGGGTCGGTCTCGGCCAGCCGCGCCTCCTGCGAGCCCTCGCCCACCTCGAGGAAGTGCTCGACGAGCATCCCGAACGGCGTGCCCCAGTCGCCAATGTGGTTCTGCCGGATCACCAGGTGGCCGAGGTGCTCGAGAGTCCGGGCCAGCGCGTCGCCGACGACCGTCGTGCGCAGGTGTCCGACGTGCATCTCCTTGGCGACATTGGGCGCCGAATAGTCGATCGGGATGACCTGCTGCACCTGCAGCGGCACACCGAGCCGCCCGTCGCGAGCCATCCCCTCGACGGCCCCCGCGATCCACGCATTCGACAGGGTGAGGTTGACGAACCCCGGCCCGCTGATCTCGACCGCATCGCACACACCGGCGACGTCGAGCTCGGCGACGACGCGCTCAGCGACCTGGCGGGGCGGCATACCGAGCCGTTTGGCCAGCGGCAGCGCGGCATTGGCCTGCAGATCGGCGAACTGGCTCGGCCGGAGCACCGGGTCGGCACCGCGGTAGTCCTCCCCGAACGCGGCAGCGATCGCTGCGGACACGGCGGGAGCCAACACATCGTGGGGGGAGGGCATGCGGCTCAGGATATCGACGCGGGACAAGCCCAATTCCCGGTATGCCGTCCGCCCGCCTGCCCCACGCACACCGGCCAGTGGAGAGAAACCCACGCCGGCGGTGGGTTTCTCTCCACTGGCGAGTCAGCCATGCAGCCAGTCAGCGCGGCACGCGCAGCGACAGCACCTCAGCCTGGGGCAGCGTCGCGAGCGCCGCGCCGTCGACGAGGAGCTTGGCGCCTCGCACCCCGGCGCCGATGACGACCGGACCGGCCGCGACGACGGCATCGTCGACGAGGATCAGCCAGTCCGCTGGCAGACCCACCGGCGTGATGCCACCCTGGCGCATCCCGGTGAGCTCCTGCGCGGCCTCCTGCGACATGAAGGACAGCTTGCGCACGTCGAGATGCTTGCGCACCGCCTTGTTGATGTCGGCCCGGTCGACCGCGAGCACCATCACGGCAGCGCGGACGATCCGCTCGGCGCGGCGCCCTTCGACGACGACACAGTTGGCAGACGCCTCCGGCGCGACGTCGTATGCCGTGCAGAAGGCAGCCGTGTCGGCCAGCTCGGCGTCGATCTCGGCGACCTCGGCGTGCGGCACCAGCGCGGCTGCAGCAGCGACGGGTTCGGCGACCAGGTCGAGGTGATCGGCGAGCGGGTGCCAGGCGAGACTTCCTCGGGCGGACGGCATACCGGGCAGCCTAATGGGGGTGCGCCGACCTGTTCTGGGGCTAACGCCCGGGACCCGACGCCCGGCTCGCCGCACGCGATTCCGGTCGGACCCATTCAGTCGGAGTACTCGGCGGCGGCAAGGACTTGGGCCCAGGTCACCCGGCGCGGCTCGACCAGGTCGCCGACCGGAATGACCGCAAGCGCCCGCCGCCGTTCGTCACCGCGCAGCTCGTCGCCGAACCGATCGACGACCATGACCAGCCGCGGCTTGGCCAACCCGCCCAAGGTCTCGCGCACACTCTCGCCGAGATCACGGGCAACCGCGGCCAAGCCTCGCCCACCCGCCGCAGCCGCGCGCGCGGCGTCGGCGGTCAACACCACCGCTGCGGCGATATAGCGCCCGCCGGCGTGGTCGCGCCGCTCGATGACGTCGACCGCGGCGACAAACGGATGGTCGGCGAGCAGCCCCCGGATCTCCATCAGCGAGACGAGCTGCCCGGAGACCGAGACGATCTCGTCGGTGCGCCCGAGGAACTCCAGCTCACCGCCGGGCAGGATCCGCGCCCGGTCACCGGTTGCATAAGCACCGGGCACCCGCTCCCAGTACTCCCGGTCGACCAGCACCGATGGGGCGTCGAGGCCGACCATGAGCCCTGCCCAGGGCCGGGTCATCACCAGCTCGCCCGCTTGCCCGTCGGGCACCGGCCGGCCGTCACGATCGACGATCGCCTCGCCGAGATCGGGCATCCCGCCCGCGCGCACCGGGTTGTCCAGCCGGGTGATGCCCGCCAGTTCGACCTGTCCCCACCCGTCGGCGACGCTCACCTCGCCCGAGGCCAGCCCGCGACGGGACCAGTCCCGGATCTCGGCGTCCACCGGCTCACCGAACGAGACCACCCGGCGCAGCGACGCGATCCGCGGCGGCTGCCCGAGCTCGCCCGCCCAGGACCGCATCGATCGAAGCACCGAGGGCGTCGTCATGAGGGTCGACACGGCATACCGGTCGATGAGTTGCCAGGCGCGCGCGGGCGTCGGCACGTCGAGCGTCCCCTCGTAGACCACCGCCGTCTCGCCCGCCGCGAGCGGGCCGTAGACCCCGTGCACCTGCGTGCCCAGCCAGGCCCCGTCGCCCGCGCACCAGAGCACCGACCCCATCGCCACGCCGCCACGGTGCACGGCCAGTGCGGTCGCGACCGTCGCCGCGCCGCCGAGCGAGACAGTCACCGGCCGCCCGCCGCGGTGGGCCAGGCTCACGAGCAGGAGCGGGTGGTCGGCCGGCAGGTCCTCGACCGATGACGCGGCGGCAGCAGCCTCGGATCGCGGTGCGGCAGAAGCACTTCCGGTATGCCGTGCGCGCCCCGGCCGGGTCGCGGCGACGAGGTCGTGATACCACCGATCACCCTCGAACCAGCCGATGTCGATGCCGGTGCGCCGCACGACGACGGTGTGCTGAATGCCGCCGACGGCACTGAGTGCCTCATCGGCCCGGGCCTTGAGCGGCAGCACCGTGCCGTGCCGCCAGGCCCCGTCCTGGGTGAAGAGCACCGACGCCCCGAGGGCGGTCAGCCGGTCGGCCAGGGCCTCGGCCGGCAGCGGCGTCGGCACGACTGCGTGGACGGCGCCGATCCGGGCGCAGGCGAACATCGCGACGACCGTCTCGGGCAGCCAACCCAGGTGCAGCGCAACGACATCGCCGACCCCGACCCCCAACGACCGTAACCCGCGGGCCAGCGCGGCGACCTCGTCCTCGAGCGCGGCATACGTGATCGTGCGGCGGTCGCCGGGCTCGCCCTCCCAGCGCAGTGCCACGGCGTCCGGGGTGCGCTCGGCGTGCACCGACACGCACGCGGTTGCGACGTTGAACCGCCCGCCCTCGAACCATCGGCCGTGCCGCTCCCCCGGCGTCCACCAGGCGTCCGGGCGCCGCGCCCAGGGCAATTCCTCGAAGGTCGGCAGCCAGGCCCGCAGATCGGGCTCCATCGACCGCAGGGGTTCAGCCATGACCGAGGGTCCGCATCGCCGCGGTGACGGCCCGGCGCAGGTGGGCGACCGCCTCGGTCACCTGGGCGTCCGAGGCCCCCACCGGCAGATCGACCACCAACGCCGCCAAGGTCACCCCGCCGGCGTCCAACACCGGCACGGCCACCTCGACATGGCCCCCCGGCTCGACCGCGGCGGCCGGCGGAGGCGAGCGCCGGCAGCACCGCATGGGGGTCACGGAAGACGCCGGACTGCGGCCCGTCGACCCGGTCGACGCCCACCACCGATGAGCGCACGAGCACCTGCACATGGACGGTCGCGCCCACGGCGTCTCGGACCTGCGCGAGATAGGGCGACAGCGCGCCGAGCACCGGCAGCCGGGCGAGATAGCGATGCGAGAGCCGGGTCAGTTCAGGACCGAGTCCATATCGTGATGAACGGGGGTCCTGTTCGACCAGATCAGCCAGCACCATGGACCGCAGCAAGCGATGCACCGTCGGGACCGACAGTCCCGAGCGCTCGGCGAGGTCGGTCAACTGCTGGTATGCCGGTCCCTCACCGAGCAACTGCAACAAGAGCACGGCATTACGCACCGTCCCGAGTGAGCCGGGAGCTTCCTGCAAAGCCTCGCTGAGCGGCATACGTCACCCCGGTTTCACGAGTTCGCTTCACGAACGCCACACGACATCGGCACTGTACTCCGAGACTGGCTTCCACCAGAAGCCATTGCGTTTCCACTATGTGAAAACCTATGCTCAGCACACCGCGCCACGGCGGCTCGGTGAGGTCGACGATGACCTGGGAGGTCCGCAGTGCGCACTCGCGCCTACGAACACACGCTCAACTCCTCGACGGTGCCTGCGGGCCGTCCGGCCCTGGAGATCCGAGACATCGAACTGCGCTTCGGCGGCGTCGTGGCCCTGCATGACGTGGGCTTCACGGTCACCCAAGGGCATATCCATGCGGTCATCGGCCCCAACGGCGCCGGCAAGTCGAGCCTGCTCAACTGCGTGAGTGGGCTCTACCACCCGCAACAGGGCTCGATCACGCTGCACACCGGCGACGGCGGCACGACCCACGAGCTGACCAAACTCGCGCCGCACAAGATCGCCCGGCTGGGCGTGGCCCGCTCGTTCCAGAACATCGAGCTGTTCTCCGGCCTCACCGTGCTGGAAAACCTCATGCTCGGACGGCATACGCATATGAGCCAGAGCATCGCCGCGTCGCTGCTGTGGTTCGGGCCGGCGCAGCGCCAGGAGATCGCCCACCGCGGCCTGGTCGAAGAGGTCATCGACCTGCTCTCGCTGCAGGCATTCCGGCACAAGCCGGTCGGTTCGCTCGCCTACGGCATCCAGAAGCGCGTCGAGCTCGGCCGCGCGCTCACCGTGCAGCCGGCGCTGCTGCTGCTCGACGAACCCATGGCCGGCATGAACTCCGAGGAGAAGGAGGACATGGCCCGCTATGTCCTCGACGTCCACGAGCTCGCCGGCGTCACCGTGATCCTCATCGAGCACGACATGGCCGTCGTCATGGACATCTCCGACCGGGTCTCCGTGCTCGACTTCGGTCGGCTCATCGCCGACGGCACGCCGGACGAGGTCAAGGCCAACCCGGCTGTCATCGAGGCCTATCTCGGGGCGGAGGACCACTGATGGGAGCACCGATGGCCGCTGACACCTTCCCGCGGCTGCTCACCGGGCTGGCGGCGACGCGCCCCAATGACACCGCGATGCAGGAGAAGCGCTACGGCATCTGGGCACCGATGAGTTGGAGCCTGTATGCCGCCCGGGTCCGGGATTTCGCGCACGGACTGGCCGAGCTAGGCATCCAGCGCGGCGACATCGTCGCAGTCCTCGGCGACAACCGCCCGGAATGGCTCATCGCCGAACTCGCCGCCCAGAGCATCGGCGCGGCCGTCGTCGGCATCTACCCCACGAGCATCGGTGAGGAACTCCTGCACATCCTCACCCTGGCCCGGGTCAAGGTCGTCGTCGCCGAAGACCAGGAGCAGGTCGACAAGCTCATCAAGCTCATCGAGGACGAGCGCGACGGCCGTCGGCCGACCGAGTACGCCGCGATGCCGCCCCTGCTGCTGGAGACGGTGATCTTCTACGACCCGCACGGGTTGGAGCAGTACGACCACGACTTCCTGCGCGACTTCACCCACGTCGAGCAGGTCGGTCACGCCTGGGGGTCCACCCGCGCCGGCTGGCTCGACGAGCAGATCGCGCAGGGCAGCGCCGAGGACATCGCGGTCATCTGCACCACCTCCGGCACGACCAGCCGGCCCAAGCTCGCTGAGCTGAGCCATTCCAACCTGCTGGCCATGGCCGACCACCTCACGACGATCGACCCGATCGACGCCAAGGACCGCTATGTGTCCTTCCTGCCGTTCGCGTGGATCGGCGAGCAGATGCTCGCGGTCGCCTGCGGCCTGTCCCGCGGCCTGACGATCTCGTTCCCCGAGGACTCCTCGACCCAGAAGACCGACATGCGTGAGATCGGGCCGGACGTCATGTTCAGCCCGCCGCGGATCTGGGAGTCGATGCTCTCCGAGGTCCAGGTCCGCATCGACGAGGCCGGCTGGCTCAAGCGCAAGGTCTTCGGCTGGGGCTACGACATCGGCGACAAGGTGGCCGAGCGCAAGATCAAGGGTCAATCAGCCGGCGGGCTCAGCGTGGTGCACGCCATCGCCGACCAGGTCGCCCTGCGCCCGGTGCGCGACCAGCTCGGGCTGGCCCGCAACGGGCACGCCTACACCGGCGGTGCGCCGCTCGGACCCGACGTGTTCCGCTTCTTCCACGCCATCGGGGTCAACCTCAAACAGATCTACGGCCAGACCGAGATCTGCGGCATCGCCGTCGTGCACCGCGACGACGACATCGCCTTCAACACCGTCGGCACCCCGATCGCCGGCACCGAGATCAAGATCGCCGACAACGGCGAGATCCTGCTGCGCTCGGCCTCGGTCTTCCGCGGCTACCACCGCAACCCCGAAGCCACCGCCGAAGCCGTCGACCCCGAGGGTTGGCTGCACACCGGCGACGCCGGCTATCTCGACGACAAGGGCCACCTGGTCGTCATAGACCGGCAGAAGGACGTGCTCACCACCGCCGACGGAGTGCGGTTCTCATCGGCCTTCATCGAGAACAAGCTCAAGTTCTCGCCCTACGTCGAGGAAGCCGTCACCTTCCCCAGCGACCACGGGATGACCGCGATCATCACCATCGACCCGATGACCACGGGATCCTGGGCCGAGCACGAGCGGTTGTCCTACACGACTTATACCGACCTCGCGGCCAAGGCCGAGGTGCAAGACCTGGTCTCCGAGGAAGTCAACCGGTCCAACGAAGACCTGCCCGACGGCATACGGGTCAAGCGGTTTGTGCTCTTGCACAAGCAATTCGACCCCGATGACGACGAGATCACCCGCACCCGCAAGGTGCGCCGCAATGTCATCGCCGACCGCTACGGGCTCATCATCGACGCGCTCGCCCGCGGCGACGAGCGGATCGGCATCACGACGACCGTCACCTACCAGGACGGCTCCAAGGTCGACCGCACCATCGACCTGCGGATCGTCGACCTCACGAACTACCGCGAGCCCGAGGGCCGCGGCCGACGCCCCGTCTGGAGTGGACGCCGATGAACACCTTCATCTCGCTCACCGTCTACGGCCTGGCCGACGGTGCGATCCTCGCGCTCGCCGCGCTGGGTTTCGTACTCATCTACAAGGCGACCCGAGTGATCAAC